>NZ_QUIK01000006.1:4466-182894 GCF_003480105.1 Clostridium sp. AM42-4
CAATAGTTCGTGATATATCGTGTCATCTAAAGAACTGAATGTAAATAATGTTTACGTTTACTTAGTAAACGTAAACATTATATGGAAAATATTCTACGAATACAGAAAAATGACCATAAAGTTAGAAAAAGATTGGAAAAAACATGTAATCTGCCTATAATATAATTATAAGTGAAAGCATACGCATGAATACAAGCAGTTCCATCCATATTCCTGATCATCATTGTTGGAAGATTATTTTCCTACAGATAATAGACAATCACTTATGAAGATGATAAGACATGAGCTATGAAATGCAGAAATAGCTACAGTTGGAAAGAATGATGCTTGCTAAAACATAATGGGGAGAAGAGGCGACGAAGGGGAAAAAGCAAAAAAAATACACAGAGAATCAGTCTATACAGGGTCCGGCTGGAAAAAGATCGTGATTTAATGAAAGAGCGCAGAGTGACCGGCATTGCAGCTCCGGAAGAAATTGTGGAAGTAATAAAGCCGGTTTTTGATGGGCTGGACCGAGAACAGTTTGTGGTTCTGTATCTCAATATGAAGCTGCATCCGATTGGTGTGGAAATTATAGCAATCGGGGGAAGCTATGAATGCAATGTAGAGATCAAGAACGTATTCAAAGGTGCGATTGTGGCCAATGCGGTGGCCATCGCGGTTGCGCATAATCATCCAAGCGGAGTACCAAAACCGTCGGACGGAGATTTTACATTAACACGCCAGATTGCATGGGACGGGGAAATATTAGGAATCTGCTTAATGGATCATGTAATCATCGGTGAGGATACATTTTACAGCATGAAAAAGGAAAACCCAGGTGTATCGTTAATCGACATAGGTTTAGATCAGGAAGAAATGGATGCGTAAAGCAAACTGCAGAAAACTGAAAAGTTGTGAATAACTGTG
Organism: Clostridium sp. AM42-4; assembly: GCF_003480105.1. Classification (NCBI taxonomy): domain Bacteria; kingdom Bacillati; phylum Bacillota; class Clostridia; order Eubacteriales; family Clostridiaceae; genus Clostridium; species Clostridium sp. AM42-4. The sequence goes on from NZ_QUIK01000006.1 coordinate 5,376, forward strand.
AAGCCTGGATGAATCAGGATGATCGGAAATCTTTTTGACGGATTTTTGCTGTGTTAGGAAGTTACCTACATTGACATACCCAAAATCACGATAGGATAGTGGTTCATAACTATTCGCTAAACACTGGTTTAACGAATAGTTGGAAGTAGAGAGGGGTTATCCGCATTTAAACTGACCTCTCTATGTGGTGCAATCACTGTGACATCTGGATTTTCACCTTCTCTTGTTTTATCACATGTTCTACTTGGCTTTAAGACTTTCGATTAAGTCTACTGGTTTTGCAACGATACTTTCTGTCACTTCCAGATTATCACTAAGAATATTAATGTGCCAGGAAGAAGTAAATTCATCATATTCAATACCGGTTACATGTTCCGCAAGTATCTGTCGGCGTTCCTCTGCTTTTTTCTTCAGCACACTAAGCATATCTTTTTCTGTTCCACAAAATGAATAGAATGAAACGATGCAGTCACAATCTGCAACGATAATAATATAGTTCATCAAATATTCCTCCTGACATTTAAAATTTAGGATTTCCACCACTTTGGAAATTATAATCATATTCCCGGCAGGTGAATTTCTGCCTGCGACATAAGAATTCAAACATTCAGAAAGAAAGGCGGTAAATATGGCACGTGAAATAAACGCAGAACTGCTGGATACTAAAATTGAAAAAGCACAGCAGGATCTGGTGAAAGCAAAACAGCGATATGATGTTGCGGCAGCAACATTAAAAGATCTGTTAGATAAGCGGGATGCACTTCGTCAGAAAAAGCTATTGGATGCCATAGCACAGAGCGGACGGAGCTATGAAGAAATCATGCAATACCTGCACAGTAAACCTGAAGAGGAGTGATCAAATGTTAGCGGAATACTATTTTGCAGTCAGGTATGGAGATATCATTATTCTTCTCTATCATGAAGATATGATGTCTGTACGGGAATTATTATTTAAGAACAGCCATAAGGAAAAGACAATGAAAAGATTTTTAGAATACTGCTATATGATAGATGTAAAAGTAGCATTCGAAGGTTTGAAAGGAGAAAAAACCAAAGGGTTAAAGGGAGCTCTTAAATTTGCGAAAGAACATGATATGTGTATGACTGAAGCACAGATTCAAGGTGCCAATAACATGTAAATTTCCAGCCTGAGATGCATTTAGGGCTATTTCAGGCTGGAAATTAAGGGATTTTTTCCAGCACCTTTATCTGCGTGATTCCCTAACTCGCCAGAAGCCCAATCATGCCTGCTGTGATTATTTTCACCCTTTTGCAGCACAATCTGTCCTTTGGCAATGTCTTCCCCTGCAAAACAGTAATTCTGGTATTCTTTCAATTATTGAAACACAGCAACGGTATGTACTCCGGTTACCGAAGTATCTTCCTGGCGCACTACACAGTCGGCACCTTCCGGGATCGGCGCTCCAGTCATGATCCGCACCGCCTGTCCGGGCGCTACTGTATATTGCGGTGGGTCACCGGCACATACGCAGCCAATTACCTGCAACACCGCCGGATTGTCTTTCCCCGCCAGTTCCAGATCCTGATGCCGTACCGCGTAGCCATCCAGCGGAGAGCGGGAAAATGGCGGCTGGTTCATCGGCGCAGCGATCGTGTCCGCACTGATTCTGCCCAGTGCTTTTAAAATTGGGATCCATTCTGTTCTCTGCATTTTGGTGGACCGCCTGTTCCAGCGTATGACTGCCTGCCATGTTCTTTCTCTCCTATTTCACAGCTTGGATTTGTCTATTTTTTCATTTTCTCACTCAGCTATATTTTATGAAACCTAGTATAGCACACTTTCTAATCTGTCTCCATTCTTTCACGATAATACTGACAACCATTTTGTCAACGAACACAAAAAAGCCACCGCACTGTAGAAAATACCGCCAGTGCAATGTCTTTTTATTGGTACAGGTCACACCAGCCGGCCTTTCACCTCCAGTGACAGAATCCAGCTTTCCTTAAGTGCCGGAATATCAATCACATTCCTGCCCTTCAGCGGAGTAACCAGAAGGGAAGCCTTAATGGGTTCTCCCTCTTTTTGTGTAAATTCAAAACGCCGAACCTTAAAATTCTGGGCTTCAATTTTTTCTTTCAGGGCAGACAGTTCTGCCTGATCTCCGGAAATTTCCGCGGTAATGCGGGTCACATTCGGTCCTGATGGAGAGAAACGGATACTCCGCCCCAGAAATAGTTCTACGAGTAGGATCATTCCCGTCGCAACGACTCCCAGAAAAAGCTGTCCGGAACCAATGGCCAGACCAACCCCTACGGTGGCCCAGATTCCGGCCGATGTCGTGATACCGCTGACGGTCTTATTCCTGGTAAGAATCACGCCGGATCCGAGAAATCCTACCGCGGTGACCACGCTGGCCGCTACACGGGACGGATCCACGTTGATATGATTCGCCAGAACATCATAAAATCCATATTTTGAAATGATGATCATCAGGGAAGATGCTACGCCAATGATCACATGGGTACGGAGTCCTGCCGGTTTCTGCCGGTTTTCACGTTCATATCCAATCACACCACCGCAAAAACCCGCCAGAAAAAGTCTCAGCACCATCGTCGGGCCGGAAATAGTTCCCAGAGAGCCAAATGTCAAAAATCCCATAGGCGCCTCCTTAGGTCAAGATCTTGTTAAAATCCTCATCTCCATCATCCGGATAAACCAGGAAATCCTGAAGAACCAGGCCCACATCTGCTCCCGCCTGCAGCGTGTCGTAGGTCATGGAATCCGCAGTCACGCGCAGCTCCGTATTGCCAATATCCACACGGCAGTCATTCACATCACCCAGATAGAACATGGACGCAAGCTTTCCTCTCAGGTGTCCTTCTGCCTCTGTCAGCTGGATATTTTCCGGCCGGATTGCCACGATCACATCCCCGGTCAGCGGACCGTTGTAACTTAAGGACTGGTCGATTCCTTTTAAACGCACTATGCCGCGCTCTGCTGTTCCTTTTACAAAATTTACCTTGCCTACAAAGTCTGCCACAAACTGGTTCGCCGGATGACGGTAAATCTCCAGCGGAGTGCCAACCTGCTGAACAATTCCCCGGTTAATGATAAATACCCGGTCTGACATTGTCATGGCCTCGATCTGGTCATGTGTTACATAGACTACCGTAATATGCAGTTTTTTCTGGATTTCCTTAATCTCATAACGCATGCTTTCACGCAGCTTTGCATCCAGGTTGGAAAGCGGCTCATCCAGTAGAAGCAGCTTCGGCTCTGCAACCAGGGCACGACCCAGGGCCACGCGCTGCTGCTGGCCGCCGGAAAGCTGTGCCGGCATCCGGTCTGCATACTGTTTCAGATGCACGGTTTCAAGGACTTTCTCCACTCTGGTTTTTATTTCATCCTTGGGAACCTTCTGGATCTTTAACGGATAAGCCACATTATCAAACACATTCATATGGGGCCATACTGCATAGGACTGGAATACCATGCCGATTCCGCGTTTTTCCGGTGGAACGAATACATCTTTGGAACTGACTACCTTTCCATCAATGCTGACAGATCCGGTGGTCGGTTTTTCAAATCCTGCAATAATGCGCAGCATCGTCGTTTTTCCACAGCCGGACGGGCCAAGGAATGTAATAAATTCTCCATCCCGAAAAACGGAATCAAATTCTTTTAATACCGTTACTTTTCCAAAGGATTTGGATACCTTGTCAATCTTAATTTCAGCCATATGAGAACCTCCTTAAATAGAGAACTTGCCCTTTGTCAGTTTGCCCAACAGGATATTCAGGACAATGACAGCCAGAAGGATTCCTGATGCCAGCGCTGATGCAGTCTGCTGGCTGTGATAAGTCTGATAAAGAAACAGTTCTACGCCAAGCGTCTTGGTATTATTGGAATACAGCAGGTTTGACATCGTCAGCTCATAGAAGCATGGCATGAAGATCAGAAACCAGCCGGCAACAATAGACGGAACAATCAGCGGGAACACGACATCCTTTAACCGGCGCAGCCACTTTGCGCCTGAGATCTGAGCCGCTTCCTCCAGCGACGGGCTGACCTGTGAGAATGCCGAAACCACTGTGCGCATGCCCATCAGCATGTATTTGATCATGTAGGCAATTACCATGATCAGCATAGTATTGTAAATATTGATGCCGAATTTTCCGGACATGGTCATGATCAGCGCCAGCGCGATTACAACGCTGGGTGTTCCGGAACCTACGGTGATCAGGAAATCCGGAATCTTTCTGCCTTTGGCGTTGGTCCGCTTCAGCAGATATGCCATGATCAGACAGACAATCATTCCAAGGGATGCTGCCCAGACTGCAGCAATAATACTATTCCGTCCGGAGCTTAAGATTGACTTTCGTGATGTGATAACATGCCAGTATTTTAAGGTCAGATTGCCCGGCTCAAACAGGGACTTGCCCATATTTACCGTAAAGGAAGTTGCAACCACCGATGCAAACGGGATCACGACCACGATCATTGCAAAACAGCTTACCAGGATTGTAACCGGAATCCGCCAGCGGCCCAGATCCACAATGTTCGGACGGGTGGATTTTCCAGATACGGTAATGTACTCACGTTTCCCAATCACGAAATTGGATATGTACAGGATGATCAGCGCAATAGCCATCAGAAATACCGCCAGGTTCGTCGCATCCGTCAGGCCTTCCTGGGATCCGATGTACACGTAATCCACGATTCGAGTCGTAACGGTGTAAATCTGTCCCGGTGCTCCAATGATGGACGGGATTCCATAGCAGGACGCTGCTGATACAAAAACCAGAAGTGCTGCAGCTACGATACTTGGAAACATCAGCGGCAATGTTACCGTGAAAACAGTCTTCAGCGGTGATGCGCCGGAAATGCGGGATGCCTCTTCCAGAGACGGATCCATCTTCTCCATTGCCCGGGAGATTGTGATAAACGCGTACGGATAATAGAATGTTGTCAGTACCCAGACAAGGCCTCCGATGGAATAAATATTAAAGGGGGCTTTTTCCAGACCCAGAAGATTCTGGATCAGTACATTCAGGGTTCCAACGCTGGGGTTTAACAGACGCAGCCAGGCCATGGCTCCCACATAAGGCGGAACCATATACGTGGTTACGAACAGGGTTCGGAAAATTTTTTTTCCGTAAAGATTCGTGCGGCCCACCAGCCAGGCCAACGGGAATGCCAGAAGCACACCAAACACCATGGACAGACCGGCCGTAATCAGTGTATTTTTCAGGCAGGTCCAGTTTAAGGAATAGGAATAGATCCGCTTAAAGCCTTCCAGGGAAAAATGTCCGTCCGTAAAAAAGGAACGGTAAATCAGATACAGCAGCGGGAAGACCTGAAATACGACCAGAAATGCAACAATGGCCAGAATGATCACCCACTTGATATCAAAATATCTCTCTTTTTTCAAGTGTCACACCTTCTTTCCCTCCAGGTATGACAGAAAGGGCTGATTCAGCCCCTCCCATACCAGATATCCATTCGTGTTGTTACTGTGGAACCGTTACATTTTCCTGGAATAATGTACGGATTTCTTCGCGGTCTTTGTAGCAGCGTTCCCAGTCAATCGGCATGGAATTGGAAACGATCTCGCTTGTCGGAATTGCATCATATGGTGCGTTCGGATAATCGCTGCGAACGGAATGCATCCAGCCTGCTACAATATATTTCTGTCCTTCCAGGGACATGAACCAGTCTTCCACTGCCTCACATGCTTCAATATTGTTGTTGGCACTGTGCTCATCTTTGATGATCATGATCGGAGACGGGATGCAGATTACGCCATCGGTCGGGTAGATGACTTCAAGCTGAGAACCCTCTTCTTCTCGTTTCTTTAAAACGGATTCTTCCAGAATCATGATTTCTTTACACTCACCGGTTTCCAGCTTGGTCAGTGCAACAGAACCAGACTCTACGGTTACTTCCTGTGCAGCCAGCTGTTTGTAGTAATCTTCACCATATTTGTCCAGGAGCGCAACCACTGCTGCGTAGGAGCTTCCAGATGTTAACGGGTTGCCCATGGAAATAGCACCCTTTAAATCACTGTCTTTTGCAAAATCTTCAAAGGAAGTCGGGAGACTGTCCTTGCTGTTTTTCTCCGGGTTATATGCCAGGATCATATTTAAGTTCCGCACTGGATACCAGTAACCGTCCGGATCGTAGTCAAACAGCAGCTTGTCTGCGTCCGGAATCTTATGTGGATGCAGGTAATCCTTTTCCTTTAATTCTAGTGCATAAGACGGTTCTGCAACCATCAGGATATCGCATCCTAACTTTCCGGAATCCATCTCTGCTGCTACCTTTGACTGCAGGGTTCCGGTTCCTCCCTGGAAAAATTCAATGTCCGCATTCGGGAATACTTCTTCCATCTTTTCGTTCATGGCATCAATGATGTCTTCATACATGGATGTGTAAATTACAACCTTTCCGGTTACATCCTCATAAGATGCCGGCGCTTCAGCGGCCTCTGCAGCCTCAGAAGAAGTTTCTCCTGCGCTTTCTGCCTGGGATGCAGGTGCTGCGGTAGTTGCCGGAACAGAATTTCCTCCGCCGCAGGCACTCAGTCCAACTGCCATGGATGCACAGAGAAGTGAAGTGAGTAGTTTTTTCATAGATACGTCCTCCTTTTTCAGTTTTTTTATCACGAGCTTTCTTATAATCAAATTATAGCAAATATGTATAAAAGAAAAACCAAAAATCCATTTCATTTGGATAAAATCCCAAACAGTTTTTCTATTTCACTGAATTGCCTTGGCATATTCACGGGGCGAGCAGCCCATATATTTTCGGAATACCTGGTTAAAATACTTGTAATCCCCAAAACCACAGCACTCTGCCAGGACAGAAGGATTGGTTTCTCCGCCTGCGATCAGATCCAGCGACCGCTGAATGCGGTATCGGTTTAAATATTCATTGAAGGTAATGCCGGTAGACTCCTTAAACCGCTTGTTTAAAAATGTCTCACTGTAATGAAGTTCTGAAACCAGGTCCTGCATCAAGATTTTCCGGCTGTAGTTTTGCTCAATATAGGCCAGCATTTCTGCTGCCACTGCAGTCTCCATCCCATTTTTTCCATAGGAACGAATGGGCGATGCCTCCTTGAGGCGCTCCCTGTTCTCCAGAGTAGAAGTATAAACCTCTGCAATCTTTCTGGCTTCCTTTGCCCGCTTTACCGCATCCTCAATCTCTTCCAGGCAGAGCGGCTTCAGCAAATACGCCGTTACCCTGCACTCTATGGCCTGGCGCGCGTACTCAAAATCGGAATATCCGGTCAGGATAATGGCCGAATAAGAGCAGTCTCTGGTTTCCCGCAGCATCGTCAGTCCATCCATAACCGGCATATTGATATCGACCAGCACGATATCCGGATGCTTTTCCCGGATCAGCTGTGCGCCTTCCATTCCATTGCGTGCTTCTCCAACCACACAGCAATCCATTTTTTTCCAGGGAATCGTGTAAACCAGTCCCCGGCGGATTGGTTCTTCATCCTCCGCAATCATCAGTTTATACATGATGTCCATCTCCTTCTGTCATACTTCACTTCATCTGCTTCCATCCGTCTTCGTCCTCTTTGGGACAGACAATGCGGACCATCACCTGAAGCCCGTCCGTTTTTATATTGCGCAGAGCAATGCCACTTCCCTCTCCATACTGCAAAAACAGCCGGCGCGCGATGCTGCGCAGCCCCTTATGCGCACTATCCGACTGCAGGATTGTTGCATTCAGCTGTTCCAGATCCTGCTCCGCCATACCAGCTCCATCATCCGTCACAGACAAATTCAGCACCTGATCCTGAACATAACCATCTACCCAGACATGCAGTTCCATTTGATTCTGAAACCCATATTTGATGGAATTTTCTATGATAGGCTGTAAAAGCAGCTTCGGTACCAGGCAGTTCAAACACTCATCCTCCAGAAACAGCTCATACTGAAAGCGCTCTCCGAAACGATATTTTAGAATTTCCAGATATCCATTCAGATAAGTCAGATCTTCCGAAAGCAGCACTTCCTCTTTATGGTCATCAATGCTGTAGCGCAAAATCCTGGTTAGACTGAGGATCAGCCGGTCTGCTTTCTGCGGTTCCAGCAGCATGCCGCTCCTGAGACTTTCCAACGTATTGTACAGGAAGTGCGGATTGAACTGAGCCGTAAGCTGGTTGATCTCCGCCGCCTGTTTTAACTGAATCAGTTCTGTGTTCTGCCGGTGCAGTTCCTGGATACTGTCTAACATATGATTGATCTTGCTTCCTACCCGGGCAAATTCCTCGTCGGTATCCAGACTGACCCGGTAAAGCGGATCCTGGTTTTCGATGATATCCATCTCAGAAATCAGCGTTTTTACCGATGCCGCATTTTCTGCGGCCATAACCGCCGTCATACTGCGGGCAATCAAAAACCAGAATGCGCCGGAAAGCAGAATCAGCAGCGTTCCGATCAGAAACAGGCTCCGGTTTGGCGGATCATATACCAGAGAGTACACGACTACCTGCCCGTCCAGCAGACTGCGGGCCGATACTTCATAACGGTTTTCATCCAGCATCACAGTCCAGTGCCCGTTTAAGACAAAACGGTTGATATCCTGAATAAAACTGTGCCTGCTGCTGTAAATGACTCTTCCTGCGTAATCGGTGATTACACCCTCGAAATTTGATACAGACAACAATGTCCCCCAGTCAGCCCCATGCAGATACAGGGATACATAACCCTGAGGTGTCCCATCAATCATAACCGGCGTGGCTAGAACAAGTTCTGATGACATTCCAGATAGATAATAAACACTTAAATAAACATCTTTTTCCGCATGGGCAAATGTATTATCGCAGACTGCCCGGTTAAAACTCTTGCGGTACTGGTTCCATTCCCCATTCTGGAAACTGTTGTAAATCACATTGCGTCCTTTGTCCGTTAAAATCAGATCTGCGTTCACCGGGGAAGACGCATTCTGGTTATACAGCAGATAGCGCAGATTTAACGGTGCCGCATCGTACAACAGGCAGCGGCGGCAGGTTTCCATGAGTTCATTTCCTGTCAGAAAGCTTTTGGAAGAATCATAAACCTGAAGAAACGCGGACTCAAAAAGTTTTCGGTTTTCCTCCAGATTCTTCCGGTTCGACACTTCGATTGTCAGATACATCCCTGTGGCAAACAAAAGGATACCGGTTCCAACCAGAAACAAAAGGCGGTACCAGACCATGCGCTGCAGGCGTTCCTTCAGGCTCATACTGGAGGATGACTTAATTTCCTGGTTCATAGTTTTCCGCCTCTCTTCGAATACGTTCATAATGCATCAGAATTTCCTCCCGGTGCGCATCAAAATCATCTGGATCTGCCTGAATGACAGGAATAGAATCGATATCCGGCAAAAACAGACTGGTCTGGGCATCACGCCGCACCGGACGGCTGGTCAATAGAGTTCCCAGAATATCCTGCATATCTTTTCCCGTCAGAAAATCCACAAAATGCTTTGCATATTCTGCATGGGAGCAGTTTCTTAAAATAGCTACTGTGCGCGGCGTAAACAGCGTCCCCTCTTCCGGATAGATCAGTTTCAGATCCGCGCCTTCCTGAATCAGCTGGGCACAGGAATCCTCCCGGGACAGCCCAATCATGCTACGCCCGGAAGCAATCCGCTGATAGACATCCGCAGTGTTTTCATAAATTCCACGGGGAGCCTGATAAAGCAGCTCCTTTACAAGTTCCCAGGCCTCATCAGACTGGTAACCTCCGTGGGTGTCCAGAATGTTGACCAGCTGCTCAAATCCAGAGGAAGACACTGCAGGATCTGCCAGCGCAATTTCCCCGTAAAACTCCGGGCGCAGCAGATCCGAATAGCTTTTTATCTCTCCGTACCGGCCAGCCAGCGTCTGATTCACTGCAAGACAGTTGCCATGCAGCACATAATTCGTAGCAAAGCCACAGGTATTCCGGTAAGGAGCAAGAAGATATTTATCATTGAAGGAAACATAGGGTAAAAAAAGAGATTTCTGTTCATTGAGATCTGTCAGAGATCCACCAAGAAGAAGATCTGCCTGTGGCACTCCATTGCTTTCTTGGCTTATCATCTTCAACAGCTCTTTGCTTTCCGCAGTAACCGTATAAACGGAAATTCCATATTTTTCTTCGAAAAGCGGGATGGCCGCATCCAGCAGTGATTCTCTCTCACAGGAATAAATGATCAGGGAATCCTTCTGGTCTGCTGCATCTGGCATCTCCAGTATGGGATAACGTCTGATCCAGCAAAAATAAAAGAAACCGGCGAGAAAGCACAGGAACAGGCTGATTCCTGCAATATAATGTTTTTTCACGTTTTATTCCCCTCCTTTTTGTGCAAATATATCACAAAAAGGAAAGAAAGGAAAGAAAAAAAGAGAACTGCGCAATACAGTTCCCTTCGCTGCAATGTTATCAATTCAGTTGACTATACAGTTTGTTCATTTGGAATTAGTTACTAAAACTTCCCACACCGATATGGTGTGTTGAACCTTGAAAATTCAATATTTCAGCCAATAAAAAAGGCATAAATCTGTTCCGTTTGGTATAATGGAATTGACTAGAAACCATCTTTACAAAGGAGATTTATGCCATGTCCAGTATACCACAAAACCATTCTGATGAAAAAGCCCTAATTGACTGCGTTCAGAGATTTTTTTCTAAACACCATGTCGGCAAGCTTCTTGCCAGATGTAATGGCATGAAAGAAAAAGGCGTTTCTCCGATTTCTCTGCTTCGTTACAAACTCAGTAACATTTTTGTCGGAAGAAGTATGTATATGCAGCAACAGACCGGTTCCTTTAAGGAAGCGTTTTCCAAGAACACGTTCTATCGTTTCCTTAATTCCGCAAAAACAAACTGGCTTCGTTTCACTTCTCTTCTTGCTGCAGATATCGTAAATCGCGACATCAAAGGTCTGACGAATGACAGCAGAAAAAATGTCTTCATCATTGATGACAGTCTTTTTAACCGTACTAGCTGCAAGAAAACAGACTGGGATCAAAAGTTTTTGACCACACGGATATGCGTTTCCAAAAAGGATTCCGAATGCTTACTTTAAGCTGGAGTGATGGAAATACATTGATCCCTGTAAACAGCTGTCTGCTGGCATCTGCAAAAGCTACAAATATCATCGGTCCGGTAAAGGACTTTGATAACAGAACCATTGCTGGCAAAAGATGCAGGCTTGCTCAGACAAAAGCTCCAGAAGCAATGATGGACTTGCTGGACACTGCCCTCAGCGTGGGACTGAATGCTGACTATGTTCCGTTTGATTCCTGGTTTTCAAACCCGGCACAGATCACGACCATCCATTCAAAAGGCATGGATGTGATTGCCATGATCAAAAAGAGCAGCCGGATTAAATACTCATACGGCGGTAAACAGCTGAGTATCAAAGAAATCTATTCCAAGAACAAAAAGCGCCGTGGCAGATCAAAATATCTGCTGTCTGTTAATGTTATGGTAGGAAAAGAAACTCCAATTCCGGTGAAAATCATATGCTTAAGGAACAAATCGAACCACAAGGACTGGCTTGCTTTTATTTGTACGGATACGACTCTTTCTGAGGAAGAAAAAGAGGGGATTAACAATTTCTTACATATTTCTATTGATTGGACGGAATATTTAAATTTTTCATATACGGGCATTCGGAAAGCAAAAAGGTGTTGGAATGGGATCCTGCAGGAGCTCTTAAGAAACGGTCGCAGCAGTTAAATGTAAATGTATGGCCAGGCTGCAGCATATTCCAAACAAAGAAAAACATTCAAGTTTGAATGAGCAGAAAAATATAAGACCGGCGTGACGGACCGGTCTTATTTCGTGCTTCAGGCAGACACCTACAGCGTTTCTGCCCGATCTGCAATATGCTGTTTGAAATTGATTACCTCATGCTGGTAATCGCGGTTCATATAACAGGATGTGATCATAAAATCCGCAGTAGATTTATTGACGGCCATTGGAATATCGTAGACTTGGGAAATTCTCATCAGAGCCTTTACATCCGGATCATGAGGCTGCGCTGTCAGTGGATCCGAAAAGAAGATCACGAAGTCAATGACACCCTCCACAATCTTGGCGCCAATCTGCTGGTCTCCACCTAATGGGCCGCTGTTATAACCTTTTACAGTAAGGCCGGTCTGATCTGTGATCATGCGGGCCGTTGTGCCTGTTCCGTAAAGATTATGTTTCTCCAGCTCTGCTTTATGCTCTTTGCACCATGCAATCAGTTTCGGTTTTTCGTTGTCATGAGCGATCAGGGCAATATTCTTTTTTTGCCCGATTGTAAAGGTAATGTATTCCTGGGACATGCGCGCTTCTCCTTTTCTCTTATGTATGGATTATCTACAACGTAACACAGAATGCTTCATGATACAAGAGAATTATTTTCGATGTTGCAATAATAGAAATTTATCTTTTTAAGCGGCCCTTGAAATATATGGGAATGCAGAGCTCAGAAATTTCAGATACGTAGAGAAGTCATAGGATATGGAAATCAGACAAAAAAATTGATCGTCCCCGGTAAAGAGAACGATCAATTTTGAAATAGTATGAAAATTTGTGTGTCGCATTCATTCTACAACAATTGAGCCTGGAAAGCAAGGAAAAGAAGCGTATAAGGAGTAGTTTGAGAAAGTTTTTATCTTAAAATAATACCGATTTATCTAAAAGAGCAGCAGTAACACATAATACGTCATAATTTTCGCCATATGCAATTGGATAACCTCCCTTTTTTCCCTCTCTCCCACTACTTTTTTGACCTCCCGAAAGAAAATTGGCTTCGCTACGTTCCAGCTACCTTGTTCGCACGCCCTCAGGCGTTTGCCGCCATCAGGCGGCGCACTCAATGGATAAAAAGAAAGGAAAATGGAAAGGTAAGTGAAAACGGCGCTGATGCGCCGGCAAACAAGAAAAAGAAGCAAGAGACACCCTATCGGGAGGAGAAAAAAGTCGAGGGAGCAAAGAAAATTTGAGGATATCCGATTGCATATGGCGAAAATTACGACGCATTACGAAAAATTGCTCTTCCATATATAGGATTTGCACCAGAAAATTTATATCTTTATACCGTCTTAACACCGGGCAGAATACTTTTGTACCTTCTTAAATTCAACTTTTCTATAATGATAAGTAAGAAAACCGCAGCAAGGCAGCTTGCAAAGAATGGGAGTTTATCCATGAAATCTCCTGTAAAAAAACCATTAAACTCATTTCAGATTATTGTTCTAGGCTTCGCCGGAGTGATCCTGGCCGGTGCCCTGCTCCTGATGCTTCCTATATCTTCGAGCGGTCACCACGTCACCCCGTTCTTGGATGCCCTTTTTACCTCCACTACCTCTGTCTGCGTTACCAGCCTAGTCGTTGTGGATACCGGAACCTACTGGTCCTTCTTCGGGCAGACGGTGGATCAATCGGTTCTGGCCCTGCTGCGTAAAAATCATCTGCGCATGGAACAGCAGAGGCCAGATCCAGGCCGGAAAAACTGGAATCAGCGCCAGACTCTCCCCCGCAGATTCAAACCCACATCGGAGTTGGATACCGAATGCTGCGGTTATGATGTAATCATAGAAACACCTGTCAGCCAGATTAAAATAAAGAAAAACCGCTGCTACATGGTTTTGACTTCCACGCAGCAGCGGTTCATGCTGTAATCATCTGTCTGTGCCTTTTCACCATAAGCCGACCTGCCAGGCCTTATGAGGAGCTCCGGCAGCCCGTACTATGCTGGATCTTCTTGGGCTAGTATTCCTATTAATCTGCCTTTTCTACTGAAATAATGGTTCCGGTAAAAGCATCTACCTCACTGAGTTCTCCTGTATAGGTTACCGTTACCTGATCCCCTTCCTTTACATCTGCCAGACCTTCCGGTGCAGTATCAAATGTCATGGCATATGTGCCCTGATCATTCTCGATTGTAAACATAAAGTCCTTGATTTCTTCAATCTTTCCTGTAATCACTTCCGTTTTTGCTTCTGCTTCCTGAGATGCAGCCTGTGTTGTCTCTGTCTGGCTTGCTCCCGCCTGAGTTGTTGCTGCCTGGGTCGTTTCTGCCTGAGTTGCCGCAGTTGTGGTTGTATCAGATGCCTTAGCCCCGCATCCGGACGCCAAAGCAGCGGTCATCATTAAAATTGCAATAAGATTTCTTTTCATCATAATTAAGCCTCCAAACTATAGATCTTATTCTATTTTTATTACACTAATTAGACGTGTTAGCACCCGAAAAAGTTTCACAGGATTCAAAATTTTTATTATTTTTTCATATAGATATGAAACCAATGCGTAACGTCACGCATCAGTATACGAACTGCCCTTTTCAGGGTGCAAAAAGATCTGGAAATCCCAGATTGTCTGGGATCCAGATCTTTTCATTTTCATAACCATACAACTAAATCAGGGATACTATACAGATGTCCAACCACCGTCAATATAGATTGTCTGACCTGTAGTATAAGCAGAATTTTCAGATGCAAATAACAGCAGCTGACCACACAATTCTTCTATTTTACCTGGTCTGGCAATCGGACACCTCTTTTTTAATTCTTCCAGAGCTGCATCATCAAATACCATCATTTCAGATGGAAACTCTCCTGGGCCAATGGCATTCACAGTAATACCGTACTGAGCCCATTCCTGCGCTAACCCTCTCGTAAAGTTTGGCACAGCACCCTTGGTAGTATTATAAGCCAAAATTGGATGATGGAAAGATGCAATCCGTCCATACATACTGGCAATGTTGATAATACGTCCGTAGTGATTTTTGATCATGCTCTTTGCACATTCTCTTGCCATTAAAAAATATCCCGTAATGGATAAGCGCACCACCTTATCCCAGGCTTCTAAGGTCAGTTCAGTAGTCGGACAATACGCCATAGAACCTGCATTATTTACAAGAATATCCACTTTTCCATATGTATCAATGACTTTCTGAACTCCTGCAATAATCTGATCTTCCTCCATTACATCACAGGGAACTGGAAGACATTCGCCGCCGGCTTCTTTAATCTCTGCTGCCAGCTTTTCCAGCTTTTCCTTTCTTCTGGCAAAGGCAGCCACTTTTGCACCATTCTCTGCCAATGCTTTGCAATATTCATATCCTAAGCCGGAAGAAGCACCTGTTACTATTGCCACCCGCCCAGTCAGATCCATATAATTTTTCATTCCAGATTACCGCCTTTCTTTTTGTTAAAATCATAACACATTCTCCATGTTTACTATAGAAATATATTTCGTTTTATAGTAATATATTTCTATAATTAAAAAAGGAATGATGATCTTTATGTATAATGAAACACACCTGGAAGAATTCATTCAACTGTTAAAACTTCCTGCCTATATCCTGAAATTACCTCTGGATGATCCAAAACAGGTAAATACAGACTGTCCATTAGAACTGGTAAGCCTCCTTAACCAGTTCTACCAGACCATGGATATTTCTGCCCTCCATGCCTCCCAGACTCCCTGCCATATCTGCTTTCCATTTAAGATTCATAATTTATTACTTCCACGTAAAGAAGATTATCTGCTAATCGGCCCTATCTTTACAGAAACATTATCAGAAACAGATTTTCGCCTTCTTCTGGCCGAATATGGTATAAAGCCCACAAAGGAGCTCCTGATTTATTTCCATTCTCTCACCCATATTGATGAGGAAACATTTAATAAACTGCTCAACTATCTTTCAGAGGAACTTGGAAAACCATTCACACCAATCACACCTGCCCGTATAAAGAAGTCACTGACCAGTTCGGAATCCTTTTTCCTGATTCATGAAGCTGACCAGACCGCCCATAACTATGCGTGCCAGTACATGGACTGTGTCCGGGATTTTTCTCTTCAGGATCCAAAGGCTCTGACTCTCTCTTCCAAAACATGGGAACAGACACTTCTTTTGACTTCTTCTCCATTGTTTTCCTATATGAGGGAACTGGTATTTACAGAATTTCTGCTGCTTTCCTCCGTTCTTCACGAACACCTGAAAGAGCATTCCATACCTTCCATCCTCTATCAACGCCAACAATGGGAACGATGCCGAACATCAAAAGAATTGGCAGAATTCCACCGCGCTTTAATCTCGTCCTTTTTTAACAAGATACATTTGCAGACAGAAACCGGATTTTCTGAAGGAATCGCCACCGCACGCCGTTACATCCGTCTAAATTTTACTTCCAGTCTCCGTCTAAGTGATATTGCCGCCGCATGTCATTTATCCAGAACTTATCTTTGCTCCCGTTTCCATAAAGAATGCGATCAGACTACCTCCGATTATATTCTGTCCTGCCGCATGGAACATGCAAAAAAACTTCTTCAGTACAGTTCTCTTCCGATTTGCGAAATAGCAGATCAATGCGGTTTTGGAGATGCTAGTTATTTTACAAAATGTTTTGTAAAACAAATCGGTATAGGACCTGAAAAATGGAAGGAAACACTTATAAAAAAGAAATAATTCACAAAATACCGTTTTATATTCTGTTTTCGTAAATTTATTTTCTTATATCGAATATATGGCTTGATATTTTGATTTTTTGTGATTATACTATAAGGGAAAGGAGGCTTCTAATCATGTTATGCCAGTTTACTTTTCAAAATTTTAAGTCCTATAAAAATGAAACTACGTTAGATTACCAGGCTGCCGTACTGCCTGAATTCAAAGATACACTGATCACTGAGGCTTCTGCTTCTGATCTTCTGCCGGTTAATGTCGTCTACGGTCCAAATGGCGGCGGAAAGTCAAACCTGCTGCAGGCCCTTGCCTGCGTCATCTCTACGGTGGTAAAACCGGTGAATGAATTAGGAAAAAACAGACAGGGCTTCATTCTTCAGCAGAAAATTGATGCAGTTCCCTTTCTGTTCGATGAAACCTCCAAAAATGAACCGACCGAGTTCCGGATGTTTTTCCGGATCGGAAAAAATGAATACTGCTACTACCTCGCTTTAAAAAATGATGAGGTTATATCGGAATCCCTTTACAGAAAAGCAGTCACCGGAAAAAAAACTGCCATGATTTTTGAACGTGAGGCTGACAGCATTTCCCTTGGCTATACAATCAATAAAAAAAGCCTGAACACCAGCATCAACCCCAAAATGCCGTATCTGTCCTTCCTGGCCATTAACTATGACATTCCGGTCATCAGCGAGGTTATAACCTGGTTTGAAAGCTGCATTATCCGCAGCTATGCAAATCCCGTAGTGGAGCATCAGATCCTGCTGGCCAAAGATGCGCCATATAAGGAGCAGTTCATCCGCGCTTTAAATGATATGGATATTGATATCACCGGGTACCGCTATGATGAAGATACAAAACAGCTCTTTATGCAGCGCACGTTATCTTCCCATGAATATGAATTGCCGTTCTCCCAGGAGTCCGATGGAACCAAAAAGCTTATTGCTGCCCTTCCGGTGATCTTGCTTGCCCTGAGAGAAGGACGCATGGTGATCATTGATGAACTGGATGCAAAGCTTCATCCGAAGCTTTTGCGCTATGTCATTTTCCTGTTCAAAAATAAAGAAATCAACAAATACGGGGCCCAGCTTTTATTCACATCCCATGACATGTATACCTTAAAAAATACCATATTCCGCCGTGATGAGATCTGGTTTGCCGCGGAGAATGCTTCCCATGAAAGCGAGATCTACTCGTTGCATGAAATCCGCGGGGAAGATAACGACCGAATCAAAAATACTGCGGCCTATGATAAGCAGTATCTGGAGGGACGCTATGGAGCTGATCCATACCTTTCCAACATGCTCGGAGGTGATTTTGCATGAGCTTAAAACCTCCAAAGAAAAGCGATCTTGACAAAGGTTGGATGAAGGCCCGCCGCGATAAGCCGAAAAAAATTCAGCCGGAATATCATCTGATCGTTACGGAAGGAACCGATACGGAGCCGGCCTATTTCGGTGCCATGAAGGATATCATCAACAGTGCCTATCCTGATCGCATCCAGCTCAGTATCCACGGAGCCGGTGATAATACCTTAAACCTGTTTCAAAAGGCCCGGCAGCTTGCCAGCACCTCTGCCAATGGGTATAAACACGTTTGGGTCATTTATGATACCGATGACTTCCCGGCTGATCACATCAACAAAACGGCCGAACTTTGTATACAGGAATCTACGGAGGAAACCACCTATCATGCCATATGGTCAAACCAGTGCATTGAATTATGGTTCCTTCTCCATTTCAGTTTCTTGCAGTCCGATCTGCACCAAAGTTCCTACTGGCCGAAACTGACGGAACTTTTATCTTTTCAGGGGTTTGGTTCCTATGAGAAAAACCGCACCGACATGTTCAAAATCCTGGCACCATACCTGGATACCGCTATTGTAAATGCAGAAAAGTTGGAAAAGATCAATGCCGGGAAGCTGCCTTCCGACTCTGCTCCCGGAACCATGGTCCATGTACTGGTTAAGAAACTAAGGCCCTATCTCAAAATGGATTAAAAAAATGAGTAGCAGGTGGTTTTCCCGTCTGCTACTCATCTTTTTTCATCAGGTGGTTGGTAATCCATATTTTTCATCTATAAAAATCCATAATAATTCCTGTGTATCTGCAGTGCTCTGATCATATGCTGTGATCTTAAGTTCAACCCAGCTGTCATCCAGTTTTTCATAAGTCATCGTCACCATGCCTTCAGATGCTAACTTCTCTTGTATATAATGATAATCCAGGATTGTTTCAAACCGGTCATAGTATTCCGGACGGACGAGCGCATGGTAGTATTCTCTCATAGAAGGGATAAACGATCCTTTATTACGGTCCAGCATATCCTGAAAATATGGCGGAACATAAATATAACGGCACTGATCCGTCTTCGGGTTTACCATATAAACACCCTTATATCGTGGAGCAATTACGTCCAGAAAATGATTAGCATCCCGTTTTTTCAGCAGAAGCTGCTCCAGTTTGTAATTTAAAGAGCGCATCTGCCGCAGGCCACCGTTGTTGCGGTAAAAATCCGCTTTATCATAGCGCATGGCATTTTCCGCATAATTGATGATCTCATTTAACGTCTTTGTGTCCGTGCTCTCCCCTATTCCAATGGATACTTCGTAATCCTGCTGCCGAATTGCCTGTCTCAAAGAAGAAACTTTTTCAAGCACCTCTTCCTGTCCATGGTCTGGGCACAAAACGACAAATTCATCGCCGCCAATGCGGTAAGCCAGACTTTTAGGAAAATATTCCCGGATGGCATCCGAAATCATGCACAACATCTTATCTCCAGCCTCATGGCCCAGATGGTTATTCACTTCATGAAGTCCTACCACATCCATGTAAACACAGGTCAGCCGTTCATACCCTGTAGCCTGAAACATACGGATATCCCGTTCATACTTTCCCCGATTATACAGGCCCGTCAACGCATCAATGTTATAATAATCCGGTGTTTTCTCATGGCTTTGAAGAAGTTCCAATTCCTTTTCATCAAAATATACCGTCTGATCATTGTCCGGATATTCTTCCCCATCTTGATTTTTCAAAGAAATTTCTATCTCCAGATCCTCACCTATGAGCGGATATTCCAGACTCTTTTTCTCCATATATTCCGACACTATCTGCAATGCACTTTTTACGTTGCAGCCTTTTTTACATATTATTTTCATTCCATTTCACCTTGTGAACTACTCGGTAACTAAGTTACCAGAGCATCTGAAATCTGGCGGGATACCGCCTTTTTTCAGGGTGCGTCCATGACACCACTACTGCTTGCCTTTCGGCTATACAGCTACTTTTATTATTTCTGGATTTTTTAGTCCGGTTACGGACAGTTCTTTCTGTTTTCCGGATACGGAAAGATATTTTCGCAGGATATTAAATGCTCCTACTGCATCCGCATTATATCTTACTCCATCCGTTATATACATGCCCCGCTCTTTTCGGTTTGATGCTTCTGCATATCTTTTTGATACTTCTGGTGATAACGGACTGCACTGGCTGGTATAGCTTTCTTCCTGTTTTATCAATGGTATTCCATACAGTTTTAGTTTATATTCCAACATGATATAAAGTTTATTATACGGCAGTCCGTGAAACTTCTGGTTTGCCTTGTGGCCTATCTCTTTTCCTTTACGGATATTTCGGATATCTCCTATGATTACACTGCTTATCCCTTCTTTTCTACAGTATTCTGCAAGCCATCTGGTCACCTTATGAAGGTAATCCTTTACTGCGTCCTGCTTTTTTCGGTAAATCCTCTTGATATGTTTCGATGATCGGGGATATTTTATGCCATTTCCCGACTGCTGTGCATACCATATTGATTGAACTCTGCTGATTTCTTTGTGAAAGTATCTTTCCAGTGAAAGATATTTCCTTCCCAGAATAAAAGTCCTTCCATTTCCGGAATCATAACAGGTCATCAGATTATGAATTCCAAGATCCACTGATAAATAATGGCCATTCAGGGAGATCGGTTCTGGTTCTTTGACCTCATAGACAACGATAAGGTCACATTTTCCATCTTCCGGTGGATAGATCCGCAGCTGCTTTATGTGATCCATGTTCCTGAAAATCTTATTTTCAAGATATAGAAATTTTTCATGAATCCCATAAGCTTCTTCCATATAGCTTTTCAGATCATTTGACAGAGACAGCCGCAATTGATCGGAGCCTTTCTCGTGCTGGATTCCCATCTGCATGTAAGTGATCGGTATATTGTCCTGTTTAAATCGCGGCGGATTTGGATCTTTGATCCCAACGGTCTTTTTAAGAACATAAAATGATTTCCAGGCTTTATCCAGCTGCTTGCAGGTCTCCTGCGCTGTCTGGGACGGAAGCTGTCTATACCACAGATCTCCTTTATGCGCTTTCTTCTGATAATACCAGTCAGGATACTTCTCCAGCTCCAATTCTTTATATCGACGGCGTTCATAGTTGCAGACATTCCAGAGTTTGGAAGCAGCATAACACATATGCCCTATAATATTAGAATATTCCGGCCGGATATTGACCGATGTTCTGTGTGACAGCAGCATTCCCCTTCCCCCTTCAGACAGCCATGCATATGAATATTTACAATTCACATTGAATTAATACGACTTGCTCTGATGTTCAATATAACGGCGGATATTTTCCTCAGATACAGATCCGATCGTTTCCACATAATAGGAATGGTTCCACAGTTCTCCCTTCCACAACTGGTTTCTTATTTCCGGAAAACGTTCGAATAATTTCCTGCCTGTGATCCCCTTCAGATACTTGATAATGGCTGTTATTGACAGTTTTGGTGGAGCTGATACAAAACAGTGAACATGATCACCTTCACCACATTCAAATAAATGAACGGTAAAGCCTTTATCGTCAGCTATCTGCTGCACGAGTTCCTGCAGGTATTTCTCAACTTCTGGGGTTAATATCTTCCGTCTGTATTTCACCGACCATACCATATGGTAGTTGATATTGCACACGCAAGTCCTATAATGTATAAGATTTTTTTTCATACATATAGTATAGCATATTGAATTGTAATACACAAGCATTATTCGAACGTATTTTCGTTTTTATTGTATGCCGGTTACGGCATTAATATCAAAGAATGAGGATTATTATATTATTTACTTTGTGCAGATATGCACACTCCTGAGCTTTCATCTCGGTAATTGAATTGCCGAGGATTCCCGCTTATTGTCCTAAATGGCACCGGCCACTTTCATATAGAAAGCATTATACCGCTTTTGAAAAATTTTCACAAGTTGCCTTATGATAAGCAAAACGGGTTTAGGATTAGACAGAACCGGTCTCCTGAGATATAATATCCTTAAGATTTCAAAAGGGGATTTTTATGAATTTAGATAAATATATGAGCCATGCCGTTGTATCACTTATTTCAGCCAAAGGTGGAGTTGGGACCTCCACACTAACCAAAGAGTTGGCCATTGCATTTAGTAAAAACGTTTCCGTCTGTCTGGTCGATATGGCCCTCTCCTGCCCTGCCCAGGAAACATTTTTCCGCATACTTCCAACACGAACAATGGAAGACCTGTTTCAGCACAATGCACGAGATCTATCCCCTCTGTCCTGGCAGGACCTGGACCCCTACCTTACGCCTGTCCCCGATCGGAATATCCATCTTTTATCCTCCAAACAGATGAAAAGAACATATCCTCTGCCCATTAATCGGATCATCCAGCTCATTTCTTCTTTGAAGACTTATTTTGACCTGGTTCTTATCGATACCGATATGGCATCCACGGATACTCCCGCAAAACTCATGGAATTGTCGGACCTAGCCCTGCTGATCACAGATGATACGGAGTGCTCAATTAAAAACAATCAGCGCTTCCGCCGGTTTCTGACCCAAAAGCAGATCAGTTATGATCATATGCATGTAATCGCAAATCAGATCAGGAAAGAACAGCGGATGTACTCGGATCAGGAAATAGAGGAACTTCTTCAGATTCCTGTTCTCGTAACGCTACCTTACTATGACCAGGTCTGGAAATATAACAATTCCTACCTGTCGTTATACGAAGATTCGGAAAATCTGCTCCATCCTTCCCTTTCATCACTGGTGAACCGGCTTTCCAAACTTCTGGAGAAATAAATGATGCTTTTAAATAATGATCACGGTCATCCTCTCCCGGATGTCCCAGTGTTTTACAGTGTTCTTTCCAAAAACAAACAGGAGCTGCGGGCAGCAGCCAGGGCGAACCGTATGATGAAACGCTTCCACCTGACAATCCCCTATATCGTCGCCTGTTTCATAGCTTACTATGGATTTTTTCGCTACTATCCGCAGTTAAAAACCAGTTTTTTAGGCATATGTATCCTTTGTTATGCCGCGGCGTATTTTATCCGCTGGTGTTTGGAGCCACAATATGCCCTGTTCCTTTTGCGGCGCCGGACATACTATCTCTCAGAGTCGGATGCGTATCTCTTTTTCACCCTGTATGGGCTGGAAGATGAGGACGGTAACCTGACTCAGGCCAGAGATTTGGCTGTTCTTTCCTGGATCCAGCGATGTAAAAAGCAAATCCCGGATGACAGCCCGGTTCTGCGTATTATCCAAAACAGAACTTTTAAAGATCCAGAGGAAGAAAAATATATTCCGATCAGTTTATATGAACTGATTCTCCGGCAGCTTGCCTTTCAAAATCCAGATATTTTAAATGGACTGAAATATTACAACCGACAATGTGATAAATAGGAAGAGGATCTCCAACGCCCTAGAAGCGTCCAGAGATCCCCTTTACCTTTAAAATTTATTCTTTATTTCCCGTGATAAAATAGTCACAATATTCGCCGCCGTTCGCCAGCGTCTGTTTTCGGTGCAATATGCCATGCTGGAGTGAAATCATCACCTCATCCAGTTCGCAAAACAGCGGCATTAACTCTGGAATGCCCATTCTTTCCATATAAATACAAATAGGGCAGCGGGTGATGCGGTAGTAGCATGCTCCCTCATACGGCTGCCCATCAAAGTCCACCTTGAAGGAAGTCGGGTACTGCTTCTCCTTTTCCGGCGTATACCACTTTGCGTATCTGACGATACTCTTTTTGTTCTCAGCTTTGCCCTTGTCCGTGTTCAGATCCGTTTTCGCAAAATACCATTTGATGTGGTACAGAGACTGCCGCATCATTTCCTGCACCGTCTCTGGTGGAATTTTCTTCCCGCTTGCCACATACGGCGCCACAAAGGCCAGGGCAAACAGCTCATTGTATGCCATAGGATTATCATCGCCGATGTCATCCGCCTGCTCTACCAGTTCCCGGTAGACCTGCTTGCTCTTTTTCATGACCTCCAAAACATACGCTTTGCCGTATTTCTTTGCAAGAACCTTTTTCATAGGGCCCTTAAACATCCAGAAATAGAAGCCATTATATTTCATTGCCCAGTCCTCCATGCGGTTTAGGAACATGTCAATCATATCCCCATAGCATCAAATCAACACAACAGTTTCTATATCTCACTACAGCCTACTTTTTCTCTTGCATAAATACCCTCGGAACATCCGCGCTTGTCACCCAGCCACATATTATATCTGCCGTTCAATTCTGGATATTTGGCGCATTCAAGCCTGTACGGCGCCACGCACTTAGCTTCATGATCTCCTGACGTTACTGTTCGCACGCTGTGCAAACAGCCATCTGCCTCCTATTTTAGGCAGTTTTGCCCAAATTGTCAAATCCATCCCTCGCTATATTTTGATAATTTTCTAACATTTTCTTAACGATTCCATGGAAATTCTCATCAACATCATGTATAATGAATAGGAAAGAAGGAGAAGCGTTTATGAATTTACAGCAGCTTTATTATTTTCGGAAACTGGCTGAAGTCCAGCATTACACGGAAGCAGCCAAAGCACTCTATATCACCCAGCCCAGCCTCAGCGATTCCATCGCGTCGCTGGAAAGCGAGCTTTCGGTTGCGTTATTCCAAAAAAAAGGCCGCAACGTCCAGCTCACCAAATATGGAGAAGAATTTTCCCAGTATGTCAATCAGTCTCTGGAAATTCTGGAACACGGCATCGCCCTCATGAAGGAAAAATCCGACTCCATGACCGGAACCATCGATATCGGATGTATTCCAACCCTGCTCGGAGACTTTCTTCCGGATGCTCTCGACTTATACCATGAGCATCACCCGCAGGTAAACTTTAACATTTTCCACGAAAAATCCATTCCTGTGGCGGAGGGGGTCTCCGCAGGAACCTACGACATTGGCTTCTGTTCCATGGTGGAGCACATGGACGATCTGTTCTTTGTTCCCATCACCTACCAGGAGCTTATCGTCATCGTGCGAAATGACCATCCGCTGGCGCAGTATGACTCCATCGAGCTGCCTGCCTTAAAAGACTACGCACTCTGCACCTACCGCGACACCATCCCGATCGGCAAAACCGTCCGCGCGATCCTAAAAGAGAAAGGACTTGAGGCTGCCCACTCCTACGACGACGAGATTTCCATTGCCGGGCGCATCAACCGTTCTTCCAAAGCCGCCATTGTCGCGGACACACCGTTCATAAAACAGTTCGACAACCTCAAAAAAATACATTTAACAGACGTCCCGAAGGACACCCGCATGATCTACATGGTCTACAGCAAAAAGAATTTTATCACGGCAGCCGTGGAAGCATTCGCAAACTGTATGGTGGCGCACTGCCTTGACCTGCCGCCGGAATTTTAAATATCGGGATTTTATACAGAATTGTACAGAATATGCGTAAGGGGATTTACGGCTTCTTTTTATGGGAACGACATAAAAGAAGCCGTATCTTCTATAGGTAAAAAACCGGAAGGATGTCTTATCACACCTTCCGGTTTTAGTATAAAACAGTTTTAATCCGTATTCAAATCAATTATTTTCATGTTATAATAGATTTTATCTATCGTATATCATCACACCGTTTAAGAAAGGCAGAATACCTATGAATCTGACTCACCTGCGTTATTTCGCAGAACTGGCACATACGCACCACTATACACGCGCTGCGCAGAACCTGTGTATTACCCAGCCAAGCCTCAGCCATGCGATCTTTAAAATGGAAGAAGAACTCGGTGTTCCATTGTTTGAAAAAAGTGG
Source organism: Clostridium sp. AM42-4 (assembly GCF_003480105.1). Classification (NCBI taxonomy): domain Bacteria; kingdom Bacillati; phylum Bacillota; class Clostridia; order Eubacteriales; family Clostridiaceae; genus Clostridium; species Clostridium sp. AM42-4. The sequence continues at coordinate 30,868 of NZ_QUIK01000006.1, forward strand.
AAAAAACACCGTCCTGACTGTATTTGGGGAACAGTTTCTGCGCAGTGTTGAAAGTTCCTTAAAAACACTGGATAATGGCATCGATTTTCTTCAGCGCACTGCCCGCGGCGAAGGGCTGATCCGCCTCGGCCTTGTGCGCCCCCTGGGTGTGGATTTCATTCCCTCCCTGGCGCGCCGTTTCCTCGACCTGCATCCGGACCACGATATTCATTTTTCCTTCCAGACCGATGTGACCCAGAATCTGGTAAATGACTTAAATGCCCATCATTACGACCTGATCTTCTGCTCACATCCGCAAAAAGAAAACGGACTGACATTCAAAACCGTACACCGTGAGAACCTGGTGCTGATCGTACCCCAAAATCACGAACTGGCAGGATTTGACTCCGTAAACCTGGAGCAAACCCTGCCATATCCGTATGTTTATTTTGCCGAATCATCCGGCATCCGCTATGAAGTTGATAAAATGTTCCAGGTACTGGGAAAACGCCCCCGTATCGCGTATGAGATCGTGGAGGACCAGGTTACGGCCGGCCTCGTTGCCCACGGTTTTGGCATTGCCATCGTCCCCGAAATGGAACTGCTCTCCAGCCTGAATGTCAAAGTCATCGAAATTTTACACCCGGTCGTAAAGCGCAACATCTATATGGTAAGCAGTGACCAGTTTTATATGCCGCCGGTTGTCCGGAATTTCCATGACTTTGTACTGGAAGCTGTATCGCAAAACCTTTAAATTTTAAAAGATGATTCCGACCGTTGCCATGATCGTAATAATGAATCCTGCGATCACACATGGAATCGTGGAACCCAGCACGATGTGCTTATAGCTTTCTGCCAGGGTACACTCACAAACAGAAGTCTCCATAACGACCGGAGATGCATTCGGAAGTTTGTTCAGGGTAATACCAGCTTCTACTACGATTCTGTGAAGCGCGTTGATGTTTGCGCCCGCTGCAAGGAACTGTTTTCCAAAACTCTCCAAAAACAGGGTTTCCGCTGTGATCGCGGAACCAGTCATAGCACCGCAGATCATGGTTCCCAGCCAGGTCTTTAAGTAAATCGGAAGTGTGATATTTAATACAAACTCCTGTACCGCATGGAAAGCCGGAGCCTGAGTCAGGACTTTGGAAAGGCCAATGACTGCGGCTACTGTCAGCATTGTACTTAAGCCGGACATTGCGCCCCCTTTCAGAGAGCCTTTCAGGTTTTTGATCTTTTTAAACTGCGTCACAATAATTACAAGAACACCGATCAGAAGCGCGCAGCTCAAGCTGGTGGAAGTTCCCATACTTGAAGTTGCCACTACCGCTACCAGAACCAGGATAAACGGCAGCAGAGACATAAAGAGGCCCGGAAGCTCATCATCTCCCATGACGCTCTTCTCTGTTTTGTACATTGCCATCAGTTCTGCTTCTGACAGTTTTCCCATGCTCTTCTTCTGCGCATAGTTAAAATACATCACATACCAGGTGCAGGTGATCACTGAGAAAATCACAGCCAGAACCGGCGCTACACCCAGTGAAGTTCCAAGGAAATTACTCGGGATCACATTACAGATATCCATGGAAAACGCAAATCCATTCGCATTCGCACCTCCCGCGATCATCAAAAACGGAAGCAGCCGGCGGTCCATCTTATTTTCACGAAGCAGGCTGTCTGCGATCGGATAAAGAACAAATACCATAATATAGCCGTTAATACCCAGCAGTGTGATAAAGAATGTACAGATCATAATGATCAGCCCCACCCTTTTGGCTCCAAGTGCAGCAGATAAAGATTTTGCGACCTTGGTAGCCAGCCCTGTCTGATTGACCAGTTCACCAAAAATGCCACCCAGCGCAAGGATCAAAAACCAGGAACTGCAGAACGAGCCAGCTCCTTCCGAAAACGTTTTCAGTAAACCTTCCCAAAAATCAAGTCCGCTTGTTACCAGAATGATCGCGGCTGTTACTACCGATGCCGTGATCATATCAACACCTTTCACGATCATAACGATCAGCAGCGCGATTGCTATGATTAATCCAATAGCAGATAACATATCGATTCCCCCTTCGTGATGATTTCATTATTTTTCTTTTGTCATGTGCGCATAATCTGCATCCGGCCACTTCCGGATCACATTGATGATGGTCGGTATGATCAGGGTAAACAATGTGATGATCGATGCAAATGTCAACCCTTTGGATACCAGCGCAGTCAGTCCCATCTGGGACACTGCCCATGTGATCACAATATAGACCAGCGTTAATACCGCGCCCCGCTTATTTCTCTTTGCCGCGGAAACTTCCGGGTCTTCCTGTTTTCTTTTCTGATACCAGTTTAAAATGCGGTCATTGAATCCCTGCGCGTAATTGATCGCTGTTGAAATGGTTGCAAAGAATATGGCCACCGTGATCAGCGTAAGAAGGATGGTCTTTACCGCCCCGCTTCCGACGCCATTTTGTACAACAAGAATAGTATATACCGCACGTCCATTCGACCATCCTTCATAAACAGCCGAATAATTTGCAGCCAGATTGATCACATTCATTTCCAGAAATGCCCAGTTTGCAATCACAGACAGCACAACAGCCCATCTGAGTGTTTTTTTATTGGTAAAAAGCTGCGCATGATTAACATAGGCTCCAAAACCTGCCAGATTCTGTCCTGAAAAAATATACGCCCAGCAAAAAGCGACCAGAAGATACTTTAAAAAGCTTCCTGCACCTGCGGCAACATCGCTGTGGATCTGCCGGGACATGCTGCCAAGTTCCGCAGATAACCGGCCAGACACTACATTATAAAGGATATTAGGTACATGAACTGAGATCAGCGCAATGAAAATAACGGCACTCATAAACACCGCGTTCTTCCGGACCAGGTCTGTGCCTTTCATACACAGAACAAACATCAGGACACCAATGATAAGCGTAGAATACAGATATGGAATTCCCGTCAGTTCTTTTAATGCTGAACCAGAGGTGGAGTACGCAAGCGCCATACATACGATCAGAAGCCAGTTAAAATTAAACTCATAAATGTACTGCATCGGTCTGGCAAAAATCCCGCCGCAGAAACGCGAACCATACTGCCTCAGAAAATTGCTGTAATCAAACGTGCGGAAATCCATAGCGAATTTCATAAAGAAATAAATAATAAAACAGTTGATCGCCGCTACAATAAACGGCATAAACAGACAAAAATACGGCTGCACAACAACCGGCAGCATCCCATAAAACCCCGTATTTCTAAAAAAATAAGTCCATGGCGTAGATCCGGACGCGAATCCGCCGCCACACTGCGAACTAAATGCTATCGACACAAAAACAAGAACGGTTTTCCAGTCTACTTTGCATTCCGCATTTGTTGTTTTTCCCATAGAATATCCCCCATTATCTGTATATCCCCATATACAGATTTCGTTATTAATTTAACACATTATTGTCAAAAATTACAGTATCTCACATCTTATTTGCTCCACTCTGCCACTGGGCATTCATCTTATCCAGGGGTACCGCAACGAGTCCGGTCTGTCTATCATAAACATAAATGATAAATCCTCTCTTACACCGAAATACACATTCCAGGCAGGGATCTTCATCACAGTAACAAAAAGCATCGGTATCCGCCAGGGCAAATACCATTGGCGAATGTTTTCCTTCCATTACATATTTTAAATATCCCCCCGTAAATGTTTTCAGATAAATCCACTCTGGATGACGTCCATACGGCTTCATCTTCCACGATACGCGGACAGCATTATCATTATAGCCGCCTGTGATCTGATAAGTAATATCCATCACATCCCGCACGGAATCCGCTTCTCCGGGAACCAGTCTTTCCGCTTTTTTTCCACAACACAGAATCTCTTTCTCCTCCAGGTTCGTTCCTCCTGTCACCGGATAAAGAGCCCCGCATTCTGGACAGCGGTAAAACACAACATCCGGACACTGTTTTTCCAGTGGTTTTCTCGTATCCCTGCATCTGCGCGGTCCAAATTTCTGTTCAATCATAGCGGTCATCCCTTCAAACGCTTTTCCAGCTCTTCCTTCAGCAGATATTTTTTCACCTTTCCGCTTCCTGTATGGGGAATGCGGTCGATAAGTTCCAGACGCTCCGGCCAGAAACGCTTCGGAACTTTTTTGGAGTGCAAATAGTCCAGCACATCCTCCAGCTTCAGGTCTTCATGTCCCGGAAGCGGAACCGCAAACGCGCAGATTCGTTCTCCGAGACGGTCATCCGGCATTCCGATAATGGTATGATCCCCCATTCCGGGGCATCCCTCCAGGGCATCATTGATCTCATTGGTATTTAAGTTCTCGCCACCCCGGACGATCATGTCTTTTTTGCGCCCGATAATGTGGATATTTCCATGCTCATCCATGATACAAAGGTCACCACTGTGGAACCAGCCATCGTTGTCCAGAGCTCCATCCGTGATCTCCCGTGCTTTTAAATACCCGACAAACACGCTGGGGCCTCTTGACAGCTCTTCTCCCGGAACGCCCACGCCTACGTCGTTTCCATCTTCGTCCACCACCCGGATCTCCACACCTTCCATTGCCCTTCCGGATGTCGTTCCATTCAGCGCAAGCGCCTCATCCGGACGGACAAATGCGTGCGGCACGCTCTCCGTGGATCCATAAACCTCGCAGAGAAGTATTCCATACTGTTTTGCCCTCTGCACCAGATATCCCGGCACCGGCGCTCCGCCGCACAGATAGAACTTCAAAGTCGGAACTGCTCCTCCATTGGTTTCCAGCTCTCTTAAAATATCATAGATAAACGGGGTCGCTCCCATAGAGTAGGTGACTTTTTCCCGGTTCATAAGCTCGATTGCCGATCTGCATTGGTATTTCTGCTGCAGTACCACTTTAGCGCCATGAAGCATCGGCGCGATGATCGCATGATGGAAACCGGTCGCGTGATGGAGCGGCGCCGGCATGAACATGATGTCTTCCTCGGTAAGGCCAAGTTCCCGGTTGAATGTATCTTCACTGTAACGCACATTATCGTGCGTCAGCAGAACCCCCTTCGTACCTCCGGTCGTACCGGAGGTACAGAGGATCACAGCGATATCCTGTCCGTTTTTTGTGTGCACACACCGTTCCTTCGGAAGCGGCTCGCAGGAAGCGAGGATTTCCCGAAGCAGTGGAACGTTGCTCTTCCGTTCTCTGACACTGTCGATCAGCACAACATCTTTTAACAGCGGCACCTGGTCCCGCACTGCAAGGATCCGCTCTTCATAATCGGTTTTGTAGAAGAATGTCGGTCCGAAATAGCAGCGGGACTCCGTTACATTTAAGCTCCTCGCCAGTTCCTTCTCCTCATAGGACATGGCAATCGGATGCGCCACCGCTCCGATCTTGTAACAGGCGATCGTCAGCATGGCAAACTCACTCCAGATCGGAAGCTGGTAGGAAACCACCTCGCCCGGGCGGATCCCAAGCCATAACAGGTATGATGCCACCCGTCCTGCTGCCTCATCCATCTCCCGGTATGTGTAGCGGTAACCGCGGTCATCCACCACATATTCCCGGTCCGGATACTTCTCTACCGTCCGGTCCCAGCAGTCTAAGAGCGTCTCATCCTTCCAGTATCCTTTTTCCCTGTACTGTTTTCTTAGCTCCGGGCTGATCTTCCTCTCTTCAAACATAACGTGCCTCCTTACATCCGGCAGCATGCCGTGATTCCGCCGAACGTCCGCCCTGTGCGCGGGAGGCTGCTGCAAAAGGTACTATATTCATTCTTACAGCCCGTTTGCGGCAGCCTCATGTTTTTGTCCTATGGTATTTATGCCTGCTGCTTTGCTTTTAATTCTTTTACCAGAGCCGGAACGATTTCAAAAACATCGCCCACGATTCCGTAATCCGCAACCTCAAAGATCGGCGCGGTCTCATCTTTGTTGATCGCTACGATGGTGCCGGATCCGCTCATGCCCGCTACGTGCTGCACTGCACCGGAAATGGCGCATGCAAAGTAGATTTTCGGGGTTACGGTGGAGCCGGTCTGTCCAACCTGCTTGGTCTGCGGCATCCAGCCTGCGTCAACCGCTGCTCTGGAGCATCCTACGGTTCCTCCAAGCACATCTGCCAGCTCTTTTAAGATACCGAAGTTCTCAGCACTCTTCATACCGCGGCCGCCGGATACAATGACATCTGCCTCATCGAGACGCATATCGTTGTCCTCACATGCCTTGATGAAATCCAGCACTTTGGTGCGGATCTCGCTCTCCGGGGTATGAATATCCTCTTTGATGATCTCCGGCTGATTGTTCTCGTTGCGCTCCGGCTTCTTGAACGCGCCCGGACGGCAGGTACCCATCTGCGGTCTGGTCTCGCTGCAGAGAATCTGCGCGTATAAGTTTCCGCCGAATGCCGGACGCTCCCAGACTACATTGCCGGTGTCCTCATCGACACTCAGTGCGGTACAGTCGGCAGTCAGGCCGGTACGGAGGCTGACTGCGATCTTGGATCCCAGGTCTCTTCCGTTTACGGTTGCGCCTACTAAAATGGTGTTCGGATCATATTTCTCGCAGAGCTTTAAGAATACGTTTCCGTAAGCATCTGCGGAATAGTTCTCATACTCGTCGCCCTGGATCACATAGATCTTGTCGGCGCCGTACGCTGCGGATTCCTTCACGGCTGCGTCTACATCCTTGCCGATAACAATGGCGCAGAGTTTCTGTTTCAGTCCGTCCGCCAGCTTTCTTCCCTGTCCTAACAGCTCCAGGCCGACACTCTTCGGCTGACCCTGGAAGCTCTCGATAAATACCCATACGTCCTTGCATGTATCAAAACTCATCTTGACGACCTCCTCTGTTTATTAAAGTACTTTTGCCTCAACCAGCTTTCCGATCAGGTTGTCCGCGATCTCCACCGGGCTTACGCCTTCGATGTTCACACAGTTTGCGGTTCTCTTCGGAGTGAATGTTGCTTTTACCTTGGTCGGGGATCCCTTCAGGCCCATCTTGGTGGTGTCTGCGTCCGGCAGGTCTGCCAGGGTGATCTGACCGATCTCGGTGTTGAAGGATCTCATAACGCCCTTTACGGTTGCGTAACGCGGTTTGTTGCTCTCTTTGGTTGCGGTGCAAAGTACCGGGAACTTCGTCTCGATAACTTCCACGCCCTCTTCTACCTGGCGCTCTGCAATGACCTTATCGCCCTCAACCTTTAAGCTCAGAACGTAAGTCAGACGGGTTGCGCCCAGATGCTCTGCGATACTCGGTGCGGTCTGGCCGGTATCTCCGTCGATTGCCTGCTTGCCGCCCAGGATGACATCGTAAGCGCCCAGTTTCTTGATTGCCTGGGATAAGATGTAGCTGGTAGCGTAGGTATCGGATCCGCCGAATGCGCGGTCCGTTACCAGATAAGCCTCATCAGCACCCATAGCCAGTGCCTCTCTCAAAACAGCTTTTGCCTGCGGCGGTCCCATGGAAATAACCGTTACTTTGCCGCCATACTGGTCTTTTAAGGAAAGTCCGGTCTCCAGAGCGTTCTTGTCGAACGGATTCATGATGCTCGGCACGCCGGTACGGATCAGTGTATTTTTAACCGGATCGATCTTGATCTCTGTGGTATCCGGAACCTGTTTGATACAAACAACGATATTCATCTTCAATCCTCCTGTCAATTTTTCCTATTTGTATTCTTTATTTAATACGTTGGCGATGGTCAGTCTCTGCACCTGGTTTGCGCCCTCAAAGATCTGGAATACTTTGACATCGCGCATCAGCTTCTCAACCGGGTACTCTTTGCTGTAGCCGTATCCGCCGAAGATCTGGACTGCGTTGGAGGTAACTTCCTGCGCACAGTCGGAAACGAAGGTCTTACAGATGGAACCCTCTTTCTGAACCATGATGCCTGCATCCATCATCTTCATGGTATTGTTGACCAGGCATCTGGATGCCTCGATCTTGATCGCCATGTCAGCTAACATCTGCTGTACCATCTGGAATTTGATGATCGGGGTATTGAACTGTTTTCTCTCTTTTGCGTACTTCACGGACTCATCGAGTGCGCGCTGCATGATGCCGACTGCCAGGGTTGCCACGAATGCGCGTGATAAGTTCAGGGCGTTCATAGCCAGCTTAAATCCGCTGCCTTCCGGTCCTACCATTGCGGATGCCTTTACGCGGACATTCTCAAAGATCAGGTCGGTGGTGTTGGAGAGGCGCAGGCCCATCTTGTTCTCGTGAGCGCCTACGGTTACGCCAGGAGCGTCCGCATCAATGATGAAAGCGGAAATTCCTTTGTGTCCTGCTGCCGGGTTGGTCTTGAAGAAACCTACGAAAACGCTTGCTACAGCACCGTTGGTGATAAAGGTCTTGGTTCCGTTTAAGATGTACTCGTCGCCATCTTTGACTGCGGTCGCACGCATTGCTGCCGGATCGGAACCGGCGTTCGGCTCAGTCAGGGCGAAACCAGCAAATGTGCCCGGCGCTACTTTATCTGCGAAATACTGGCCCTGCTCCTTGGTGCCTGCCAGGATTACGTTTCTTAATGCTACGAAAGAAGTGACAAAGGTGATGGCATAACCGGCATCGACCTTAGCCAGTTCCTCGAAGATCATTGCGGTGGTCTCATAGCTTAAACCAGCTCCGCCGTACTCGGCCGGAACCTCCAGCATATGAAGTCCCATGTCAAATCCCCATTTATAAAGTTCTTTCGGACACTCGCCTTTTTCATCCGCATCTTTCACATAAGGCTTGATCTCGTTCTCTGCCATCTCTTTTACAAGAGCAATCAGCGCTTTCTGTTCCTCGGTGTACATTAAGCTCATATCTGTGTCACCTTCCCCTTTCTTATTTTTAAACCTATAATTTTTTCAGTTTTGTCTCGCCGGTTGCGGCTCCGGAAGCAATGGCTTCCTCGATCTCCTCGTTGCTGTAGCCCACATGCTTCATCAGCTCTACGGTGTGCGCGCCCTGGGATCCGCCGATCACATATTCCGGCTCGCCCATGCTGCCGAAGCGGATCGGGTTGGTCGGCATAAAGCGCTCGCCAGACGGATACGGGATCTTTGCCAGGATGTGGTTGGCTGCTGCCTGCTCATCCTTGTAAATATCCTCCGGCTCCATGCAGGCCTCACACGGCATGTCGTTCGCTTTCAGGCGCTCCATCAGTTCCTCTCTGGTAAACTTCGCGATCGCGCGGTCTAACGCTGCGACAACTTCCTGGTTCAGTCCGTTTGCGTTGATGCTCTCGCAGCGGCGGTACTTCTCTTTCGCTTCCTCCGTTAACATCTCCGGAGCGTCCAGAACGGTGAACATCTTCTCGTAGTCACGGTCATACTCCGGACAGCAGATGCATACCCATTTGCCATCGCTGGTACGGAATACATCATTGAACGGGTTTACGACCTCCGTACGGTTCTTCGGATACTGGTTGCCGTACTGTGCGGAGATCAGGCCGGTGCTGAGGGCATAGACAGCTGCGTGATGCAGGCTGACGGTTACTTTGTCGCCCTTGCCGGATTTTTCTCTTCCATATAAAGCAGCGCAGATACCGGAAGCCAGAGCCAGGGAAACCTGGAAATCACCAAAGCCGTTGGTCGGGATCATCGGCGCGTCACCGCGGTTTACCGTGGTTCCGAATACGCCGCCTCTTGCCATGTAACAGGTTACATCAAATCCTGCAGTATCTTTTTCCGGTCCGTTCTCGCCGTAACCTAATACCTGTGCGAAAACCAGACGCGGGAATTTTTCTTTTAAGGTGTCATAATCCAGACCCAGTTTCTTTAAAGATTTGGTTCTGGTATTGGTAACAAAGACATCTGCCTCCGCTAACAGGCGGTAGGCAATCTCAAGACCCTTCGGGTCTTTTAAGTTCAGAGTAATAAATTTCTTATTTAAATTGGCTACATCAAAAGCCAGATTTTCTTCATCGTTATAAGGCATGTTAAACACTGCCCCCTGGGTTCTCGCCGGATCGCCTTTTGCGGATTCAATCTTCACGCAGTCAGCGCCCCACTCACCCAGTACACGCACCGTAGTCGGTGCTGCCAGATAAGTTGTCAGGTCTACAACCTTAATTCCTTCCAAAGGTTTCATATTATATTCCTCCATTTCGGTCCGGTCAGGTTCTCCTCCGGACCGGTATAAAGGGGAACAGGGCCCCAGGTCCAAGTAAGAACCTGATGACCCTGTTTTAGGCAATTCTATATTCTTTCTGGTTATCGTATGAGTGATTCCGCGTTTTCACGCGGTTTTGGAAACGTTTTGTTTTCCGAAATTACAGCACGTACTCCATATGAGCGCCGTGTTTGATGGTGTTTCTGGAAATGGTGATTCTCTGAACGGTCGGAGCGCCCTCCTCAAGCCACATTGCGCGGCAGTCGCGGTAGAGTCTCTCAACCGGGCCGTACTTGCAATCCTCGAAGTAGCCTACGCCGCCGAAGATCTCCAGCATCTCATCGCTGACTTTTCTGGTAGTATCGATACTGAACAGCTTACACATAGCAGCTTTCTCCTCGATGTACTCGCCAGTCGGGTTCTCCATGTAAGCCTTTGCGAAATCGTAAACCATGCAGCGCAGTGCGTGTACCATCATGGACATATCTGCGATCTTTACGCGGATAGCCTGACGGGTTCCGATCGGTTTGCCGAAGGTTACACGGTCATGAGCGTATGCTAAGGACAGCTCTAACATTCTCTGTGCCATACCCAGGTTACTTGCTGCGATATGAGCGCGGGATACGGATAAGGAGTGCATTGCGATCTCAAGTCCCTGTCCCTCACGGCCTAACAGATATTTCTTGTCGATGCGGCAGTTGGTGAATTTCAGATCGCCATGTCCTGCACCGCGGCAGCCCATCATGTGCGGCATGTTGATAACTTCGAATCCCGGTGCATCCATCGGTACGAAGAATGCGGACAGTCTGTCATCTTTGTCGGAATCCGGGTTGGTTACTGCAATCACATATGCGAACTCGCAGCAGTCGGTGTGGGAGATCAGAGTCTTTTCACCGTTTAATACATAGCTGTCGCCATCTTTTACTGCGGTAGTATGTAAGTCAGCGCCGGTACCGCCGGTAGCCTCAGTCAGTGCGAAGCAGGTGAACACTTCCTTGTTCTGGAACTTGGACATGTACTCTGCTTTCAGCTCCGGGCTGCCGTAATCATCGAGGATTCTCCAGTTCAGATCCATTGCGTAGTGCAGATGCATTCTCATTCCGCCCGGGCCTCTGGAGAACTCTTCCTGTACCTGTAAGATCTCAAGCTCGTTTAAGCCCCATCCGCCGTACTCTTCCGGTAAGGAACAACGGTATAAGTTGTTCTCGATTGCAAGATCGTAGAACTCCTGCGGGAATTTGTTGGTTACCTCGACTTCTTTCTGGATCTCTTCAAGTGGTCCCTCTGCCAGCTCGCGGATCTGCTTTAAGTAAGCCTGGAACTCTTCCTTTGTTAACTTGCTCATGTGATATCCTCCTTATATGAGTTGTTCATTTTGATTGTTTTCTTTTTATCTTATGTTGCGATTTCTTTAACAATCTTGATGACGTTATTATACTGTGTGGAACAGGAAATATCCAATCGGCTGTATCCGAATAAATACATCTGATTCATCGGAAAAAACTATTAATCGTTTTTTTGCTTGTAAATGGACTTTCCGGGTGCTATAGTCTAGCGTGTGAAGGTGTAAATAGCATTTTTGAAGCTTATTTTTTCTGTTTTTAGTGTTATTTTTCTGATTTGTGCAGTTAATTTCGCTATTTTTAACGTCAGAAGATTTCACTCCTGCTTCTACAGTGTTTTTTATCTTACTTCAAATATTGTTTTTTAACGAATGGAGGATTTTATGATCACAAGACCGGAAATATTAGAAGGGATCCGGCGGCACATTCAGCCGATCCGGGGACAGGAAAATCTGAAGCTGCTGGAGATTGAGCCGGGACATGCCCGTCTTTCTATAGAAATAACAGAGGAATGTTTAAACCTGTACGGCAACGCGCACGGAGGGTTTCTCTTCTCCCTCTGCGACATTGCCGCCGGGATGTCTACCTATGCTTATGAGGTTGTAAACGTAACCCAATGCGCCGGGATCAATTTCGTGAAGGGAGTCAATTCCGGAACTGTGTATGTAGAAGCGAACGCCGTTCATAAAGGAAGAAAGACCGTGGTGACACGCGTGGATATTACAGACGCGAGCGGAGAAGTGCTCGTGACGGGAAACTTTACGATGTTTCTGGGAAAGGAAATATAATACCAAAAGGTCCGAAAGAAGGCAGACCGGCATACTGCTACGCATAAATATCGATCCACTGTGTTCGGACGCTGCAAGCTGACAGTTGTTTGTGGATAGTCGGACTAATCGTCCGCCTCCCTCAAACACCAGTCGCTGCAGAGCCGGACACAGCGGTCGTATTTCTGCTTCACAGTATGCCGGTCTGCCTTCTTTCTACTATACTGGTTATTCCACAATTATAAATCACACAACCAGAACAGTACTAATAAAAACTAAAGCGTTTATCACAACAATTATGGCTTTATCAATACAGTTCTGGCTGTGTTTTATTTATCTCGCAGCGAAGCCAATACAGTAGAAGGCGGTCGGTGCGGTATCCTGCGTAGCATAAAGACAGGTATGACGTTTTCGGGAGGCGGACGATCAGTCCGAACTATCCGTAAACGGCTGTCAGCTACATCGTCCGACCACAATACCTGTCTTTTGCGTAGCGGGATACCGCACCGACCGCCTTCAGACCTATATTAATTTCGCCCTTAATTTTTATTTCGCTTTTACGAGGTCTTTGATAACTTCTGACGCAATGATGAGTCCTACTACGGACGGAACGAATGCGTTGGAGCCTGGGATGTCCCGGCGTTCAGTGCACTTGTGGGCTGCTCCCGGCGGGCAGATGCAGTGATTGCGGCAGCTGATGGACATATCTTCGATCGGTCTGGTCGGCTGCTCCTTGGAGTAAACCACTTTTAACTTCTTCACGCCACGCTTCTTTAACTCCCGGCGCATAACCTTTGCCAGCGGGCATACGGAAGTTTTGTAGATGTCTGCCACCTCAAACATAGCCGGGTTTAACTTGTTTCCGGCACCCATGCTGCTGATGATCGGCACTTTTTTCTCCTGCGCTTCTATTACAAGCTGAAGCTTTGCGGTTACGGTATCGACTGCGTCAATCACGTAGGAATACTGGGAAAAATCAAAATCATCTTTCGTTTCCGGCAGGTAAAAGCACTTATGGGTGGTTACTTTGCAGTCCGGATTGATATCGTGGATGCGCTCTTCCATCACGTCTACTTTGTATTTTCCAACGGTCTTTCTGGTTGCGATGATCTGACGGTTTAAGTTCGTCAGGCATACCTTGTCGTCGTCGATTAAGTCAATGGCTCCAACGCCGCTTCGCACCAGCGCCTCCACCGCATAGCCGCCTACACCGCCTACGCCAAACACGGCTACTCTGGACTGCGCCAGGCGCTCCATCGCCTCTTTTCCAAATAATAATTCTGTTCTTGAAAACTGATTTAACATCGTATCTACCTTTCTTTTGTTACATATCCCTGCTCTGTTCAGGACAGCCAACGCTGCTGTCCTGTGCTGCCCGGTCCGTGACTCAGGCAAGGTGCACCAGCACCATATACACCACAGTCCCTACGGTAATGCTCAGAATGGAACTTTTTTTCCAGATATGGACTGCTGCCGTCACCGCCACGCCCGCAAACAGGATCAGATTATCCTGCAGGGCAGATGCCGGGACACTCTTTAAGCAGTATACCACAAGAGTTGCCATAATTGCCATAGGAAATACATTTCCCAGATACTCGATTCGTTTCGGAAGTTCTCTTTTATTCAGCAGTAGGAACGGAAGCGCCCGCAGGCCGAATGTCAGCACTGCCGGAACCAGGATTGATAACAAAATATGCCATGGTCTCATCATTTTCTCCCCCTTCTCATACAGATTTTCCGGAAATCGTTTTTCCGATAGCAGCTTTTCCAGAAACAGGCTTTGTGGAAATCGTTTTCCCAGAAACCGCCTCTTCCATTTTCCTTTTTCCTGGTGTAAAAATCAGCAGAAATGCCGTTGTCACCATCAGAGACGGCAGCATAAACCGCGATGCCCCAAAGGCCAGAAGAAATACCACTGCGCTGATCCCGCCGATCACTGCAGGCGCATGATTCCAGCTCTTTCTCCACTGATCGATCAGAATGGTAACAAATAATGCTGTCATGCAGAAATCCACACCCTCAAAATCGAACGGGATGATCTGCCCCAGCAGCGCGCCGACCAGAGTTCCAATGAGCCAGTAGGCACGGCTGAGCCACGCAATATCAAACATCACCTGATGATGGTCCAGTTCTTTCGGATACTCCAGGGAACAGTACAGCGCGTAAGTCTCATCCGTCAGGGAAAAGATCATGTACGGATAGCACTTTCCCATACTTTTGAACTCTTTTAAGAACGTGACTCCATAAAACATATGGCGGCAGTTCATGGCCAGCGCCGTAAACGCAATCGTGGCAATGCCCGCCCCCGCAGAAAGGAACGATACGATGACAAACTGAAACGCACCGGTATAGACCGTGAGACTGACCAGATAAGCCCAGTAAAAGGGAAATCCGGCCTGGTTCATCATGATTCCGAATGCCATGCTTAAAAATAAATAACTGAACATGATCGGAATGGTCTTTCCCAGTGCGTATTTCAATTCTCGGTTCATCGGCAGGTTCCTCATCTTTCATTCTCTTGCAATACTTCTGTTCTGCGTGGTTCTTCCGGCATTCACCCGAAACCCCCACGTTTTTACAGGTATTTGAACGAAATTATAAAGCAATTCACCTACCATGTCAATATGTGTTTATAGGATCAAACTCAGTACGTTATAATAAATCGTCATAAACAGAATAAAGGTGATCGATGCCGGCAATGTTTTTTTCACCAGGTCACCAAGCGTTACATGAAAATAATCTGATGCCACCACCAGGCACACATGGGTCGGTGAAATCTGACTGGCTGCATGAGCCACGCACATCAGATATACCATAAGCGGCGCTCCTCCCGGGATTCCAGAATTCTCTGTAAAAATGTAATGAGATACAGCGATAACAGCACAGAAAACGAGGACCATGTTGTAAGCGTTTTCAAGGTCCGCTGTACAATTTCCATCGGCGGAATCCGATAGAACAAAATGGTTGCGAGAAGTCCGCCCAGAATCGCCTGGTATAACGGCCTCTTACACGCCAGCAAAATAATAATTACCGCAAATACAATCCCAAGATACACAATCTGCATGAAGGTTCCTCCTGTTTCGTAACTGTATCAGTGATCTGATTCCTTCATATTAACGGATCTGCTCCTGTTTTGAAATATACCAGCAAATTTGTAAGTCACTATCAATTTTCATAGTGAAAACGAAGCATGCCACCGGCTTTTTCTCCCGCCCCATAATGCTGACTGCGATTGATGCTGTCTGTAACCTGATTTACGTTTTCTGCTTGTAAAATCCCGCATTTCTTCATATACTTAATAGAATATACGGAGGTATCCTTATGTCTCTCATTGAACTTTTTCTTCTTGCTGTCGGACTGTCTATGGACGCGTTTGCCGTTTCTGTGTGCAAAGGACTTTCCATGCAGACGATGCGTCTCAAACACGCGTTTGTCATCGGTCTCTATTTCGGCGGTTTTCAGGCACTTATGCCATGGCTTGGCTACCTGCTTGGCATCCGCTTTCAGGGTGCCATCAAAACCTATGACCACTGGATTGCGTTCATCCTGCTTGGCATCATTGGCTTTAACATGGTCAAAGAATCCCTGGAACAGGACACCGAATCCTGCGACGCGTCTGTGGATGTGAGGACCATGCTGCTGCTCGCCATCGCAACAAGCATCGACGCGCTGGCGGTCGGCGTCACCTTCGCATTTCTGGAAGTACGGATTTTTCCGGCAATTGCCTTTATCGGATGCACCACCTTTTTTATTTCCGTGATCGGAGTCAAGGTCGGCACCGCGTTTGGAGCACGCTACAAATCCAGGGCAGAACGGACCGGCGGCATCATTCTGATTCTGATCGGCTTCAAAATCCTCATGGAGCACCTGTTCTTCTAAAAGAGCCGGTGCTTTTTTTCACTTTATTTTTTTCGTTTCTCAGCACAGACCGCGTTTTTTGTGTACATTTCTTCTATATTATGGTATGATTTTTTTATTCTGACAAAAGAAAGGTATCCCTATGTTAAACACGATCGAATCCATTAATAATGTGATCAACAACTTCATCTGGGGAGTTCCTGCCATGATCTGTATCATTGGTGTTGGCCTTTACTTAAGCTTTGGCCTGCGCTTTCTGCAGATCCGCAAATTCCCTTATGCCATCCGTGTGACCATCGGACGCATTTTCCGCAAACGCGATGCTTCCGACGGTGCCATGACTCCGTTCCAGGCAGTCTGCACAGCTCTGGCTGCTACCGTTGGAACCGGAAACATTGCCGGTGTCGCAGGCGCGATCGCCATTGGCGGCCCGGGTGCCGTCTTCTGGATGTGGGTTTCCGCGGCTCTTGGCATGTGCACCAAATTCGCTGAGGTGACACTCGCTGTCCACTTCCGTGAGAGAAACAAAAACGGAGATCTGGTCGGCGGACCGATGTACTACATCAAGAATGGTCTCGGACCAAAATGGAACTGGCTTGCTGTTCTGTTTTCCACTTTCGGTGTTCTGACCGTATTCGGAACCGGAAACGCAACCCAGGTTAACACCATCACCACTGCAATCAACTCTGCGTTAGAGAACTACCAGCTCATCAACGACCAGACAAAGCCGGTTGTCTGCCTTGTGATCGGCATCATTCTTGCCTTTCTGGTAGGCCTTGTGCTTCTTGGCGGCGTTAAGCGTATCGGAAACGTGGCTGAGAAACTGGTTCCGTTCATGGCGCTTCTCTACATCCTGCTTGCTCTCGGCGTGGTACTGCTCCACGCAAGCCGCATCCCGCTCGTGTTCTCCATGATCTTTGAGGGCGCGTTCAACCCGCAGGCGGTAACCGGAGGCATCATCGGAAGCTTCTTCACAAGTATGAAGCGCGGCGTATCCCGCGGCATCTTCTCCAACGAGGCCGGTCTTGGTACCGGATCCATCGCCCATGCCTGCGCAGATACCAAAAAACCGGTCAAGCAGGGCTTCTTCGGTATCTTTGAGGTGTTCACCGATACCATCGTCATCTGTACGCTGACTGCTCTGGTTATCCTGTGCAGCGGCGTTCCGGTAACCTACGGACAGGCTGCCGGCGCAGAACTGACCATCTCCGGCTTTACCTCCACCTACGGAAGCTGGGTATCCATCTTCACCGCAGTGTCCATGTGCTGCTTCGCCTTCTCCACCATTATCGGATGGGGTCTTTACGGCGCGCGGTGTATTGAGTTCATCTTCGATGAGAAGGTCATCAAACCATTCATGGTAGCTTACTCCCTGGTTGCGATCTTAGGCGCGACCGTAGATCTGGGACTGTTATGGAGCATCGCGGATACCTTCAATGGACTGATGGCGATCCCGAACCTGATTGGTGTGTTCCTGCTGTCCGGAACAGTATTTAAACTGACAAAAGAATATTTTGAAACGGAAGGCAAGAATGCCTAGCTGAAATAAAAACGAGAGCAGATTCTATCGATCATATCAAATAGAATCTGCTCTTATTTTTTATTCTAACGGAATCTCCTGAAATCCTTGTGGAGTTAATACCGTTACCTTGCGGAAGCCGCAGTCATAGGCAAGTTTCTGAGCCTGATCGAAGGCGTAGGCGATGGTGTCTGCGCTGTGGCTGTCGGAATTGATTATGATGCGACCGCCCATGGCGTGAAGTTCTTTTAACAGAACCGGGTTCGGGTACGGCGCGGTGCGGTAGCCGCGGGACATGGCTCCGGTGTTGATTTCAAACGGGAGTCCCTGGCTGTTTAACTTTTTCATGGCAGCGAGCGCTGGTTCGAGGTAGGCATCTTTCGTTTCATTGAAATGCTTATAGCCCTCATTGAATTTGGTGAGCAGGTCAAAATGGCCGACCCAGTCGCAGTGAAGTTTATCGTAAACCGTTGCTTCCAGCTCATAGTAATCTCTCGCGAACGCATACCAGTCGCCGTTCCAGAGTGTTTCCACCGCACAGACCAGCTTTTCCTCCGTATCATCCACCGTTACCAGATGCCCGTCTTTTAAGACACTGTGCGTGGATCCGATGGCGTATTCCGCCTGCTGCACCGGTCCCAGCGTGTCGAGTTCAATCCCGATATAAAGATTGATTTTTCCGGCATACTCTTCCCGCAGTGCTTCGAGTTCCTGCTTATACGCGGCAAGCGCCTCATCGGACATGCCAAACCCCGGTTCCCACATGGAATAATCCGCATGGCCGGAAATCCCAAGATCCGTCAGTCCCATGCGGTACGCCGCCTCCACCATCTGGCGCGGTGTGCTCTTTCCGTCACAGTAAGTTGTGTGTGTATGAAAATCTGCGCGTAATTTCATCGTATTCTCTGTCCTTTCGCTCTTTTTTGTTACGGTGCGCCTTTCCTCCTCTATCCGGCATAAGGAATCTGTTCAAAACAGTCGTACTCACTGACACCGTTAATCTTCCACTCCCATTCGCCATCCCCTTTTCGTACCGGGATCCGGCAGGTGCGTCCATCATCCAGCTCTGCTTCCACGAAGCTCATGCCATCCGTACCGGTAATGGTAAAGGAACTGCCAGACGGAATGGTTTCCGGTTTTTCCGCGTTTTTCTCCACTACCGTCACCTCAAGATCGCGGGTAGATACCAGCACGATCGGATTTTCCCGGCTGACCGGGCCAAGACGGAAGAGCGTGCCATCGCTTGCAGGTACGCCATCCTCTCCCACATGGTAGATCCGGTATGCGCTGTAGGTTCCAAGAACATCTTCCCAATCCCACAAAATGAAATGCTCCGGGTCCGTGATCGGAGAATCATACCACGCACGGCCGCAGTATGTCAGATAGACCGGCGTTCCGGTGCTCAGGTCAAAAAGATTCAGATAGCGGATGTCATTATCGTCCTGATGCTGCAGATACAGATACGTTTTCCCTTCTTCCGTATGAAGGATACAGCCTTCCGAGGAATAGCCGCCGGAAGCGCCGTAATCCTGCTCCATCAGGAAAGCGGTACTGTAAGAAGTATCACCGCAGGTCACCGTGATGGCTCCTCCGTTTCCATATTCATCGCGATCCACCGTATAGCTCACAGATTCTTTTTTTCCGTCGCCATCCACATCCACGTCTGCGGTTCCATTCTCCGGAAGTTCTTTTACATAGGAGGTTTTCTGTGTGCCATACTGCTGTTTTACCAGTCCTTCCGCAAAAGGAATTTCTACGCTGACTGGTCCTGCCGCATATGGCGCAATGTCATACTGGTTAAACCAGATGGTTACCCCTTCGTCGGTAAGGAACCAGCGTATCGAACTGTAATCCGCGTTTTCACCGTAAAACATGGCTTTTACAGTGTCCTCATACCCTTCAAAAAACATATCCGGGTCGTTCTCTTCCGGCAGTTTTGTGCAGACATAATCATAAATTCCATCGTAATCAGCCGCAATATCCTCCAGAGACAATTCTTCTCCCGTTTTTGTATCATACGTGATTCCTGTGATATAAGTATATGGATGCGCGCCGCCAAGCCAGGTATATTCCGTCTGCATCAGGCAGAGAACCCTTTCAGCTGCCCGGACCGCCGTTACGGTGAGTTCCGACTCCCAGCCATTGTTTTCCATCATCTCCGGATTGGTCTGGTACATCATGCGGGCATCTTCCCGGTTCTCCTCCAGAAATGCCTTCTGTGCATCCAGATTCTTCTGATTCAGCGCATCCAGGGATTTCTGCAATTCCGGGTGGTTCTCATCCAGAAGATGCACCTGAGATGTTTTCACGGAAATCAGGGATTTTCCATCCTCCCACTCTCCGTCGTACTCTGCCGGAATCTCTAAGAGGATTGTCCCGGAAGTTTCGTTCTGTCTGTCAGATTCTGACTCCGGCACTTCCTCTGCATCCGTCCCGGATTCCGGTTCCTGCGCAGCCGGATCCGCATCATGATTCCGTTCCTCGCCGGAGATCCGCTCCACACTCGCTGCTTTTTTTCCGCATCCTCCTGCCATGCAGGATGCCGCCATCACCGCTGCCGCCATCATCAATATCTGTTTTTTCATACTCTGATCTCCTCCATTTCCAATAGATATCTTTCTGTGTAAGACTGCCGCCAAACAGATTCATACAGAAAATGCCCTGCCGCAATCATCGCTTGCGCACAGGACATTTCATTCTGTTTTCCGGTCAAATCCGTTCCCTTCTATCTCGCGAACAATACCAGCTTCTGTGCCTGGTTCTCGGCATTGCTCCAGACAAGCAGGTTACTGCCCTGTGCCACATCTTCCAGGGAAACAATCTGTCTGGTCAGGTATGGCATGATGCGGCAGTCTGCTGCTACCGCGTACTCTGTACCTGCAGTGGAAACCAGCTTCCAGTTTCCGTCCGCGTCTGCTGTCATGGATTTTACAGTGATGTACTCCGGCGCTTTCATATCCGCCGGAATCTTTGCAATAAGGACCTCACCGCTTGTCTGCGGCGGCAGGCTCATGGTCATGGCCGGTCCGATGTAGGCGTATACGGTATCGCCTTCCTGAAGATCTTTTAAGTCAACCGGATAGCCGTTCTCCCCATCGAGGATCAGCGTATCACCGGAAATCTGTACAATGACATCGCCCTCGATCATGCTGCCGGACGGGCAGTTTAAGTCAATGCTGCTTCCATTCACACTCGTAATGCTGCCCCAGATCGGTGCCTGCGCGCTCTCCTCCTGGCTTCCTGCTGTTCCTGGTCCCGGCTGTTCTGCTTCGGCCTGCGCCGTGCTGCTTCCTGCAACAATGGTCGGGGACTGCGCCGCGCAGGCAGTGATCACGCCTGCTGCTGTCAGCAGTGCAGCCATGCCGATCGCGGTAATGGTTTTATTATTTTTCTTTCTCATAGAATCTATCTCCTGCAGGCACATTCTTATATCTTTCCTTATCATTCTCCCGGGCGAAAGGAAAATGTGTAACACGGATGATCGCCTTATCGCCAGGTTCCAGCCTTGCAAGCGGCTGATCGCTTTCATACTTTATATTTTTCATTCTTTTCCTCTACGATGCTGTCAAAATCATATATTATCAAATCAGACTATGTTTCACACAATAGCGGTACACTCCGTCTTCAGCCACATGGTCACAGGTATCTGCTGCCACTGCTTTCAGGTCATCGGATGCATTCTCCATGGCAACGCCCATATCTACCGCCTGGAACATTTCAATGTCGTTGTTTCCATCCCCAAAAGCCATGGCCTGTGACCGGTCAATGCCATAATACTCCAGCATCTTCGAAATGCCGGTTCCTTTTCCTCCGCCTGCCGGGATGATATCCACCGCGCGATCCCACCAGGACGTAATCTTAGCTTCTTGGGTATTCTGCAGCACCTGCGCATATTCTTCCTTGCGACAGGCCATTAAAAGCTGATAGACCTCTCCTCTGGAGACTTCATCAAACTCATCTGAAATCGTGACCTTCTGGTTTCCAAACGCATAGTACTCCTCCAGATCTGGATCCGTTCCATTGGAAATGAGCCTGTCCTTTGTTGCCACCGACAACGCCCGCTCCATGGAAGCCGCATTCTGTATGATTGTCTGAACATCTTCCAGAGACATTGGATTGCTGTAAATCGTTTTGCTGCCCTCATAGCAGTAACATCCGTTATAGGTCAGGTATGCATCAAATTCTACACCCTCAAACTTTGGCACTGCAAGAGGAGATCTTCCTGTGGCGATGCAGATACGGATGCCGTTTGCCCTTAGTTTCAACAAAGCTTCACGGGTTTTCGGTGAAAGATCTTTTTTCCCAAAATCCAGAAGCGTGCCGTCTATATCAAAAAAGATGATTGCCGGTCTGTTCATGTAATTTCCTCTTTTTTGCTTTATATGATTTCTGCTCTTATTATTTGATATACGATCAAAATCTTCCTTTAATGACCTGGTTTCTTCTAAAATAAGCACAGTTCATCCCCTCTATCAGTCCTGCTCCAGGAAAGATCAGCAGCGCAAACATAACTGTCATGGCTATTAGAATTTTACTGATTGCAGATCTCCCTTACCATTACTTTTTTATAAATCGCTCATATATGTATAATGCAATAATGATTGCGGGGGTGTATACAAAGACATTTGCAATAGCTTGAATAATTACTCCACCAAGATAAGTCAATATAAAACCTGATGTCATTCTTATCACCTCTCCTGTTTTTATAATTTCCGAGTATCTCTTTCGTTAAATAGCCTGTCTCAATGATTGCATTACTACATAAATGACAAATTCTTTTTATACAACAATTATATCATATACTCATTAATAATGTCATAAAAAGCATGGCTTTCATGAATGTTTAAGAATATTTACAAGACCCTAAATTTATTATTACGGCAATTCCCAATCACCTATGCTCAGCTCAAAATTCCCGCTATAAATAATAGGATTTCCCATCGCTGCCCTTTGATTGTACACCTCATAACGGCTCAGTGCTTCGGTTCCGCCCGGCATATACTTTGCCAGTGTATGAAACCGGTCAAAATTATAATACCGCGTGAGTGCAGCCGGTATCCCCTCATAGCGTTCGTTCTGATAGGTTTCAGCGATCCCGTTTATCTCACCTCCTGAATAAGTATATGCCAGGTCAGAATAGCCGGAAGAAACGCTGCGAAGCAGGCTGTTCGGATAATACCAGGTATATCTTCCACTGGTTGTGTCCGGGTCTCCGTAAATTTCGGTCTTATGCGGCAGGCTCTGGCAAGTTGCAAAATCATAATCGGATTTTTCGTCTGTCATCACATTAAAAGCATAATCATATTTCATCGCGATCTGATCAAATGCCGCATCCACATCTTTTACCGTGATCTCCCAGTCCCATACTCCCTCTGTTTCCCTGCGGTCTTCTCTTCCCATGGATGCCAGAATGGAATACATATAGAGCATCTGCCAGTCCAGCCGGAGCATACACTCCGTATCTTCGTTGCTGACCAGTATCTGCTTACTCACATATTCCTCAGCATCTTCATACCAACTTCCTTCTTCATCTTCATGCTCGATCTGGTACTCCCGTAATCCGTATACGGTGATAGAGCGTTGCAACATATACTGGGTCTCATAGTCATATGCTTTCTGCAGCAGGTACAGAAGCGTATCCCGGTCTATCTTTAAAATCCGGTAATCGCTCTCGGTCAAAACCACATCGTTTTTGATGGCATTCAACATCATGGCATTGGAAACACCGCCTGCTGCCGCACTCGTATTAAGTGAACCAATAAATGCACCGTCATAGTTTCCATCCAGGCCGCCCAGATGTGTGGCCCCATTCATAAATGCAAAGCAGGCCGCCAGCTGCTCCGTTTCCCAGCGGTTTCTCTGGGAAGGGTGCCGCCTCGCCTCTGCCTCATATATTTTGCTAAGCCATTCCCGCTCATCAATCCCTGGAGAATATGTACTCGTTGCGGACCGTAAACCATTCTTTGTATTATCCTTACTGACGGTTGCTCCGTTTCGGATGGCCAGGGACCAAATAGTACCCCGAAGGGCCGGGCTGTATTCTTTTATATTGATGCCATAATTGGATAGCATTCCACGCTGCGCCGGCAGATAATAAGCCTCGTAGGCAGTCCGGCTCTGCAGCCCTGCAAATTCATCCGGATAGTTCATATAAGCGGCGTGCCATGCATTAATCAGGGATGCACGGTTGGAATATAACGGCGGGTTTATCATACTCGGCTTTGTATCCGTCTCCTTTCGGTAGCCACTTTCAATGGAAGACATATCAATAAACTGCTGGAACGCTCCATAGTGCGCCTGATTATAGGAAACGCAAAATTTCAGGAAATCCACCAGGGAATACCCGATATCGAACTGGTAGCAGCCATATGCATATCCGCCATCGCTTCCTGCAAGGTTAAACCGTTCCCTTCCAGACTCAAATACCGTCCAGCCGGTCCAAACCGTTCCTCCCGGCACCTGCATGACGATCCCATTATCAGGTCCATACCCGGACGAATCTGCAAAATAAGCATCATCTGAGGAATCATCGGTACTTTCATCAAGCAAATTCAAATATGGCCGGAAAAAGTAAACCT
Source organism: Clostridium sp. AM42-4 (assembly GCF_003480105.1). Lineage (NCBI taxonomy): Bacteria > Bacillati > Bacillota > Clostridia > Eubacteriales > Clostridiaceae > Clostridium > Clostridium sp. AM42-4. The sequence goes on from NZ_QUIK01000006.1 coordinate 54,984, forward strand.
GTCTCGCCGACCGGTAGCCGGTATTTGCCAATGGTTCATATACGGTGCCGTATTTTTCCCCTTTTGCATGGATTACCTGCCCATTTCCCGCATACATCATCATGTGATTACCAGATGGTCTCCCATACCAGATTACATCTCCAGGCTGAAGATCCGCTTCCTCTATAAACTGTTTGTTTCTAGTCGCAAAATCCTTCCACCCAACCGTTGTCATGCACCACTGCGCTCCCATGATAGCTTTTAAGTCAAAGCCAGCCTCCTGATAACAGCGCGCAACCATGGATGAACAGTCCCAGGATCCTTCCAAGGTTCTCTTTGCCTGGCTGTAAGACCAGTTCAAACGTGACCTCGCTATCGCAACCGCCCGTTCCCCGATTTTATTATAGAATGAGATGTCTCCAAAGGCCCACGAATCATTTCCCGTGTTGAACTCCATATTGAACAGACTCTTCAGTGCATATTTCATGTGGTATACCGATGCAATACCAATTCCAACCGTTCCTAATGCAACAAGCACCACACTGATTATCACAAGCCACTTTAATTTTTTTATCATTCGTCCGAATATCCGTTTTTTCATAACCGTTTCCTACCTCTAACGCGCAGGAACATCACCTCCTGTCCTTCATTTTTCGATCATCGCAAAGCAGATTGTCCTTTCATCCCTGCTTCCATAACTGCAAGTCACCAGTGCAAGCATTTTCTTTTGAATTTCTTCTTCCGGCAATCCTTTCCATGAATTACGGCACCATTCTTTAAAAAGCAGTTTCTTTTCCACCATTTGCGATGGTTCAAAATTTTTTGCTGAACAAACGATGGTTCCGATCACGCTGTATCGCTCTTGCCTGTCTGGGAAAAATAAAGAGATTGATTTATGGGCATTCAGAAAATCGGCATCCGTATACCTGACGATATCTTTAAACATCGTCCCATTGCGCATATGATGGCCATAGAGAACGACCAGATGCTCCTCTGCAGCAGAGGAATTGGCACCATCCAGCATAATGGCACCAAATGCCCGCTTCTCACCTTCTGCCGAATGTTTCATATAGTATTCGTTATCACCGGCCCGCCAGCAAATGGGATAATCGATCGCTGTTCCAGGAATCTGTATCCAGCCAACAATATCCGGGTTGATACTCTTTAAGACTTCAAAATCTATCGGTGAAGTATAAAGCACCGTTTCTTCCCTGGTTGGTCCATTCCCCTTACGCCCCTCCTCTTCTGATAGGTTTCCTTCATTTCCGGGAAATGCTGCCTGTTTCAAATGCTCCTGTTCCATGCGCGCCTCTATATAAGGAGACGATCCCTGATAAACACAGATACCTGCTGCCAGGATCAGCAATAGGACAACGGTCTTTCTAATCATTGCATAATCCTCTCCAGTCAATCGGCGTGCACCGCTTTTCTGTATGGAATGGAACTTTATATGTTTCCCCTTCCTGATGTTCTCCTGTACGGTATATAAGGAATGGGATATACTGCACCTTGCTTTGTTCCTTCACATACAGGTCCATTCGTATCCAGGGCCGTACCGGTCTCTGAAGTGCCTGAAGGAATTCTGAATAGTGAAGCATGATATAATCCTGTGTAGAGTTCATCAGAAAGGGAACCGACTCAAAAGCATACCCGGTACCGAGTGCTGTCATTGCCGGTGCCACCTTTTTTGCAAGTAAGGCCATTCCCATGGCTGCCTGATCCGTGATGTGCTCCTCACTGCCCCACTGGTTATATAAAGTCCCTTCTTTCAGATAGCTCCCGTCAGCCAGTTCCTCCCTGTCATTCATCAGCATAATCATAATGGTATTCTCTCTGGCGGTCGGCGGAAGCCGTACATAATCTCTTGCCCGGATAAGGCCGCCCATATCAGAACTCAAATTTTCAATCAGGACCGTAAGCTCACCAACCATAAATACGCATCGGTAAACTGTTCCAATTCCTTCAACATCCTGTTCTTCAAACAGCGGAAGGGCATACACGGATGAAACTTTTACATTTTCCATGGTAATACCCAAATGATAAAGAAAGACTCCAAACTGATCCCGGAAGTATAGCTCCGGGAATAAGTACGGAATTTCCTTTTCAAAATCCTGATGGGAATTGCAGGAGAGGCTCATTCCATTCCTCAGCCCCGCCAACGCATACGAATTATTCTTTCTGATCTGTTCAAACAGATCCATTCTCTTTTTCAGAGCATACTGCCTGCTGTATTCTGTTCTGGATGTTTCCAAATGATTTCTGCAGAAATCCGATATTTCTGCCATACAAGCTAAGATTTCTTTCTCTCCGGCCTGTTCCCGATTACTGCACTGCTCCTTTAAAACATGCAAAAAGAATTCTGCATCTCGATAAAACTGTTTCTTTTCATAGCCAAACGCCTCACATTCTTTTACCTTTACCAGGGCCTGTTCCATTTTTTTCAAAGTTACAGAAGCATCCGGATCCTGTTGCCTGCAGATAAAGGACAGAAATGGCAGCAGCGGCTGTTGATAACGTTTTATGGATTCAAATTTTAAAAGATCTGTCTGCTGAAGATCATCCGCAGGATCATTGCTGAAAACAAACATCACATTAATTGCCTGATGCAGGGAGATTTGCCGCATTCGGCGGTTTACCTGTGCATACGCATTGCATTTAAAAAGTAATCCACCATGCGTACTTACCCGCTCTGTTCCCATATCAATCTCTATACAAAGTGGACGTTCTTCTAAGTGATCCGTGCATCGGTATGACAATTTTAGATCTGCAAAGATATCTCCACGCTTCTTCGCCTGGCCGCCATACTCCCGCATCATTTCAACTGAATACGGAACTTCAAACTCCAGCTGCGTCCATTTCTCTCTATAATTAGAGAGTACCATTTTCAGCGCCGCTGCGATCTCTGCTTCCTTATGCGGGGATAATTCCATATTTGTCCTGCCTGCAGCATACGTATCCAGAACCGAAACCATGTTTTGAACGGTTTCTCCTTGGAAATATTCGTTTATCAATTCGTAAAGATGCTTCTTTCCAGCCTGAGTAATGGAATACAGCCCTTTCTTCCGCGCTCCCCTTTGTTCCTGCATTTTTATCCAGCCCCGTTCAATGCACGTTTTGACCGTCCGCTGCCCCATACTTCCAGTTTCCTGAATGCACGGATCAATATGCTGAATCAGGAATAGAATCATCTTCCGCCTGAGGCGCTTATATTTTAAAAGCAGAGCCAGAATTAAAATCACCCTTGCATCTGTCCGGCCGGGCCTGGAACTTGCAAATACACTGTTTTTTAAAATCTCATCGTAAATCATTCGAAGATGTAACATGTACCACCTCATCTACTCTCATTTATTTTTAATTTTTTCTCATACATATTTCATTGTGTCTGACCTCTGAGTTTTCGGCTCTAAAAATATCTTTTATATGTATCCTTTTACAATGATCAAAAACCCTTTGTTTCAGCATTTTATATGGTTTTCCCGCCCGCATAAGCCCCATGTGCATGGCACAGTTTCTTCTGTTGTACATGGCACAACATAGTTATGCCATGCACGGGCCGCTGCGTTTCACACCTGGGTTATGCCACGCACATGGCACAAAATCCGCCCTATATCTTTCAAATCCAGTATCGTTTTATCACTGGCATCCTGCATCCACTTTCAGACAGCAAATGCGCATACCGGCTCATTAATATCTGATCCATTTCATCAATGATATGACGGTTTCTGGTATCAACTATCAACGAAAAACTGCTTGTATTCAGCGCCACCAACTTTGCATTAGAACGTATAAAAATCGGTTCTGTTAATGCCTGCACAATGGTATATCTTGTTATCAGAAGTATGTCTTGTAGTGCATTTTGTGGGATCAAATCCGGAGAAATTTCGTAACACATAAAGGTCTGATCCTTCTTCTTTTCTTCTAAATCAAATGGCGAAAACTCGCATGACAGGAAGGTCTTTCGGCACAAAAAATCTCCATTCTGACATTCGCGTGATGTGCCAAAAGCATATTCTACATTCACATAATGTCGGTACAGCTTTCTTATATCTTCCGATAACAGCAGAGGTTCTTTGCTTGTGATATAGCGCTTATATAGTGCTGTCACGGAATACACATTACTGTTATCGGGAGCAGTTTCTTTCACTATATCTGCCATTGGCTGTAACTGGTCTGTCCCCTGGACAGCATTATAAAGAGCCGATAACGAATAAACTTTTACCTTTGGCCGGATATATCCAAGTCCGTTCATGGAAAGGATACGCCACACAAGGTATACCGAATATGTATAAATTGGCCGCCGGATCACATGAAGCAGATACTCAAACACAAGTGGTTTAATCATCTTTTTGTTCAGAAAATAGGCACATCTTCGTGACGCAACCGTTATGAATAACCCTTCCTGCCTTCCCCGCTTCGCATAATCCATGGTCAGCCATTCTTCCAAAGATACTACGGCGCAAAACGGCAAAAAGTCTTCACTGTGTATGTCTATCACATCCCCGTCTTCCACAATCAGCGCGCCTTCATCTGTCATAAATACCACCGAAACCTTTTGAATTTTCACTATTTGCGCTGTATTTTTATCCGATCCTGCTTCTGTCCCGCTCTCTGATGCCTGACTTGTATGGTCAGAACCTGGCAAAAAATCCAGCATATGTTCCGCATTTTCTGGCATAGTTTCTGCTGTTTTCAGTAATTTCATTGGAACTTTTTCTCCTGGAAATGTCTGCTTTTCTCGGATTTCCAAATGCGCCTGAGAATTATTTTTTACCAAATCCAACGGCAATTTATGATGATTTTTTTGAACGTCTGGAGCGGATTTACTGGAATTTTCCGGGCAATTTGGTCCCGAAGTTTTCTCTTCTTTCTTCGCTTCATGCCCTAAAAAGCCTGCACTCATACTCGCCTGACTCATCAGTTCCTCCAGTGATAAAGTCGGCCTGTCGCTGTATGTGGGAACCAATATTTTCTTTTTATGAGCAGATTGTGCTTCTTCAGGACATAGCTGTTTATCATCTTTCCGACCAAATTCCACCGCTACTGACGTAAAAAACAGATAGGGAATTTCATCATATATACAGATATCTTCAAAGAATTGCTGTCGTTCACGCCCCTGATAAGCAGGTGCAGCACGAAGTTTTTTCAGACAATCCTCATACCTTTTTGCTGAACATACCTCATTCTCTATTAAAATGGCATCCAGTAAATTCCGCAGAATTTTCCTGGCTGCAAAGGCATGTTGCTCTGGCAGTATTCCCCCATTTTCATTTAATATATGATCCAGCAGCTTTTCTTTGTCATATAGGAATGAAGCAGAGGTACGCTTCCTGACATCTTTGAACGCTTTATATAATTGTTCTCCAACCGGTAATACATACCCTCTTATGTGCCCCATCTGTTCTAAAATGATGCAAACCTGCATGTGAAATACATTTTTCCGTATCATTGAAACAGTCGGATTATGAAACATATAGCGCAGCACTTGCAGTTCCGCGTTAAGCTGACAATTGCAAAAATCTTTCGAGAATTCACATATTTTGCAAAAATCTACTTCCTGACATTCCGGTTCAAAGTGAAAGTTTGTATCCACTTCTTCGCAATGAAATGACAGTTCCCCATATGTCTGGTATAAATCAGAAATGTAGGCTACTTTTGGCTTTGTGTCTACTATTTTCATATTCTTTAACTCTTCAAACACATAATCACACTGCTCCTTCGTGTATCCGCATGAAGCGCATTTCTGAATTACATAGATATTTTTTAGTGCATGATCTGCTATCCACGCCACCTTAAACAGGCATGGGCATCCTTTGATGTAGTGCATTTATTTTCCTTCCTGCTGCATTCTTAAAACACATAATACTTTGGAATTTTGTCACATCCTGGTACCGGGTAATATGGCTTGATCACATGCTTCCCCTTCCGCATCAATTCACTCACCTCTGCCAGTTCCTCCTCTTTTCCACCAATCAGACCATATTCATTCAGATAAAAGAGGGTGAAGCTTGCAAATTCAAGGACACGTTTTGCATCCTGCTTTCCTGCAGTTGAGGTCTTCGTAATTTTGTCATAATGTCCCTTCTTATATGGAATAATTTCTTTCTCCCGAACAAACCCGGTAATGCAGCAGACCACACAATTGCTGTGGCACATAGCAGAAGTAAGCTTCTCCCACTTCACGCGAGGAAGCGAAATATTAAAGTTCCCATAATCATTTTCACAGATTAAATATATCCTGGCACCATACTGATCGCTGATTTTACGCACCTTTCCACAAAAGAATGCCGTTTCTCCAATCTTTGCCCTACGGGTAAGTACAAGTGAACTATTGATCGAGATCGGCGCACCATCTAGGTCCTCATACTGATATAAGCCATATTCATACTCCATCTGGGAAAGCACAGCATCCGCCGTCATTTGCCCTGTCTGCACACACATTTCGAATGCTCTGGCGGCAATGATCGCGTTTAGGGCTGTTAGATCAAATCGCTTCCACTTGCACAGGTCAAGCGCTTCTCCAGAGTATATGCCTGCTTCCTTTCTGGCCCCTTTTTTGCACTTAAAGGCAACCGGTATGGAAAATCCACGCCCATAGATGAACGGAATGACACCGGCGGCTTTTGAATACTTAGCAAGCTGCCGAACGTATTCTACGCATGCTGCTGCATGTCTGCCGCGTAAAAATTGAAGTTCCAAATTTTCATTGACTGTCACTTCCGTTTCATCCTCTCTGCAGCAGCATCGCAGCACTTTTCCTGTTTCTAATTCTCTTTTGATCCTGGAGCGAAGCGCTAAATGATATAATACTGTTGGATATAAATAGCGCGCTTCTTCGTTTCCACCTGATTTCAATACTAAAAAACCGATTTTCTGCTTCAACACAACCCTCCTTAAATTCTTCTTTTTAAAAAACTGCGTATGGCTGTGACACCACACGCAGCTAGATCTACCTTCTTCTGCCGCGTTTCGGACCGCGATGCCACCGCCTTGAAACATGCTCCGGCTCTTCGGCATCTTTTGTTCTGCGTCTGACAGCAAGGTATAATATGATTGCGATAAACAATAGGAAAAATACAACCGCCGTAATGTACGGATGCTTTTTTACAGTTTCTGCTATCTTTTTCAGAAACTTTATCATCTCTTCCCATAGGTTTTTAAGCCAATCCCAGTGATTGGATCCCGATGATTTTGATGTGCTTTCCGACATAACAGAAGCATCCTTCGGCAGCAGTTCATACCGCGCCCGGATCTGATACCCCTCTTCTTCCGGCAGGGTGATCACATCTTCATACGAAATTTCCAGATCATAAACCAGCTTTTTCCCATAAGCGACTGCATTCCGATACAGGATCCCATTCTGCTCATACATGTCACCGGCCCAGGCCGTGTGATCAATCTGGTATGCGTCATTCGGCACCCCGATCAGCTCTAATAAAAGCCCTTCATTACCAGCAAACGGATCCACAGTCTGATTAAGTGATATCACCTCATTTCCAATCTGAAATAGTCCTGAGTCTGCATGTTCTACGACAATATCAAACGTAAAGGAATCTTCCCAGCGTTCATTTACCCGCTCTGCCTCTTTGATCGGCAACGTATATTCCGTTACGGTTTGAAACGGATTATCTGCAATTTCTACCTTATAGGTTTCCGGAATCTCATCGATCCCCTCATAATCTTTCAGTAGTAACGTATCCCGGATATGCTTCTTCCTTCCTGAAAGAGACTGTTCCTTCACCTCATAATCCACTAACCGGTATGTATCATCACCTTCCACATGCTCTTCCTCAGGCAGATATTGGTCCTGATCCGCATCCTTTGGAAAGACCTGTGAATAATATACATAACTTCCATCCGTCTCTCCTGAACCGTAATATGGCCGCTCTCCAAATACTTCTTCCACGGTGGTAATCGCATCATCTGCGCCGCTAACCTGCTTTTCTGCCTCAGAAGGCACCGCTACATTCACATTCTCTGCAATACTCTGCGTTTGGTTTTCTGATACCTGACTCGCCATGGTTTTCCCGGCGGGACTGGCAAATACCAGTACCGCCGTAAACATCAGGGCGCTAAAATATCTACGCCTCATCATCTTTTTTCTTTCCTTTCCTTCGTCCGATAAGCACCAGTCCCCCTGCGCCCATCGCAAAGATGGTTGCCAGTACATACCATTTGAATGAATCTGTAGTATCTCCTGCCTTCGGTTGCTTCAGCCAGTCTGGAACACCCAATCCATAGGATCCACTGCTTCCATTCGTACTTTCATAATGTGCATAGATCCGCCCGATACCAACCCTTTTATCAATCTTTTCATTATATAGCGTTGTTTCCCCAGCAATGGTTCCGTCATATGAAACAAGGAACTGCCATGGTGCTTCGGACCGCTCATATCCGTTTGCCGGTTCGATCTCCACGATACGGTAAGTTCCTGCCTTACCGGCCGGAACCTTGCACGCTCCTGCTTCATCCGTTCTGCCATGAAATACCACCTGGCCGGCCGGATCAGTCACCTGAAGCAGTGTATCCGGAACTGCTGTGCCGTCTTCTGAATCTTTCTTTTCAAGTATCACCTCCACATTTGGATAATCATACAAGGTCCGGTTTTCTGGATTTGTTACTTTACCATCCTTAATATAAAGGTACTGTACAGCCGGGTTCAGGTAATATCCAGCCGGTGCCTCTGTTTCCTGATATGTATAGGTTCCATCCGCCGGCATAGCAAATGTCAGATATCCGCTCTCATCCGTAATACCTTTTAAATACAGGCTTCCGTCCGCACTGTAAACAGTAAGCTTTGCTCCGGCCACGCCGATCTGGTTTACTGGATCGTACTTGCGAATGGACAACTGGCGTTTCCCCGGAGTGGTGCCACCTCCGCCACCACCGCCATTGATCGCAAAATTCACAAATCGGATTTCTTTTGTTTCCTGACCCAATGGCATAATAAACTCCTGATCCTCAGATACCCGGTATCCACCAGGAGCTGATACTTCGTGTATGACATAGGTCTCTCCGGCTTTCAGTACACCGTCAACCCGGTAAACCGTACCATCCGGCACGAAATCAACCAGTACATTTCCGTCCAGATCTTTGATCTGTATCTGGCCACCACTAAGAAGCGTGCCATTTGGATTTACCTTGCCAAATTCTACATGGGTTACATCATCAAACATTTCCACCATATCGACGCTGCCGTCTTTGGATACCGTAAATTCAATGCTCTCCGCAACCGAATAGCCATCTGCCGGCCGGATCTCAATAAGTGTATAAGTTTCTCCGGCAATCAGTTTTGCTACGATTTCGTGTGGTATCGTTGAAGAGGTCCATTCATCAACCACATTTCCATTCTTATCCTTTATCACCAGATGACAGCCCGGAAGTTCTTCTTTTCCCGTAATTTTCTTCTTGGATACAACCACATGCGTCGGCTTATCCTCCATTTTGACCTGATCGACCGTTCCGTCATGGCTTACTTTAAACGGAATATCTTCCGCATAGGCCCAACCGTCTGCCGGACGAACCTCCCGCAGTGTATATTCCTCGTCTGCGATCAGTTTCTCCTTAATTTCATGAGGCTGGTCGGTAGAAAACCACTCATCTACCACATTTCCATTCTTATCAATGACCTGCAGCGTACAGCCCGGAAGTTCTTTACTTCCCGTAATCTCCTGCTTGGAAATTACAACATGAGTCGGCTTGTCCTCCATCTTGACATAATCAACTGTTCCGTCATGACTCACCTTAAACGGCACATCTTCGGCATATGCCCAGCCGTCTGCAGGCCGAACCTCTCGCAGCACATAACTCTCGTCCACTACCAGTTTTGCAACAATTTCATGAGGCTTGTCCGTAGAGATCCACTCCTCTACTACGTTTCCGTCCTTATCCACAACCTGAAGCAGCGCTCCCGGGAGTTCCTCACTGTTTGTGATCTTCTTTTTAGATAACACGATGTGAGTAGGCTTATCCACCATAACCACACGGTCCACTGTGCCGTCCTCATTTACGGTAAAGGTGATATCTTCCGCATAGGAATATCCAGGTTCCGGGCTTTTTTCAACCAGTCTATAGGTCTTTCCCGGTTCCAGGAATTCTTCAAGGCTTTCCGCTACATCAGAACTGGTCCATCTGTGGATCAAATTATTTTCCTCATCGTATAATTCCATTTCACAGCCAGGAAGCTCTTTACCACCGCCAATTTCCGTCTTTGAGATCATAACTTTGGTTTTCCGGTCCGCGGCTGCAATGCCTTCAACATTCACAGACTGGCCCAGAATTGTACTGATCTTATTTGTCGGAAGGCTGTCCCCATTTGCGAATACGGTTTCTTCCGTAAGCACATAGGTTTCTCCCTGCTTAAATATCGTGCGTTTTGCCGTATCCTCAATATTTCTGGTAAATCTGGCTCCGTTTCCGTGAGTTACATCCACACTTCCGGATGTCATTTTCTCCGTATGGTGCAGGCCATTCTCGATCTTTTCAATCTCATAGGTCACATTTTTATAGTAACCAGGATCGATCTTGACATATTCATTACCAGAGAGGCTGATGGTATCGCCACTCTTTATCATGCCGGTCCTGCTGCCGCTGTATGAATAGGTCCCTGGAAGTTCCCTTCCTGTCGATGCGTCATAAAGTTTTACCCTAAATGATGTTTTCTGATCTTTATACCGCTCCTTTCCAGATCCCGTAAGTTCGTTGAACAATACTACTTTTCCATAGGTTAATACCGGCACTGTCTTCTGGGTTTCCCTTACAATTCCGTTATATTCTGCTTTCGCCTCAATCGTAGATGCCTCACCACTTACCTGTGTTGTAAAAGCAGCGTATGCAGCTTCACCCGGCGCCACGCTCTCAAAATGGAATACCAGTTTTTCTCCGTCGAAAGTTCCTGTTCCCGAATCAATAATGCTTGTATCTGCATCGACAGTCACGGTTAATACCATATCTGCCGTTTTGTGATCCGTATTGATCATTCGAATTCTTTCAAAAATTGCCTGATCCGGCGCTAATGCACTGGCACCATCCGCAGACAGTCTGGTTATTACCAGATCATCTTTCTGCAGAGGATTTTTCACCTGCTTTTCCTGATTATCCGCATCTGGAATAAACGCGGTAATCTTGGTTCCGTCCGCATAAGATAAGGTCTCATTTACATGGTCAATTTCTCTGGTTGGAATTTTAATCTCTCCATTTTCATCAAACCAGAATGTTTTGGTGAACCGATCCGTCACAAGAACCGTTCCATCGGAATACCTGCAGTACTCCGTGATGGTATAGGCCGATCCTTCTGACACAGAAGCGAACGGTTTTCTTATCACATGTTCCTCGCCAGCACCGATCCAGCTTTCTATCAGATCTTTGTTTGCGTCCGTCAGCTCATAATATATCTGGGTCACATAACGGCCCTTCAGTTTTACCTGCTCAATGCTTGTGGTATCACGATTGATCGTATCCAATTCATAATCATTCTTTGATACCCGCTGGATTTCAATACTCTCCATCTGGTTAGAAAGGCCCTGGATACTCCTTCCATCACTGGATACCGTAAACAGTACCGGCTTCATCAGATTCCACCCCTTCGGCGCAGTATCTTCCACCAGGATATAGGTATGCCCTGCGATAAGTCCGATAACCTTATGCCTCTTCTCCAATTTTCTGGTGGTCCAGGTCGTAAACGGTGCATCTTTATCATATACAGGCTGATCGTGTTCATCTTTTCCTGTCACTTCATAAATGGAAAGAATTGCCCCATCTATAAAAGCACCTTCTGTATTGTCATCCCCTAAAACATCGAAGTCCTGCTTACTAAAATACAGCCTGGTTTTCTGATCCTTTACGCTCTCCTGATGAATTACTACCGTCTCATGGGCAAAGCTCTGGCCGTCACCCTGTTTCGGCTCAAACTGCCAGGTGATGATTTCCGGATTTACACTATAACCCTCCGGCGCTGCGATCTCCTGTAACGTGTATGTATATGGAATGATGCTTCCATCTGGCCGCATCTCACCAACAGGAAGATCCTGCACGGTGATGACTGGCTCTGTTCCATAGATCATGTTTGTGGTGACCGGCTCATACAGATCATTTTCTTTATACGCTTTGATCTCAAATGTTGCTCCGGCAAGTCCCTGGCCGTCTTCTCCAGTCTTGGTGATAGAAAGCGCACCTTTCACCGCTTCATTGACTGCCCGAATCGTCTGTACCAAATCATCCAGATGATACTCAAATCGTGCCGGCTCTGCTAAGGTATAATAGTCCGGTGCTGACAGTTCCACTAAATAATAGATGCCTTCTGCCAGGCCCGTCTCGATGTGAATCCTTAAATCTCCCACCTGATATCCTTCCGGGATCCTGCCATTTACTTTATCTGTCACTGTATAAATGCCATCTGCTCCGGTTACCCACTGGCTGACCAGATACTCATCGGACTGGTTCAAATTTCCTGACTGATCTGCTCTATACAGGGCCATGGTAGCCCCAGCCATCTCCCCGGTCACACCAACAGCAGATTTAGAAAGCCAGATCTGTCCCTCCAGATCCTCGATGTGATACTGCTGGATCTCCTTCCGGTTCTCCACTACAATCACCTGGGCATCTGCTTTTAAAAATCCATCGGGTGCCTTGGTTTCTACAAGGACATACTTTTCCCCTGCTGGCAGGCCATTGATCCTTCTGGTGCCTCTGTCCGTAAGGTAAGTATCCGCGTAAGCATTTATATGCTCCAATTTCTGATAATCAAACTGGTAATCAAAGACGGTTTCCGGCAGGTTGCCAGATACTGCTACGCGTATAGTCTCCCCGTCGCTTGTAATCATGGTAAGGAGTGCTTTCGTTGCAAATCGGTCGTGACTTCCTCCGGCGCTTGTCGCATCCATTACCGTCTTAGCTGTGACGGTTGCAGATTTTTCCTGCCCATTCTCCTTCCAGCCAAATAGTGAAAGATCCACACCATAGGACGCATACGCTTTTTCAAATGCATCGCGGAAATTCTGATAATCCTCAACAGTGCCGCTCTTAAATGATGCCAGAACACGGGCATCATATACCGGCGTGCCATCCGCATCGTAAATAATTTCCCCTTCTGCATTGACCACTGCCTGATGAAGGCTAAATTCCGCCCCAGACAGCTGGACTTTCTCTCCGTGCTCATCTGTAAAGAATTTTTCAATCTCAACCTTTGTGGTATCATTTTTCATGCAGACGGTTTCAACTTCTGACTGATCTCCAACTGTAATTTCCACCGGATCTGCTGTTACAAATCCTTCCGGCGTTTCAATCTCTTCCAGCAAATAATCTCCCGCCGGGATCCGCTCGAAATAGGCCGGTTCATTTCCACTGATCCATTCCGCGGTATTCCATACCGGGTTGGAAGCGGTACTGTTTGTATCTTCCCAAACCAGCGGAGTATTCTGCGTTTTTACCAGATAATATCCCTTCGGATATTTCTCCGTATCCGCACTATATACCCGTCTGGCCGGATACAGCGCCAGTTTTGCTCCAGAAACAGAACTGTATGTATAGGAAGCAATATCACCAGTCACCACCTCGCGCTCATACGGTTTCTCTCCCGTTTCCGGATGTTCATGGTCCATATCCAGAACCGGCATTTTGGTATCCTGCGGCGCATGGATCTTACTAATTTCAATCTTTGTGGTCCGATCAACCATCTGAACATGCTGAAGCTCTCCCGTCTCCGCTACAGAAATGCCACTAGGCAGCCCCTTTACATAGCCCTCCGGTGCCTTTAACTCCTCCAAAATATAGGTTCCGCTCGGAAGGCGTTTTAAAACATCTGCCTGTCCGTCTGTTTGAAATGTATCGAATGGATCATTCGGAGTCTTGTCAGAGCTTAACCAGGTGTTTTCAAGGATATATCCCTCACCCAGCCGGTGATACAGATTTTTCCGCTCCGGTGTTTTCTTCTCCTGAGAAGCATCATACAGTTCATCGTGTTCATTGATACGATATGCGTTCAGATTGTATTCTTCCAGATTATCTGAATCCTGGTGTCGTACAAAATCTCCATTCCGGTCATAAAGATCCTCTCCCTTTTTGTAGGTTTCTGAACTTCTCTGGTAATACAAAACCAAACCATGGTCATCATAGACCGGATTGAGTTCATTTAGAAAATCACCATCATTGTCATCTACCAGGACAGAACCATTCATATCCTGATTAAAACGGTTCTGCTCAACGCTGCTCTCCTCGTGTGATTGCTCACCATTTCCTTTCCAGGTTCCGGTAATATGGCCAGACTCCGCATGGGTATACGACGGTTTATCCGCATCCGGTATCTCCGCGGTGGAATTATTTACCACATCCAGCGTTTCATCCTCTGCATATCCGTCCTTATTTTCTGCCACCGTAGCAATACGGGAAGTCGTGATCTTATCACGGGCAATCACATTTCCGAATTCATCTTTTCTTACATTAACTGGCCATACCAGAGTTCTTACCGTTCCGTCTGAACAGCCTTCTTCGATATATGCCATTCCTGTTGCCGGATCAACCAAAGCATCGCGGTACCCGTCTTTATCCAAATGATAAATTTTGGTGCCTGCCTCCACTTCAAGCTGCTTATCATTCTTTCGGTATTTTACCTTTGTAAAATCGCCTTCTGTAATCTCTAAATATGGGACTCCATCCTTAAAAACATACATCGAATGCTCTATATCAGTCTTTTCAAAGTTTCTGCGGTCCCGTTCTGCATCTTCCACAGGCGTCTGCTTATGCGTTTTATCATACACATAGGTAATGAACTGGCCGTCAATATACCGCTCCTGATATGGATCCAGGCCATCCAGATCATAATATAAGATATCTGTATCTGGCCGCTGTAACGTAACCGCAGACCATACTCCGCCGGTTGCCGAAATGGTGTTTCCGTCTTTATCAATACCGGCCGAAAAAGTCACTTCCAGTTCTTTACCCGCCTCGTCCTTTTCACGGACAAACTCTACTTTCTCTCCGGCATATCCCTGCTCGATATACATTCTGGTGATATTGTTCGTGAGATTTCTTTCAATCTTCAGTCCGTTATAAGCCTCATCTCCCTCAAATCCAGAACGCTCCACAGGGATTGCATCAAACAATGTCATCAATGCCCCTGCTACATAGCCATTTTCATCATCTGCAGTTTCAAGAGTCCTGGTAACATACCCATAGCCCGCAAATGTTCCGTGGGAATAAACGATTTCCACCTTTTCTCCTGCTGCCTTGCGTTCCTCTAAATACTCCAGGGTTCCTTTCTGCCATGCATATCCCAAATATTTTCCATCCCGATACGCATAAACCAGGTCCGGATTTTTTCCGATCTCGCTGTATTTTCCATCCACACGACCGGAAATCTTGTAGCTGACCGTCTTATCTGCCGTCGTATTGGCCTTTCCTACATAGGATTCTTTTACCTTTTCAACCTCCAGCCGGATCGGAGTATTCTCCACATAGACCTGCGCCACGTTTACCTTGTCTTCCGGTTTGTTTGCATTGGTTGTCTGGTGGTCCGCATCATCCTCATAAACGACTGCCAATACCCGGCTATCCTTTGTTCCTTCCTTATAATAAGTAATCTTGTCGCTGTAAACCTCGATCGCGATCGGCTTACTCCGCGCATATCCGGCCGGCGGATCTACTTCCGCCAGAACATAAACCCCCGCGCCCAAAGGCTGTGGCAGTTCCAGATAACCGACATTCTGGTCCTGATAGGACGCTCCCTGGTCTGTCATCTCATCCCGCATCAGGCCGTCCCTGGTTGTTGAATAGGTTTTAAAGGCCACGGTCTTATTCCCGTATTCATCTCCCAGGACAATCTGCTCATCCTCACTGCAGATCGGTGTACCCTCCGGCACGGTGCCGCTATACAGATCACCGATGCCATTCTCTTTTCCGGTAATACGATCAATCCACCTTGCAAGTCGGCCTTTTGCAATCGGCCGGATGTCGGTAGCCCCCATTGCCGTTAAGAATTCTTTTGTTCCGGTAAACTGCGTGGGTTCTGTCGTAAATTTTACTGTTCCCTGGCCACTCTCAATGTCATCACGGGATGCCGCATACAGATTGAAAAGTGCACCGTCGTGAAGGATATTCTCATGGGTTTCCGAGTCAATCTTCTCTATTCTAAGCTTTGCCGTAAAGAAGCGGTTCACAAACTTATCGTAAGCAAATCCCCGGTATGATGCACTTCCTCCCTGGCCCGGCTCTTCATCTGTCACCTCCGCCTGCTCATCCGTTGATGCAATCACGCTGTATGGAACCAGCATGGCAGCATATTTCCCCTCATAAGCTGTCTGCATTCCCGTCATTGTTGCAACATGATCCCGGTACTGGATTCCTAACCGGTTATCTGCAGTAATATCCGCACCCGGATATGGAACATCATCGGAAAGTCCCGCATCTTCAGACAGGGAACTATACCGGTAATTTTCCGAAATTCCTTTTCTACCGCTCTGCCCCTCCGTCAGATAATAGGTAACTTCGGCAGCAGAACGATCATTCTCCGGATTATAATAATTTTTCAGTGGCCGCCATGGGCTTTGCGTCAATGCAAAATAGTTACCTGCTTCTGCCAGAACCCCATTTGTGATCTCATTCAGATCAAGTCCATACTTATAAACTTCAAAATCCCCATGGTGATTATGGGCCTGGATTTTATGGTCCTCCTCACCAAACCGGATCTGATATTTCTGTTCCAGCTGCTGCATGGAATCAGAACAGTCATAATTATAGAAAGAATTGAGCGTTTCCGGAGTTTCCTGTGATGCATCATAAGATGCATACACACTCGGCAAGGTTACTTCCCTTGGCTGATCAATCTGATAATGTCGGTTTTTAAAATCCTTCAGTTCATCAACATGCGGCGGCTGCTCTGCCACCACATAGGTTCCATACGGTAAATATTTCGATAACCCATAGGCATACCCACCATCTTTTGAAAGATCTTTATCTCCATAAATCGTATTGGCAGCCAGTGTTGTTGTATCATGATCGTTGCCTCCGTTTGCCTCGCTATCCCAGTGAATTGCGTAAAGCTCATCAAGATCATACGCAAAGAATGGCTTCAAATAGTTTTCTGCCTTTATAATGGCCTGGCGGAGTGCCAGATCATACGTTTCTTCACTGTATGCTGTCGCACCGGCACTGGCCTCCTTCTCTCCAGTACCTGCGTCCACCTCCTGCACCAGTTTTTTTACCTCATTATCCAGGTACCAGCTGATTGCAAACTGACGCACCCGGTCAGATACCCTGGCATTATCCAGCTGCTCTTCGGTACGGTTCATGAGATTTCCAATCGGCTTATAACTTGTGTAGGTCGGATGATTTTCATCCCATTTATCTCCATTAGAAACGCTGATCGCATCAAAAAACTTCTCATAATTGTAATTTTTGACCGTTCTTGTGCTGTCACCGTCCTCAACCAGATAGTCTGCCGTTTCCAGCAGTCTCGTATAGCCCGTGTTTGCCTCATCACTGATCAGACCGTTATGATAATCATAAAGAGCCGTATTGGCAATCGCTGCATCATTGGATTTTTTAAACAGCGGATCCGTCTGATGAGGAACCTTTGTATAGATCTTATTGACCAGCATTGGAAATGCTTTATTTGCGGCAAGCTGCTCAGCATCCGTCCGGTCAGTTCCCATACGGTCCTGCCATACAATTTCTCCATTTTCATTCCGGTACAATGCTTCCAGATTTGACTTCAAATAGGTTTTGAAACGGAAATTATCAAGCTTCTGGGCCGAATGATCCGATGCTCCATTCCCTGCATGATTACCAAATAAGCGGCTCCACCAGTCCTCATGGACTTCACTGTAGGAGTTCGTATTGCGGTAACTCTTCTCATCAATCGTTTTTGTTACTTTGATCTGCTGACTGATGATCCTCTCTTCTACACCTACAGGTTCCTTTCTGGTGTTCGTACCCGGCCGCTCTGCACCATCCTGAAATACATAGTCCTGTCCCGGATAATCAAGAGCTACCGATTGTACATAAGAATTTTCCTGGCCTACTAAAAGGCTGCGATAGTTAAGGTATGCTTTTACGCTGGAACCTTTTGCCAGATAATAGGAGGCGCTACCAACCTGGGTGCCTGCAAGTTCTTTTGAAATTCCAAAATCTATGCAATCCTGCTCAGTCAGGGAAATGAACCGGGATGGAAGTTTCAGCGTATATTCATAACGTGCTGCTGCCTCGTCATTATGCTCCGTTCCATATCCATCCGTATAGTTACCATTTTGATGGGCGATCCACACATTACCTTCCTTTGTGAGAGGGATCTCCGTCCACTTGCATTCATTTACTTCCACGGAAATTTTCTCTGTCCGCTCCACATAGGTTACCTTCGGAATTTTATTGCCATTTTTATCCAGAGGTGTTTCCCCGGTTTTATAAAATTCAGTTTCGGTTACGACACCATTCACGATATCCCCATTCTCATCTGCCTGTACGGCCGGGGAAAGGATCGCATTAACGGTGCCGTCCTCGTTCACGGAAAAATTCTTCATTTCACCGCGGGGATCATAAATGGCATCCTCACTGTATGCAACATAAATGGCTCTAGGCCGTTTACTGTGGTCTGCAGGTGTACTTGCTACCCGGTAAAACATTGCATCTCCAGAAGAACTGTCCGCCGGAACATAAAAGAGCATCGGATAATTGGTCCGGTTTGCATATAAACCGACCGTCCAGCTGTCCGCATCTTCTTTGATATAGTCCACTCCACCATAATTGTAATAATCATGGGTATTGTAATAATCCAGAATCGAAACAATCAGTGAAGATAACGATACGGCCTCTCCGTCTGTTCCTTCCTTATTGATCGTCAATGTTACAAGAGGAGAACCGCATACCGTTTTATCAGCTGCGTTTCCACTGCTAACGCCGGATATACCATAGGTATCTGTCTCACCTTCCCATACACCGCGGTCAAATACCAGCTCATCCATGCTCGAATAAGCTGCAACTCCGCTTCTTTTATAGTTCGGTGAGCTTTTTCCATTTGTGCGAAGCGCCTGCTCCACCTTGATTTTAAGCAGCGCAAAGTCATTATCCACATCTGGTACAGATGCTAGTCTTAAAAGAAGGTCATCATCGGACATTCCTGGCACAGATGCAAGGATTACATCCGTAACTTTCGCAGGATCCAACCCTTTTCTGGTCACACGGATTACGTTTTTCGCAGTAAAATTCACGTTGGTCGTTTTGGTTTTAATGCTTCCATCTGCATTATATTTCGGGTACTGATGATCGTTTTCTGTCACAACATACTCCGGCAGGCCAAAAATATTTTTGACTGGCACTTCATCATAGATACCCGTACCGGCCTCTACCTCTTTCGTCGTAGAAATACTGTCCTTCCGGTAAAATTTTGCTCCCTCCGGCAGATTTCGGAATACAAGATCAAATCCCGAATCCCCTGTTTTTTCACTTTCAGCTGTAAAAAACAACTGGTTGTAGTCAGGATCTTCCACATCTCCGGTCGGTTCATCACTGATCTGCTCCTCCGCGGTAAGGATCCCCACAATTCCAGCATAACCGGTCAAATCGCCCGGAACTCCCGCATTTACATCCTGTCCCAGATTGGTCTGCTGCTGCATTCGGTTTCCAATCGACAATTCATATCCCTCAGAGCGAGTCAATTCCTTTACGTAATAGTCCCCCAGGATCAGCGGTCTTCCAATCCAACAGTTTCCATTCGCCAGTTTATAATCCGGATAAGTTCTTACCACATCTGCGTCTGCCGTATACTCATCGTATGTTTCTGCATGATCATAGAGATTTTGTGGAGATGCTGCATTCCAGCCCTGGCCGCGATCCACGATCTCACCCTCTTCATAGTCATAGATCATTCCTGGGGCTTCCGTAAAGGCCATAAACGAAGCATCGCCGTTTTTATCCGTTGTCGTGACTGCCACCAGATCATTTGCCATATAAACGGTTCCCGTTTTTCCGTCCGGATGAATGATATCCGCTGCTGCAAACAGGCCGTATACCGCTCCTTCTAAAGTGGCGTCTCCCTGAGAATCTCCATAGGAATCATATGCGTCGTTTGCCCCATTTCCCAGATCCAAATCCCGCTTATTGATATGGATTTCTCCCTCCGTCCGGTGGTCATAGATACGCCACATATTTCCGCAGCCATCTTCATCATTGCAGTGACTGAAATTGTCCGCCGAGCCTGGTGTAATAAGTACGCCCACACTCGGTGAACCTTTTGCCGTGCTGTAGGCACTTTCAAATAATTCTTTACCAGATCCTGAAAGCTGCGCATAAAGGGAAATGTCCGGTTCATCACTTCCGGATACAGTCAGACCACCCTCATCCCTCTGCTTTGTAAATTCCACATACGCCACATAGGTCGCATTGGAATCTGACGCAAGATCTACCTTCCTGCCGCCAAGAGCCTCTATCTCACTGATCCGTTCTTCATCCTCGATAAATTCCTGTTCATCTTCAATATCGTCATCAAGGAATTCTTCTGAATCAATGTCTGCCAATTCTTCTTTTGATGGATTTTCCTCATTTTTTAAATCACGATTATCTTTTACAACATCCTGAATTGGCGTTTCTTCTTTAGACGGTCTTCTTTCCTCTTCATCAGAAACATCCTCAGAATCATCGTCCTTTGTTTCCCTGGCAGAAACCGACTCTTTTTCTATATCACTGCCTGCAGCATTCTCTGTTGTCTCTGCGTAAACAGTCATAATACCGAAAATTTTTTGAATGCCTTTTTCAATCCAGCCGGAAAATACCTTTCCTTCAAAGGTTTCCAATCTCGCAGACACATCTCCCACCGCGCTGTCCGGCTCTTTAGAAGCTGCGTCATCCACACTGTCTGAATTTTCCAGATCTCCAGAGTTATTACCAGTATCGGAATCTTTCTCTGCTACGTCCTCAGAGCCTGTTCCAGAATCATTTTTCTCGGACTCATCTTTTGAGTCCGTATCTGACATTCCGCCGTCAGGATTCTCTACCTCACCTTTATTCTCCTGATCTTCCTCATCCTTATCCGAAGCTTCCGTGGAATCCAAAATTTCACCATCGGAATCCGATGAGTTTTTATTATCAATGTCGTCGGAATCTGTTGTTTCATCCGCTCCGTCCACTGTCTCATGCTCCTGAAACTCCTCATCATCTGATTTTTTTGTATCCGCAGCCGAGCCGTCCACACGCTCCGGTGCCTTTGTTTCTTCAAGCTCCACTTCTTTTTCGATCTTAAATATTTTTGTAAAAAATGAAATGGCCTTTGAAAGAATTCCTTCTTTCTTCTCTTCCTCCAGTTCCGGAACATCCAGATCTTCTCCCGTCAGCTCCGCATACTCGGACTCCGTGATACTATGAACGGCGCCCTGCTCCACTCTACTCGTGGAAGAATCTGCCTCTGGAGCTGCATCTTCGTTGATCTGGATATGATTGCTGTATTCATTCGCAAAAAATGAATTTGCACCATTTTCCGAAGAATCTGTTGTGATCACCTCAATTGGAAGGTCATCATTATGCAGATCGTGGAGAATATACCCATTTCGCGCGGTATCCTCCTGATAGGTATAGCTGTATTTCAAAGCAATAAATTTATTGTATGTCGCTTCCGCATCCTGCTTACAGCCAGAATTCACATAGGAATCCTCCCCGGATGCCGAACTGGTCGGTCCTGCATTCGGAGTGCTTCCCTCCTCGCCGCCGCTTGATGCAATGGAAGAGATTTCTCCCTGGCTGACTTCCGACATCAGCCAATGAAAGTGGACTCCCTCATAGGTACCTGCAGATGCAGTTTCGTCACACGCATCAAAACATTCCAACCAGCCACTTGCAAGTCTTCGGTTTTCTTCCTTTGCTTCATCAATTTCGTCCTGATTTGTAACTTCTCCTTCCTCATCTTCTTCCTCTTCCGGGACTTCGACAAAAGCCGGTGCCGGATGTCCATCACAGAAGGTTTTATCGTAATGATATTTGTGCTCTACAGTATTGGATGCATAGCCTTCTTCATTGGTCGTAACGGTCGCAACAAACCGATAATCATCCCATACAACCGGATTATCCAGGTATTTTGACAGATACGTTTCATGATCTGTTCCGCCATACAGTTCTACCGCACCGTCACGTTCCAGGTTGACCTGGTCCTTATCATCAAAACGCTCATAAAGCCGGAAACTCGATTCCTCCAGAGTTTCCCCTGTTTCGTGATCATACTTAGTCAGCTGTGTATTATAAGTAGAAGTCCAGTCCTCCTCATGCCGATAACAGTTAA
This sequence comes from Clostridium sp. AM42-4, assembly GCF_003480105.1. Taxonomy (NCBI): domain Bacteria; kingdom Bacillati; phylum Bacillota; class Clostridia; order Eubacteriales; family Clostridiaceae; genus Clostridium; species Clostridium sp. AM42-4. The sequence continues at coordinate 77,212 of NZ_QUIK01000006.1, forward strand.
ATTCAAGGCTGCCACTGCTGGATGTTCCAGAAGGATACGATGGCGTATTTCCACCATTCCCACCAAAACCTTGCTGGCCCCAGAAAATTCCTGTACCAAAAACTCCTGATGCTCCCACGGACGCATAATATACACTACTTGGAAGAGCCATTTCCACGTATGCCAGTCTCTGATGCTGCTGCGCCGGCACTACCCCAATTCGCGGGAATTTCTTATGCTGGCCAGCACACTGCTGAAGCACCCACAGCTGCAGACACTGTTCATACAAATCTCTGGCCGAAGCAAATGTTCCCATTGCCGTTTCATACCTTGTTCCTATTGGATCAAACTGCACATATAACGGAGTCGGGCTGTTTCCAGGATTGGTAAAGATGATCTCCGTATCCGTTTTTACATACGTCCAACCATTCGGAATTTCAGATACATAGGAGCCAGCCTCCCCCGTTGCAGAAAATTTTAGCGGTACCGACTGGATAAACCCGGCATCTGAGCCGTCCTGCGCAAACTTAATACTCAGGGTGCCATCTGCTGCTACCGCTGTTTCCGGAGTGGTATGGCCTGCCAGAGTTGCCGGAACCAGTCCACCCATTGTAGATCCGGAGGAACTACTGCTTAGTAACCCAGCTGCTTCCAACAATTTATCTGCATTATCACTCCAGGCCTGTACCCACGGATATTTTGCCCTGGTGGCAGCGCTGTGCAAATATAGCTTTAAATCATCCTTTGACATAGTACGCCCCATAGGCGTCAATCCAATAGATGCTGCAGCCACATTTAGCTGATTTAACGCTTTATTTATATCCTGGCTACCGCCTTGACTCACCTCTAATGATAGCAGTGCAAAAAATATCTGCCCAGCCTCTGCTTCGCTCAGCGATGCATACGGACTTACATACACATATCGGTCTGCCACTCCCAATGCATTATTTGGTGACATTCCATCAATACAATACTGGCGAAATCCAGAGTCCTTAATATAAGCCTGCATCGTATCACCATACGTTGCAGCTTCACTGGAAAGAAAAAATGATGGGATATCATTTAATATTGGCGATGCGCTAAGAACAAACGCTAATATTCCTGCACAAATTCGTTTTTTATTCTTCCGAAATTTTTTCATCTCTTTATACTCCATTTTCTGATTGTTTTATAAAAAGAAAAAAGCAAGCTACCTTGTTTGATAGCTTGCTTTCCTATATCCATTTATAAAGCACTTTCACTACTTGTAAAGTTGCTCATATTCATCATATGTCATTCCGAGCCACGCCTGTCTTTGCTCGTCAGAAACATCTGGCCATATGGTACGATAATATTCGCGCCATGATATTTCCCCATTTTCAGCTTTTTTCTGTAAATCTAACTGTTGCTGCAATTTTTGCGCTTCTTCTGATGCAAAATACTCGTTTTTATACCGATCTCTCTCCGCCGCATAATCAACGGCCTTGCAGTTCTTCACCCCATTATTGGTTGGATCAACCACGTACCAGATTTCTCCAATCTGTACCAAACACCGCTTATGGTAGGCCGAGGACTGATATGCTTCACATCTGACGCCTACCAGCTTACAAAGCTCTGCCAGTTCATTGGAAAACTGTTCACACATCCCATGTCCGGTACGAAGAACTAACCACCGTTCTTTGCTGCGATTGTATCCCGCATCCGCATCATAGACATTTCCATGGTATGCTGCCCCGACTCTTTCAAAAGCTTTCTGGTATCTGGTATATTCATCTGCATGGATCCAGTCAAAACTATGAAGAAATTCCTGCAAAAGTGGATATGCCTCATCCATGTAATTGTTGTATGGTGTCTTATACTCTCCATGCGCATTTAAAATGCTCTGTTCCCTTTCTTCCGGAGAATTGTACCATTCTTTTAAGTAATATTCCGGATCCGTAATTTCCGGATGCTGATCGCTGAAAATAGCACCGCTGCCCATTACATCCGTTAAATCAGCTCCCGGTAAACATACAGTACCGGCACTGACTTCTGTTGCCACTTCTGAAGTCCCAGCGTATGCTGACATATTCATAAACATCGCTGCGGTCAAAGTCGCACACAAAATGGTTAGTCTTTTCATAAAACTTCTCCCCTCCTCTGTCTATAATCACTGTATACGATCCATGATGATATGTAAACTACCAACCTGATTCAAAAGCCCTTTTGAGCAAAAATCATGACTATCGAACATCAATTATAGAAATTTCTTTCTCTTCCCATGCTACGGAATATGAATACTTCAATCTGTTTGAATAAAAAGACAGGCCACCAAACGATAGCCTGTTTCTCCCATAGCCTAATTTACATGCACCATGTTCTTTAAATACTCAGCGAGCATATATAATGGAACATTAATAAGCCAGTCTTCTTTTTTATAATTTGCCATGCTGCTTCGAACCGCCATGTCCGGCTGATATTTATCACAAAAAGCTTTCAGGCTCTTTGCACGAAGATTTTGTTCCGCTTTTACTTCAATCGGGATGCAATCAAGATCTCCCTGCAGCATGAAATCAATTTCACCCGTTGAACGTTCTGTCGCAAAATAATAAAGTGGATATCCAGCTGCATGCAACTCCTGCGCGACATACTGCTCTGTGAGCGCCCCTTTGAACTCTTCAAAAATACGGCTGCCGTCAAGCAACAATCTGGCCGATAAACCGGCCTTCGCTGTTAATAATCCCACATCAAACATGAACATCTTGAAACTGTTCATCTCCATATATGCAATAAGTGGAATATCCGGCTTTGATACCCTGTAGCTTCTCAAAATCAATCCTGCATCTTCGAGCCATTGTATTGCCAGTTCAAAATCTTTAGCCCGTGCTCCTTCACGCAGCGCACCATACATGAACTTTCGGTTTTCCTTCGCCAGTTGGGACGGAATGGAATTCCAGACCATCATAATACGCGGAACAACCTCTTTGGGAGCATGCTTGCTGAAATCTTCCTCATAGTACGTGAGAAGATTGTTCTGGATCTCACGAACTTCATACAGATCATCGGAATCAATATAAGTCTGTACCACCTCTGGCATTCCGCCCACATAGTAATACTTCTTTAATAGATCCACGTATTTTCCTGCATATGCATTGATCAGCTCATAGTCCTGGGTCTTTAGTGTTTCATACAGCCCATTTTCACCAACCGCCAAAAGAAATTCACTAAAACTCATTGGACAGAGTTTCAAAAAATCCACCTTTCCCACTGGAAAGGATGTTCCCTGATGCAATGCAACACCGAGCAATGAACCGGCTGCAATAATAGAATACTGTGGCGCGTTCTCATAAAAATACTTTAATGATGCCAGAGCCTTTGGCGCTTCCTGAATCTCGTCAAAAATAATCAGGGTATTCTCTGCCTGAAAACTTTTTCCGTATTCTATTTTAATTGCCGACAGAATCCTCTTTAAATCAAAATCCAGTTCAAATACGTCCTTCATCGCCTTATTATTATCAAAATTGATATAGACTGTATTTTCATAGAATCTGGCACCAAATTCCTTCATGATCCATGTTTTACCGACCTGTCTTGCCCCCTGTATGATCAAAGGCTTTCTATTCTTTTTTCTCATCCACCGTTCCAACTTAGTAAACAGTTCTCTTTCCATAAAAAACCTCCTCCAAAACGCATATGTTTCCTACCGCCGTTTTAATTATAACATTTTTTCGGCTGTAATTCTAATTATTTTGACATTTTTTCGGACATTATTTTATAAATCTTAATATTTTTTCGGATGTTAATCTGGAATATAAAACACTTTTTTCGGCGCTTCCAGTATTTCAATTATAATCAAGAAACGTTATTCATATTCCGCAGCATGGGAATTTTCCATACTGCATATTCTTTTGCTATCATACTATTCAGTTTTCAAGGTACACACCGCACCTGCGGAAACTAAACCGTATCCCTTTGACAGCATACGATTCTCTGCATTGTTATTGCTGCTCATCCTTATTCTTTTCTTTCTCTGTCAAGCCAACTTTTCTTACATAATCCCGCATCTTTTCTTCCCTGGCATCAACCCTCTTTTTTAGAATTTCATACAATTCAAAAAGTAATTTCCAATCTTCCTCGAATTCTTCATCTTGCTTGTTTCCCGGCTTTTCCAACAGCAGCTCCCCCTGTGTATGGTCACTTATTTTTTAATGGCGGTGCCCTTAACAGGGCACCACCAAAATAATAAATACACCTGGTATATTTATTTTGTCTGAACTACTCCATTCACAACCCAGATACCATCTGCATTTAACTGATATCCGTCAATTTCACAATTTCTTTTCATGGCTCCTCTGGTTCCATCAGAGACTGGGTTAAAGTAATAACACATTCCGTCGATCCAGTACCATCCGGTTACCATACGTCCCTGTGTGCCATCCGATACCGGGTTCAAATAGTATCTGTTTCCATCGACATCTGTAAACCAGCCTGTCACCATATAACCGGATTCATCAAACCAGAACCAGGCATACTCCTGCTGACCTTTGGTTTTATCCGCATACGGATTATAAATTGCTGCCCATTCAGATGCATAAGTACGAGTATCATCGTGGAACGTCCATTTGTGCTGCTCTGTTTCTGTCCATGTTCCTCGCACAACATATTCCGGCAGACTGCTGGCAGCAGGTGTTGTTCCAGAAGTGGCTACTGTCTTTGAGCTGTGGCTTCCGCCACCGCCACCACCTCCACCGCCGCCGCTGGAGGATGATGAATAGGTTGTCTGGTCGGATACTGTAATTTTTAATGTCACAACGGTGCTGTCTGAACCTGTCGCATCCGTTCCGGTAATAACCGCCTGAATTGTTCCCGTATACGGACTTACGCATGCCTTTTTGATCCATTCCAGACCAGCATCCTGAACCGGCCGGATCGTTCCATCGGCAGATACCTGCAACACAGACGAATTAGAAGAACTGTAAGTAACCGGTCGTTTTTCCTGATATGTTGTTGCAATCACCTGTTTCTCCGACATATCACCAAACGTATGGGTTGGAGCGTTTCTTCTTCCAGTCATCGTGAGCACCAGATCCAGAGTTTCTGTTTCCGGCATCTCAATACACCTTGCAGCATAATTTAAAACCACCGTGGTTTCTCCCACCTTCTGACCGTCAACGGTTGTCGCAATCGCTTTGATCGTCTTGGTTCCGGTATACGGCGCTACATGCTCAGCATCCTTAATCCACTGTGCATTTGGATTCGGTGTCAGAAGACCGGTCTGGGAAATACTTGCCACATCCGTATCCGATACGGACCAAATCACCTCACGGTTATATGGCGTATGTAAAGCATCGGAATTGCAATCCGGCAATACAGTACAACTAAGCTGTACCGGCTCAAATCCAGTCCGCGTTTTCACTGCTGAATTAACATCACCCTCTTTGGTTGCCACAAGATCAAATTTCATCTGCTTCTGGCCCATCTGAACACTTTCCGGGTGAATGACGGTCTCATCCACAGTGACAAATTTCAACGTTACCTCGCAGTCTGCTCTCTGGTGCCCGTTCGTCGCATCTTCACTGGTAACGGTCACATGCTCTATCTGCGTTGCTGTTCCGGAGAGCTTCTCATAAGGATCTGCATCCCGTTTCTGATTATCTGCATTGATGACGTTCTGGATCCATGCAGGATTGTCAGCACCATTCGGATCATACTTTGCTTCCACTTTCAGCTCATGCTCAAAGCTTCCCTGCGGAGTGATCTTTAAATACTGTTTTGGATTCTCATCTTCCCAACGCACATTCTGGGTAAAACTCTGGGCCGGTCTGAGACTTGCCGCCAGGATCTGCGGTTCATCTGCAAAAATGGTTTCTGTCGGATTTTTCCGGTCTCCAGTGAGTTTTCTGGTAATGGTATAGGTAATATTGTTCTTGTTTAATTCCACTCCTTCAACGCGGAGCGTTGTCTCATCCACAATCTTAAAATCAACCGTAACGGTCACATTTCCGTAAACAGATTTATGATCCGGTGAGGTGTCCGCATTGGTCGAAGCTGTCAAAATTGCATTTTTGCTGGTTACCGTGGCCGGAATTGCGCTTAAGTAGTTATTATCCTGCTGCGCTTTTACCGCTTTATTTAGCAAGCCATTAATCCAACTACCAGCCATATTCGGTTTGATCTTTGCAGCTGTCTCCACATAACCTGCATCGGATGCATTTACCACAAGATCAGAATCGTCAATGCTCCAGCTGTGTGTTTTATCCGTACTTGCTCCGGTATCATTGTGTACGGCATTTACCGTAACCGGATTAACATTGATCGCGGAAAGATCATTTCCGGTATAAGTTGCAAGCTGATTGTTGTTGCCATCCAATACTACTGTCTGCACCGTCGGATTTTTCCGGTCCCCGGTCCGGGTCTGTACCACATGGAACGTCACATTAGCCGGATCCATGGAAAGTTTTGAGGTTGTTCTGATGTACTCTACATCCAGCTCTGTGCTATGCTCTGGCATTTCAAACGTATATCCTCCACCGGTCTGATACGTCATATCCTGCGGATTTCCGTCCTCATCCGTATAGGTTGGTGGCTTTACGCCGCCAGGTTCATTTTCATCCGTTACCATCTGATAAATGCTTCCATTTGTATTCTTGGCCGCGGTCGTTACATGGACCGTTTCTCCCGGTCTGACAGCAGAAGAACTATCTTTATCGATGATCCGGTAAAAACTGTTGGCACCTCCCGGATATGCCGTAAAAGTAGCCACATCCTGATCAAATGTGCCATTGGAATTTGCTACATCTACACGGCTAACCGATAATAAATAGCCTTTCACCGGCTGCCCATACGTTCCCGGTGCATAATGATCAATGGAAAATGGCAGGCCATTCTCGTAATCAGCTACCGTAAAATCCCGGTCCAGCCTGATGACTACAATATTGCGGATTCCGTCTTCCAGTTCTTCGTAGAAATATCTGCTGGCATCATAAGTTTCATTAGCACCATTTTTCAAATAGTAGTGAACTTCATTATCATTCCAGTATCCAATATGGGCCGCATCGGTAACCGTTGTATCCGATGATTTTCCACTTCCGACAATCGCCTTGGTCTTATTGGCCGCAGTCGTGAACCAGTACGCCAGGTTCTTCCCGGAGGTTGTGCCATATTTCATATCAACGGAATCTTTGCGGGTACCAATAAAGATGCCTTCTCTTGCTGTCCCTGCATTTGTCTTTCCGATCTCTCCGAACATACGAGCAACAACAATTTCTCCGCCTTCATAATAACCAGTGATACCGCCTACCGCGTAGGCACCGTTTCCGCCAATTGTTCCGTCCACAGACACATTATAAATGGACGTACCGCTGCTCATTGCGCCGACAATACCGCCTACATAATATCTTCCCAGGATATTATTTCCGGTCGCGGATACGCTGGTATCAACAATATAGGCATTGCTCACTTCACCAGCAATACCGCCTGTTTTACTGATGGCGCCGAGGTTCACTGTATTCACGGTTGCTGTTACATTTTCGATCGTAGCCCTGGAACCAGAATTGCTTCCGGAAATTTTTCCAACCAGACCGCCTACTGCTGCATCAGAAGCATATCCACCAGACGATGTGTTGGCAGCCGCCGTTCCTTCAACTGTCACGTCCGTGATCACAGACTCTCCTTTTATCTGGCCGGCCAGAATACCAACATGGTTATATCCATATACACGGGCATCTTCGATGGCCAGATTTTTTACCACCGCACCATCCAGGACTCCAAAAAGGCCAACATTCTGAAGATTTTTTGAAATATTTACAATTTTCAGGTCACTGATTGTATGGCCATCTCCGTCAAAAGTACCTTTAAAACTATTGGATACATTACCTGATAACTGTGCTGTATTCTGATACCAACCAATCGGGTTCCAGTTTCCATTATTAATGGTAAAGGAAAGATCAATATCATCCATTAACCGATAATGGGCAGTATCATAATTACCTGTACCGGCTGCAATCGCCTGTGTCATGATCATCAGATCCTCCAGATCTTCAATCTGATACGGATTGCTCTCCGTTCCGTCTCCGGTAAGATCAAAATTTCCATCGATCCAGTTATTCCAAAGATCACCTACGCTGCTCGCCATAAGTGCCGGGGCATTTGTCCCCAACTGCTTTGCAATCTGTTCCTGATTTTTTTCATACCAGGAATACAGTGCGCTGTAATTTTCGTTGGTATCATCCTCCATAACACCGTAAAACCAGTCCCACAGAGTTTCTTCTTCCAAATATGTAAAAAACCACTCTGAAAATGCATCACTGCCAATATCCTTCGGCCGACTCTCTTCAACCAGCTTTGTATTGAAGTCCTGATAATCTTCCGTGAGTTCCTGCAGTGGCATCGCAAGCGCGGTAGAAACATTGCAGGCACTGAACATCGCAGCAGTCAACACCGCAAACAGTCTTCGATATCTACGTTTTTTCATGTCAGTTCCTCCACCTCTTCATCCAGTACGGCCATGTTCTCTTCTGTTTCTGCATCTACCTCGGAAGATATTTTTTCATCTGGCTGCCCGTCTTTCTCCAGGATCTTCTGATAGGATTTAAACGCTTTATAATACAGCTTATCGTGTTCTACCGCCCAGGTAAAAAATGTGTCATCCTCTACATGCTCTGCCAGCATCTCCCATAAAAAATCTTCTTTACAGTTTTTCTTAAACCATGCTGTAAATTCTTCCGTTCCGATTTCCGGCATATCCCCGTATTCCTCTTCTGGCGCTTTTGACGGTTCTTTCTGGAGTTCATCCGCCAGCTCTGTCTCATCCACTACCTTCTCCTCTTCGGTTTCTTCTGTGTCCTCGTCCTCCAACTCATCTTCTTTCGATTCCATTTCCGCTGAGTCAGCATCCTCATTTTCTGATTCACCGCTCTCATCAGATTTTTCCGCTTCCTTTACCTCTTCCTCTGACTCTTCGGGTTCCGATTCTTCTGGATTAGATTCTTCCGTTCCTGCTTCTGCCTCATCCGTGCCCTTCAAATCCGTGTCTTCCGACTTTTCATGGTCTTCATCATCAGCTTCTTCTGTCTGATCCATGTCCACCTGACTGTCTTCATCAGCAACATCTTCCGAAGCAGCCTCCCCATTCAAAGCTATCTGACCGGCAAACTGATCAGCCAGCGCGGTTGCTGGAACAGAAGCGGTAAGTGCAGCTGCCATTAAGATCACAACGCCTCGTTTCCTCATTCAAATTCCTCCTACTAATTTTCTATGATCATCCCTGCGGTACCGCAAAGGCTGGTCTTACACCAATCGAAGTAGTTACCCTTAACTCTTCATCTGTACTGCCGCCATCCGGTTTCACTGCCTCTGGCCGAATCATTCCATTGACCAGATCCACGATATAGGCATACCCACTATTGGCATCTGCATTCCCCATAGGAGAACGCAGCCAATATCCATTGCAGAAATTATCGGTTACCACTTCCGGATTATCCGCATCCGTATCACCAAATTTCCAAAGATAATCTTTATACTTTAAGGCCTCTTCCACCGATAAACTAAAAAGTCTGGCTGTCAGTCTCTGATATCCGATACTATGCACAGTCAAATCCTGGTCGCTTAATTCACTGAACCGCCCCTTACCTGTGCTTCCGGTAAATGCACTGTCCACGCCAATATGGCAGTTAAAGCTCTGAAAAATTCTATTCTGATGCTTGCTCAGCCAATTATGTATCTTGGAATACTTATAATCACTTTCATCACCAAAATTTACTACCGGCCCCGGAAGAAATACCTGGCCCATAATGCCTTCTTTATCCGGTAAATAGGAATACTCACTCCCATAATTTGCCGGAATCACCTCATCACAAAGGAACAATGCCAGTTTCTGATGATTTTCGGATTTATCATAATAATTGGTATCTACACACCGAAATTCATAAGTTTTCTGATCGATCACTACTTTCTGTACATCTCCCACTGACCAATAGATTGGATCCGCGGTACCGGCATCCGGAGCACCGAGTACTACAGCCGGGCGAAGCAGCATATCATCCGTAGGTGTCACGAGACTTATTGATCCATTATCATGCACAACCACAAGTTGTCCATTTTCTACGGTTCTTGTAATGTAATCACCTTCTATCTGCCCACGATATGCAAGCACTTCTTCCTTAGACATAATAGCTGCATACGCAAGCGCACCATCTGCATCAATCGGCATCAGTGCCTGCCCTGTAATGCTGAAACAGTCCGCAAATGTACCAACAAAAGCCTGGTATGGATTGGAAAGCATATAATCAAGTGATCCATAACCTCCAAATTCACTTGCCGGTATTCCCGTATCCGAAATATAAAGATAGCCATTCTGAAAGTTTTCACTCACACAGACAAACTGCATCTGATATTCACTCTGGGATGGCCTATACGTTGCCGTGATCCGGTCTCCGTCATTCTGTTCCTCTGTGCGCTTCCCACACCTGTCACATAATGAGTCACCATTTTCATCCACATGCCCCAGGGCCGGTAACGTTTTTACTTCTGTCTTACTGCAGATACTGCAAACATATTTCTCTGACCCTGATGACAGGCATGTTGCTTCTGTTCGCTTCTCCAGTTTCCAGTTATGACTACAAGTTTCTCCAAATTTTTTATTTACGAGAAACACGTAAATTCTATATTCCGCTCCATCCAGCTGAATCGTATCCAGAAGATTTGTGCTGTACTCCACAGAAGTACTGTATAATTCCTTCAAAATCACCCCTGTTGCCGCACAGTCTTTCGCAATCACATAAACAGGAGTGGCAGCAGTATTCTTTATCTGCGTTGACAGACTTCGCAGACGATAAGAACATTTGGCGTTACTTTCACAAATTATCTGATCATCCAGAATCTCCTCTGCTTCCTTTCCAGTGATTGCTGCATCCGCTTTTTTAACCCTTTCAAGATACATTTCAAAGCGTTCCCGTTCCGACGCCTCTGGATCGTCTGCATCCCCGACAGATCCTTCATCCGAATAAGTGATATAGATGATTTTTTCACCCGGCCCATATACATTTATCCGGTATGGTGAGTCCTCATTTGCTAGCCAGCGATGCCCGTTTACGATCAGGCTGTTCGCATATGGTATAACCAGCTCTTCACCCTCTAAAATCGTTCCACTGCGCATTGCAGATAACTGGATTTGTCTGCTCTCTTCATCTACAAAATAAACCTTCCATGAAACCAGTTCCCTCGGATCAGCTTCCGCTGTTGCATTCTGTCCTGCAACCTCTAAAATATTTCCATATGCAGAAAGCTCAAATTCTATCGGCTGTTTTATCGTATAACCATAAGACAGGACCGGTTCCGACATAATCACGATTCCCAAAAGAAAAACCGCATAACGGCTAATTAATTTTCTTTTATTCATTGCAATTCTCCATCATTTCATCAATAAATTCTGTTTTCCCGGCAGCAATTAAAAAATGACATAATGAATTCTCTACCATACGGTCTTTTCTGCTTTTCTAACTGTCAAAGATCATCCCTTGTGATCTTTCTTCATGTCAGCTGCAGCAGTCGAAACCGTAAACTATAACAAGATAATTTACTCAATATCATCTCCAATTCCCGTCCCCATCAATGCCGATTCATCCGCTTCCAGTTCAATGCGATATTTTTTACAGAGGTTATTTATTTTCTTCTGCAGATCAGTTTGAACCGTTGCAATCATACTAACCAGATAGTTTTCTGAAATTGGAAGGCGCTGCATTCTTCCACCGCCAACACGATAGGTACAGCTCAGCGAAGATTCTGGATTTTTTGTACTGTTATCCAATATTTTAAGCTGCTGAAGCAGGTCAGCCACTTCCAAAAGAGCCTGTTCCTGCGCCGTGTCCTTCATTATTTTTGCCATAAATTTTCCTGCCTAAGTCTGCTGCCAGGCAGTCCACTCCCTCCCTTCTTATGCTTCCAGGAAATAAAAACCTGTCGCCCCAACGATCTGCCACCGGGCCTTCTCTGAATTGAATACCGGCTCTACAAAACATCCTGGTAAGACATCTGCTTTTGAAAGTGCGCTCCGTGATATCAATACCGTTCCTGTCGTAAAAATGCAATGCTTCATCAGCGGCTCATCAATACTCTGTATCATTGAAATTACTTTTTGTATGCCTTTAGCATCCTCGCATATGATGGCCGCAAACGTAGATCCATTTCCTGTAGTCTCATGGATTACCGCACGCAGCGCCGTACAAAAGCCTCTAACCTTTGAATTTATATAATATGAATGATCTTTTTCGGTTACGATCCTCTCATTCGTATAAAAATTGACTGCAAAGATTACCAGACGAGTGGGCATAACACCTTCTTTCTTAAAATCAATAATTGCTGGCAACTCATCTATACCCTTCACATTTTTCAGGCGATAAGAAAATATATATTTTGACATATACTTCTGCTTCAAAAAAACCGCCGCAAGTAACCCCGCATTAGCCCGCTCCATTTTTGTCATTTCATTAAGCCATATTGTTTTTGAATCAAACCTTAATTGCTGATCTGCCTCCAGCATGGTCCGAAAAGCGTATGTTGCATGGGCAGTAAGAGAATACATCTGCCTGGTCTGATGTGCTTCCGATTTTGCACTCTTCAAATATGCGTATACAGTTTCGTTGATCTGAAACTTTTCAACAATAACCAAACCACTCATTGCTAACGTATCAAGGCGTTCTTTCAGGGATCGTCGATCCAACTTTGGAATACAACGTATCGGCCGATTTTCTTCCTTAGCTTTTCGTTCTTCCTTTTCACGTTCTGCCATCAGCACTGTACAAATTGATAGCAGATCCGCATGCCCAAGCATTCGGATCACACGTAAAATATACATATCAGAAACGGTAAATGCTTTCTTTACCAATAACGCCTGCATTTCCGCCAATGACTGCGGATTTGTAACGCCCGCGACCTCAAATTTCATTTTGCCGGGATCCCATACAGAATAAGGAGATGGAAGAACCAATTCCGGCTTCAAATCTTCCAAAATCTGCTTTGCCAACACCTGTGTATCATGTTCCAATGCCACATTTCCCCCTACTTTCTACATAATTCGATTTATGAAACCATGTAGGTCCAAAAATAGCAACAATTTTAGTAATTTAATCAACAATATTTAAAATTTAATAAAATTATTAATAGTATCACAGTCAAAAACTTGAATCCACGTTGTTTTTAAGAAAAAATAATTGTAAAATAATGTCATAAATCGAATTATGTCATTATTTTGATATTCCATTATAAAATACCATATTAGGTTTGGGCATTTTCCCCAAAAAACGACCATTATAAAAGCAAAACAAAAGCAAAACTTCCATTCATTTATTTTCTGAACAAGAAGTTTTGCTTTTGTTTTCTTTGACATCAAACGCACGTTCGCTATATAATCGAACTATCCAATAAAACGGAAAGCGTATGAATGGAGTAATATGATGAATACAGTCGGTTCCACTACTGTTGATATAAAAAAAACCTTATTGCACTATATAAAAGCAGAATTTAAAGAAAAAGATCTCGATATGCTGAAGTCCTTACTTGGCAGCATTTATACAGAATTAACGAATACACCAGATATTCTGCCCCACTTAGAAAGCCCGAATTTTGCAGCTGATCCTCTGGATTGCTGTGACAGAACAAATTCTGATACCATTACTGACACGCCCTCTTTCTCTCCAGATAATTTGAAACCTTATCAGGATTTTTTAATAGCAAATGAGCGGTCCAAGAATACAATTAGCAAATACATTTCTGATGTAACTGGCTTCATAACTTTTTTATCCAGTGCAGAAATTTCGAAAGAACAATGCCTAGATTATAAAAAATATCTATTAAAACAAAACTATGCCGTTTCCACGGTAAATTCAAAATTGTGTTCCATTCATTCTTTTTTGACCTTTTTGGATCGCGCTGATTGTTTTGTTCAATTAGAAAAAGTTCAAAAGAAAGAATTAAAAGCTACCTATGCTATTCTTACCCCGGAAGATTACCATAAACTCCTGGAAGAAAGCAGTCGCCCTCAAAAAAGAAAGGTTAACCTTATGATCCGCGCCTTCGGACAAACTGGTATCCGTGTTTCAGAATTGCAGTTTATTACCGTTGAATCCATACAGCAACAGGAAATCACAATTAGAAATAAGAATAAAAACAGAAAAGTTCCTTTAATCCGGGAACTTCAGAAAATGCTTAATGATTATGTCATTGAAAAAAACATCCCATCTGGCCCTATTTTCACTGATAAAAATAAAAAACCATTGGAACGGCAAAATATTTATAATATGCTCCAGACCATTGCTGCCAATGCTGGCATTGATAAAAGGAAGGCACATCCCCATGCACTTCGCCACTTTTTCGCCAAATCCTTTTATGACAAGACGCATGATTTGGTCATGCTCTCAAATATTTTAGGACATTCCGATATCAGCACCACAAAAAACTATGTTACCGGTACGTTCGAAGAATTATGCAACGAAATGGAAGAAATAGGTATCTTATAATTTCCAAATCCGCCATTTGCATTAAGGGCAGCTCCGAGATATAGCTGCTCTCCGCATAATCTATCCCCAATATTTCATATTTTTCTGCACCATATAATTCACTATTCAATTTTGGGAAAAATGATACCCTACTACATAGATCAGGTATCATTTTCCTCAGTGACATGCTCCCACCACTTAGCTAACGCTTGAAGTGGGGGCTTCTCGTTCGATTGCCCGATAGGGCAAAGCATAAGCGAGCTATCCCCGTGTGTCCCACGGTTTTATCAGAATGATATTGTTGGAATTTTTGCTGCAAAGATCAGAAAATTTTCTTTTCTATATCAAGCATCATTCCGGATATTCGAATCCCTTCTCTGCATATATTGATTGCTGCGTTTTCGTCCCGATCCATTCGATTTCCGCATACACACTCATAAATGCGATCGCTCAGCTGCAAATCTTCTTTTACCTTTCCACAGCAGCTGCATGTTTTGGAACTGGGATACCAGCGATCAATGCGGATCAGTTTCTTACCTGCACGTTCCATTTTATATGTCAGAAAATCAGTAAACATTCCCCAGCTATTGTCATGAACACTCTTTCCCAAATGCATATCCTGGCTCATCTCTTTCATATTCAGATTTTCGATGCACACGATATCGTAGGAATTGGCTATCTTCTTTGATTCTTTATGCAAAAAATCCTTTCGCTGGTGTGCGATACGGGTATGAATTCGTGCCACTTTCTTCTTTTGTTTTTTATAACGGTTGCTCCCCTGTTCACAGCGGCTCAGTCTACGCTGCTCCCTTGCCAGCTTCTGCCGGGCTTTTTGAAAAAAATGAGGATATGCTGCATGATTTCCATTGAAATCTACATACAACTCCTTCATGGAAAAATCAAGACCAATTGCGGTTTCTGCTTTCCTGGTTTCATGCACCGGTTCCTCGCAGGAATATAACAGAGCAACGTAATATCGTTCATCTGCTTCCTGACTAATTGTTGCACCTTTCAGCTGGTAACATTCATCAATCTTCCGATGTTGTCTGATTCGGACCCAGCCAGCTTTTGGAAGTTTCAGTTTTCCATTTTGTAAGACGATGTTTCCATTCACATAATTGGTTGTATAACTTTTCACAGATTTCTTTTTTGATTTGAATTTCGGAAACCCAACTGAGGCATCACGAAAGAAATTTTTGTATGCAGTCTGCAAATGCAGCTGCGCATTACACAGTGCCAGACTGTCTACTTCCTTTAACCATGGAAACTCCGATTTATACCTGGCTGGTGTCAAGCTTAAGTTCTTCCCGGTTTTCTCATAATGCGCTTTTTTCTCAGCAAGCATCCGGTTATAAACAAGACGAACGCAGCCAAACGTTTTTGCAAATAATTCCCTTTGTGCTTTATTCGGATAAATCCGAAAACGGTACACGGTGTTCACTTTTACCCTCTCCCTGTGTTTCAATGTACTGACGGATGACCTCAATTGGGGCACCGCCAGCACTCAGCAGACAAAAACTCTGGCTCCAGAATGTTTCTTTCCAGAGCTTTTGCCGGACTTCCGGATACTCCTTTTTAATCAGGCGGCTGCTTGCGCTTTTATATGCATTGATGAACTTACTCAGTTCTGATTTGGGATGAGCACGGAACATGATATGCACATGGTCCTGATCATGATTCCATTCTTCCAGAGTAATGTGATAGTTCGGAGCAATATGCTCAAATATTTCTCTCGCCCGATTTGAAATCGGATCATTCAAAACCTTTTTTCGGTATTTTATAACCAGAATCAAATGGTAATATAATAAAAATACTGAGTGTGCATTGCTATCCAATTTTCTCATAATAATCAGCCTTCCCTATTATCTCGACTGATTATATTGTACCATATATTTTTCTATATGTCCATGTTTTATCGAACGTAAGTTCTCTTTATCCGCGCAGCTATGTGCAATATAGAATCATGCCAGTTATTGCAATATCAGAAATCAAAAGCAGGCAATTCATCCCACCCCCTAAAGAGGATGGGGGAATTCTTGCAGTGTTTAGTTAAAAGTCCAGTAATCCGCTTGATTTTATTGCACATTTTGAATGACCAAACCCCAAATTTTTCACCCATCTTGGATAGCAGAAAAATTTGGGGTTGTTTCCGATATAAATGAGGTATCATTTTCACACTGTAAGTAAGGTATCATTTTGCCTAAATCTGTTCTCCTTTCACCGTCTGATATGGAGCAGTCAATTCATCTAATATTTCTTTTTCCCGCTTAATTCTATTCCTAATATACAGTGTGGCTCTTGCGTCTTCCAAGGAATCATGCGCTTTATAGTTATACCCAAAATGTGCGGCGGCCGCTTCTAACGTCTGCCATCGTCGGGTTCCGTAGCGCTTATCATAATTCCCACAAATTTCGGCAAAATCATACATCACATCTTCTAATTCGGTATTCGTACCTGGTTCAATACCTACAAAAAATAAAAATCCGAGATCGAAATCACAATTATACGCGATCCATGTTTTCCCTGATGCAAAAACGCCCTTTATCTTCCCTATCAGTTCTCTGATGGTCTTACATTTTCTTACCCTCTCTGGTGTAATACCATTCACCCGTTCCGCGTCTGGCCATGACCTGATCAGCTCTGGTCGGACATACTCATTAAGAAGTAAATCCCCGTTTCCATCAACCGCACTGATCTGTAAAATTTCATTATCGTTACTGTTCAACCCCGTAGTCTCCAGATCAAACACAACAATTCCAGATGGATTATCACATGGTTCTGGGGCTACTTTCAGTGCATACTCTCGCAATTCCCAGAAGTATGTATAAATTTTTAAATGATCGGCCTCTCTTTCCCGGATCCATTTTTCTCTGCACGCGCTGCCGCAAAACTGCCCCAGCAGGGATTTGCTTCCTACAGATCGCATGGCCCAATATGGCGATTTGTAATTATATGTTTCTTCCAACTTTTTACAGCCGCCAATTTCTTCAAAATTTTTCTGTTCATCTATATTAGAAAAATACTTGCACTCCGCATGCTCATCCAAAAAAGCCTGTAATTCCTGCTGATCATTGCCCTCGTAACTTAATGCCTCATTTAAAATCAGTATTGGTGCTCCACACTGATCGCAGATGCCATGATTCCAATAATAATAAAGCTGATATTTCTCATTCACGCGTTCTGCCCTCTCTCTGTATCTTCCGAACAGTTTTTCATAGCCATTAATACCATTTTTTCCACAGACTGAAAAAATCTTTCATCATCTGCATCAGTGCGCTTTCTCGGCCCCTTTATATGATTTTTATGGCTGCTCCGCCGCGCTTTTTTGTTCAAGTGCCGTTCCATCAGCATCTGGTCAATATTTTCATTTGTATACCACTTGCCTGACTGATGAATTGCATAAGCCCCTTTGCCAAGAGCCATAGCTGCTACTCCATAATCCTGCGATACCACGATATCTCCTTTATGACAAATGCTGATCAGCTTATAATCTACGGCATCCGTGCCGGCTCCAACAACCACTACCTCACTATAATCAGAATACAATACATGGTTTGTATCGCATAGCAGCGTTACCGCCACCCTATATTTTTTCGCAACTGCTTCCACAATGGAAACCACCGGACAAGCATCTGCATCAACAAAAATCTGCATAGTACCACCCTTTATCTTGTTTAGTATATGGATTATACCACAAGTATATCATACACACGAAAAATAGGTATAACCCGGCACTCAATAACAAATAAATGTTGCTGACTTCTCAGCCTGACCAATAACTGATTTCCTTGCGAAAAAGCAAGTCGGTGACAGTTCATGAGATCAGCAACAACAACGTCCAAATCGTCTGGCCGTTGACGTGGCAGAATCCATTAAACTACACCATCCTGCTCCCAGCTATCTGCGCAATGATTCCGAACAGGAGAAAAATACAATTGCCGCCATTTGATGGCGGCAATGCAGCTTTAAAATTAAGTTAAATTATAGATATTTTACAATTCATCAAGATTTATTATGAAATGGCCATATGGGGTGAAAAATATTTGCGATACTTCCTTAAGTTGCAATTGTACTCCATTTTTCTAAGAAAGATACTGTCCCAGCATCTGGTTCACACAATCCTTGATCTGGTTCATAATTCTCCTGCATTCCGCTCTCGCCATCCCAGCGGCAATGCCAACTGCCAGAATCTCCTTTTCTCCTGGATTGCGCCCATTTCCATCCACTGTGGTTGTATGTTCTCCGTAATAGGTATTGCTGTAAGTGAGATCGTATGCAGGACTCAACCGCCAGCAATCCTCTGCCTCATGGTATAGATACGTAAAATTTTTAGAATGATCATCTCGGTTATGAGCGAACACATTAAAGCACATCCTGCGGAACATATTGTTCACATCTTCTGGATGATCCCTGGTTAAAATTTTCGTCAGCTTCATCAAACTGTGGTAATCCAGACTTGGCTGTTCGAAATCTAATTCCAAAAGAGCAGCGGCGGTTAACATATGGATTCGTTTTTGACTGCCATTATCCATCATTCTGTCAAATCGTTTTGTTCCAAAATACCCTTCGCATTTGTCTGATGGAAATAATCTGGCCTTACTCATGGCAATACCACATTGTCTGGCACAGCAGGAATAATCATATTCCATCTTTCCAGCATTTCTTCCATCTACATGGGCCGGAAATTTAATGATCCACTCTTCCCCCTCAATAGTTGTCATAATTTTGGGTCTAGCTCCACCGCTGGTACCTCCCAGGCGATATAGCTCATCCAGTTTATCAGAATACTCTGTATTCAACAGCTTCTGACATTGCTCCGCAAGTTCATCCAGATTACTATGGCCCTGTTTTTCCTGCATTTCCTTTTCTGGATAATAGGTAAGCGCCCCCATTCCTGATTTTCCAACGATAGCCAGCCGCTCCAAAACTGTAAGTTTATCCGGATTTTGTCCATGGGCGCGCAGTAGTCGGTTCAACAATAATCTTCCCCAGTTGTCTGGTAAACTGTCCGCAAATACTCCAAAAAGTCCATCAAAATAGTCTTTGTTTGGAACAAAAACCTGCCTTTTCAGTGGAAGAGAAAATGGACTGATCGGGAATCCATGTTCAAGCCATTCTTCGCTATATTGAAATGCCGCTTTATGGTCTGCAGTCATCGCCAGCGTTCCAACGAGCCTTTCATCGTAGAGAACCTGCAATGCATTATTTGGTTTCATTAATAACCTCCTGAATATTCTTATATGGCACCTGTGTAAAAATACTCCTAAGCTCATCTGCAATATCCAAGGCCATAGCAATCTTGGTCAGTGAGATCAGGGAGATCTGTCCGGTAGCTTCAAATCTTTTGATAGAGCCATAGCTTACACCACTCATAGAGGATAATTTTTCCTGGGAAATGGAACGCCGTTTTCGGATGTTTCTTACCCTTTGTGCCAGCTTCTGATCCAATTCTTCCGCTGTTTCCCATATCAGTTGTTCCATTCGTTTTCACCGCCTTTATTTACAAATAATATATTATCCAAAATAGCTTAATTTATACTATTTTAGATAATATCTTAACTACTTTTATTTTAGCATTTTTATTTTTAAATAACAACAGATTATACAGAATAAAATTGAACGAGCAAAAACTATTGTTCTCTATACTTTCTTTCAATACACAAACTGTAAACCACCATGATTACTATTGTTTCTATCATTACTCCCAATACTGACAGTAAAATAAATGGAGAATTCTGTCCTGAAAGCAGCGGTAATCCCAATGCAATCAATATTGCTCCATAAATAACAAACAGCTTACCAACCGCATGATTGTAGCCCATTATATCATTTACAGATATAGATTTTATGTTTGCCTAAAAGTCAGCCACTTTTCCTGAAAGATATGCTCTTATTCCAAGACTAATGATAATAACGCCAACCATCGCCCATATAACAAACCCTATCATATTCCCAGTCATAATATTTCTCCCAATAACATCCAATTTTTCGAGTTTATGAACCGATAGAGCCTTCATTTTCCCCCTCTGGAAGCACCTGCAGCGCATCCTGCACAGTACTGAACACACGCTCGTCCAGCCAGCCGCCCTGTCTTCTGTTCTGGGCTGCTGAGATGACCGGATACTGCCAGATGGTCTTTTGATGGGTATAATTTAGCCAGGAATCAATCCACCAGTCACTTTCCTTTGCCTTGATTTCATAGGCCACGTATCCGCGACAGTTTTCCCCACTCCGCGGCAAGGAAAATTCCGCGAAAATGCTGGCATTCTGTTGACTTCCGTAAAAGAAAGCATTCATGCCGGTATCGTAATTTTCGTCCTGCAAGATTTTATAATCTGCGGTGTAAGAAGTTTCATCCTTATCGTAAAGGACCTGACCGGTAAGTTTACCCTGGGAGGTCCAGCCCCCGTTCATTTCCTGATATGCCGGATTGATCTGTACTGCTTCTGTCCCGCGAAAGCCCGGATTTCCATTCCATAAGAAATGATGGATCACCTTCCACTGGCCTTCCTGTTCCAGTTCTACTGCCAAGCCGTCAAGCTGCAACTGCCCATCCCTGCCCCGCAGCGAATCATCGCTTTGATTCAGCAGAACCTGTCTGGCATTTTTGCACGCCAGAATATCTTCTTTCTTTAAGTCATGCAAGATATCTTCCGGAAAACCAAGGGATAACAGATGTGCTTTGGTTTCTTCACATGCCGGATCCTGGGTTTCATTTGCAGTTGTCCACTCCATATGATAAGCACCAAAACATGTATAGCTGACGAACAGACCTGCCGCAGTCAGAATTGCTGCTCCTGCTGCACATCTACTGTCTGAAATCCGCACCGAATGTTCTTCCAGTACATATCCGGCCTCTTCCAGTTTTTCTGCTATATTCTTTAACTCTACAAGGATTCCAATGTATGCAGCAACGATTACAAAACCAAGAATCCAGCCCTCATATTCCTGAATCGCAAGCACCGTCACCACCGCATACCAGATGATGATATGGAGCAGAACTTCACTTTTTATTTTTTCATCACGCTGTTCCAACTCCTCACGCATTCCAAGGAAAAGACAAATCATCAGCACGACCGGCAGGATTCCGCCACAGAAATCAATTCCTTTCCATGCGTACAAAGCATAGATTTTCTCTCGTTCGAGCACACTTCCAAGCACAATTGTCACAATGGTAATCACAACTTCGAGCGCGGCGCCTGCATATCCGGCTTTCAGCCAGCGGTTTTCTGATCTCAGTTTTCGAAATCCTGTAAACAGCAAAAGGGCGCCAATGAAGGGGAGAATCTGATTGAGAAAGAGAAATTTCAATGTAATCCCAAAGAGACCCATTCCAATCAGAATCTTCTCATACGTCTGTTTCCAGAAACTCTCTTCCATGTAATCGCCCCCTTTTCACACCGTTCCTGCTGCCAATACCATGCGAGCTGCTTTTCTTATGAATTTCCGCCATTTTTCTTCCAATAAACAATTGCTGCTACAGCCAACAATACAATTCCGATCAGAATCAGTATGATAGAGAAATCACCATTCAGTTTTCCGGCAACAAACACAGCGGTAGGACCGTCTGCGCCTCCAATGACAGTAACCGCTGTTTGTCCTTTCAGCTTCATCACAGCACCAGAAATAACCAGTACTATTCCGACCATACAGCTTCCGATTCCGAATACTTTTTTCATGAATATAATCTCCTTTGCACCATTTGCATTTACTCTGTTTGCCCCTGATAAAAAACGTCTACCGCTTCTTTCATGTCGGTAAGATTCATACCACCGCCATAATCCAGCACAACCAGACGATTTCTGTCTTTTAATATCACTTCATCAAGAGTCGGCTCATCCTGATAGAAATTTTCTTCCGAAACAGGCTCAGCCCCATCTTTGCGGACCATGTACCGGCACCAGGACACTTCTGTCCCCTCGGGAAGTTCCCCCAGCTCTGCCGGAAGTTCCAGTTCCATCTGATCCCACCACTTTGTCATATCCTTTGGATAGCATTTGCTGGTTTTCGCAATGATCCAGGAAATGGGACTGGTATATACGGTAACGCCTACTGACTTTCCAGAACTGCTCATCTGAACATCATTTGCCTGATAGCTAGCGAATACCGTATGTTTTCTCCCGGTATCCGGTTCATCTGCTCCCAGAAAGTGAGTTGCTGCCGCATTACACAAGGGAATCAGAATCATGCAAAGCACACCAACGCCAACCGCATATGACATCCAGTCATCCCGGGCATTTCCGCTGCCGTTATTTCTGAGCAGGTTCCTTACAAACAGGGAAATCACTACAATGAGAATGGAAGAAAGCATGGTTCCGGCCAGGGCTCTCATGGAAGAAGAAAATGCCAGCGCCAGAACTGCCAGAATCAGGATTTCATCTAATAGAATGATACGCTTTTTAAAGCTTACCTTCCGCTGCAGATTCATTCTCGGAAACGGCCTGCCTTCTTTTATAGCCATTGTATTCCCACAGTTCCATCGAAACAGCCGCGCATAGGTTACCGTCCAGGAAATGCAGATTCCAAGCAGCAGGGGATTTAGCATAAGCGCCACGGGATCCGCAAACATTTTTCCCGGATTCTGCAGATTGCTGTATAACGACCACAAACTTAATACTACCAGTACAGGATAGGAAATTTTCGCAGACCCGTTCCAGAAAAGAGATTTCTGAATCAGGAACTGCCTCTCTTCCGTCATATCTCCGGTCAGCTTCACGCTTTCATCGGTGGTATAAAATATCTGCCAGTAAGTTCCGCTGCATTGAAAATCCCATCCTGCTTCCTGGCACTCCTTGTGAAACTGTTCTGCCTTCCAGCTGTCCGCGCCGGTAAGGGAAGAGCTTCCCGGAACCAGAAGCGCCGCGTATCTTCTTTTTTCCGGCTGTGCCCTGTAAAATTTCATGACAGAACCGCCGACGTTTTCCAGGAACCAGCCCTGCAGCGCCATTTCTTCCAGATATTGCTGAAATGCATCTGCTTCCCATAAATTGAACGTCCACCAGATCCGTTTTTTCTGCTTCATATGGTCATCTCCTTTCCGGGACAGCTATGCCGAAATGCTCCATGCAGGAATTTATCTATGTACTTCATCCTCATCAGAATGCGAACGGAAATTCCAGTTCTTCCCCAACGGTGAAAGCGGAGTTACCAGTCACTTCCGTAACATGAAAACTTGCCCCCTTCCACCCGTCAATATGAATGATTCCCCGTACATTTCCATCATCCGATGCGAAGGCCAGTTCTCCATTTCCATGATCCGTAAAGGTTCCTCTTGTTTCTCCTATCCGGTATACCGAAATGACCGCTTCATTCTCTCCGTTCAATCCCTCCCTGGTTACCAATGCGCTATATACATTTCCTGTCCCCTGATTATCAACAAACAGGCCGTATTTGTTTGATCTGTCCGGCAGCATGAAATCTTCTCCTTTTATCCCAGCCAGCTTACTGGCAAGAATACAGGCTCTGTTTTTCGTAATTTCTTCCAGAAAAGAATTCTGAAGGAGAGGATAAATGCTGCCATTTTCTTCGCTGCTTCCGATACTCAGCAATGTTGCTTCTTCCTTCATGGCTACCCAGTTTCTCTGTTCTGCAAGAACGCTCTCCTTTGTCTTCTGGTCAGCCAAATTCATAAATCTGCTCCAGAGATTATTGAGCTCCGTATCCCAGATCACATAAAACCATCTGGAAGATGCATTCATTTCTCCCTGCGTTTCTGCTTTCTCTGCCAATGGAGTAAACTTCTGAATGATCGTATTGATCTGTTCCAGCTCTTTCTGCAGAGATTCCGACTTCGATACCACATCTTCAATATCCGCTTTGATCTCTTCCGAATAATCATGCGTGAAATCCACCTCTCCTGATGCATCTGCTTTCTCTGCCAGAATTTCGGTTTCAAGTACCTGCCACACTGCCGATTCCTGCGTTCCCACATTTCTGCTGCAGCCACTCATAAGGCCAGCTGCAATTCCTGCTGCCAACAAGATGCAAATCCATTTTCTCATAAATTTCCCCACTTCTCTTTCCATGAACAATTACAGATATAGCCAGCAATACTCTTTCTGCCATTATTATAGATAGGAATATTCCTGTCTGACAAGAACAATGGGCTTACCATTTTCTTACATATTTTTATAAATAATATAAGATTGATGAAAGCAGATTGACAATGCATAAAGGATTCTATAACATTAAAGATACATTAGATATTCTCTTTTTTACCAAACAGGGAAGGACGGTGCAAACGAAAAATGGCATTTGGTTTTATATCAACTTATCTCGGTGGTATTCTCATTCAGGCTATTGTAAATATTTTTGTCTATGCTCCGGCAATCATTGTGGCGCTGTACTTGTATGATCGATTTATAAAAAAATAGCATTAATAAAAGAGCTATTTTCTCTACAGTCTGAGCCACCGACAATTGTCAGTGGTTATATTTATGGATATGCTTAAGACATATAAGGTAAGTACAAACATATCCCAGAACTATAAATAAAATGCTCACAAGCAAATAATCTATAAGTGACCACACTACCGGTTGCGAAAAATCAACGAATACAAATTGTGTCCTCAAAAATAGATATAATCCGATTTTGTTTTTGATATAAGTATAAAGACCGCAGATTGCTAACAACACTATTATCATTCGCAAACTCCAAGTCCTGATTTTAGAGGTTTGCTGTGTAGTAGTGATTTTTCGGAATACTTCCATTATCCTATTGCCGTGCATACCGGCGTGGAAGCTCATTAGCACCAATCCCCAATAGGAAGCCAGTAGATGCACTGTCCTTGCTGTGGCTGCTCCACCAAGATGCAGAAAACGAAATACATAACGGGATAGAATCATGCCGCTGATTGGCAAAGCCAGCATAATAACTACCAGTGCCAAGTCTATCGCTGTTCCTAAAATACGGAGTGGTGTGTACTTTCCACGCAGCAGATGTTTCCACCATGCAACATTCAAAATATGATGGGCAACGAAAAGTAGAGACATTCCAATGCCGAGATATTCATGGGCGGTTTCTCCCACCAGAGAATATGCCATCAGCAAAGGCAAAAGCAAAACCATTCCACTGTCTACGGCAATTCTCAACTTTTTATTCAATAAATCCATCCTCTCTGAGCCAGTCCGTCACATTGTTTCTGGCTGTATCACGGTCATTCTGGGCAGTCGTGCCGGGAATTGCGAAACCGTCTTTCATTTTGCCTTCTGTAATATCGGCAATCGTAGATTCCGTATTGGAAAGCCCACTGCCGCCGTGGGTGCAAAACGGAACAATGGTCTTGCCCGACAGATTATATCTCTCCAAAAAATTGTAAACGATCATTGGCATATCGCCCCACCAGTTGGGATAGCCGATAAAAAGCGTGTCATAATTATCCATATTGTCCACCGTGTCGGCAATTTTCGGGCGGGAATTGTCTGCCATTTCCTGTCGGGATACATCCAGAAGCCCCTGATAGGTGGTCGGATATGGTGTTTCCGGTTTGATTTCAAATAAATCGGCTCCTGTTTACTCCGCAATCATGCGAGCGATAATGCTGGTGTTTCCTTCCTCTACTACACCAACACCGTACTGCTCACCGTCAAGAGAAAAATAAGCTACTAACATATTGCTGCCTCCTTCTATTTTTTCAGATTGTGCGGTGTCATCCGCTTGTAAAGTGTTCTGCTGCGTACTGTTTGCCGGAACTGCTGGTTCCGTTTGTATATCCTTATTATTAGATGTCCTTGTTTCACCTTCTGAAACAATTTCTGCCGAAGAACTATTTCCGCAAGCTGTGAGTGCCAATACCATAATACTCGATAGAATAAATATCAAAAATCGTTTCATAGTGTCTCCTTTACCAATCGCCCAGGCGCTCATTTTTATCCAAAGAAGCAATTTGTTCCATTTCATCCGGTGTAAGTTCAAAATCAAAAATATCAAAATTTTCCTGAATATGCTTTTCGTTATGAGAGCCTGGAATTGCAATGTGTCCATCCTGCAAATGCTATCTCAAAATCACTCACGGCTCTGCGGGAATTTGTTTACAACAGCACTGAGGACGCTTCTCCTACTGTAAATATTCCGATTTCAGAAATGAAAAAAGCAATTGTAGCGAAACGGATCACGATTGTGGGTGGTAATGAAAACTGGGTTAAAAAGCTTCGACAGGAGTTCCTAAACTGGAAATTTGTCAGCGCATCCGTATCAAGCGCCGTAGATAATATGTCCATTTTAAAGGCAGAACGGGTTATCCTCTTTACGGATACACTTGGCCACAGCAATTATTATAAATTCATGCAAACAATCCAATCCCACCATATTCCTTTCAGCTTTTTGCATGGCGTTAATATTGAGCGGAACATCATTCAAATCTATGACGATATATTTGAAAATAAATAGAAATATAATTTCAAAAACGCTTTCTCAGCACTGTTTCTAAATTTTAACCTGAGAAAGAGCCTTCTAAATGATTGCATACACATAATTTTTTTGTGCCTTTCGGCGGGGAGCAAAATGCCTATACAAGATTATTATAGAATACTTTCTGGCAAAGAACCACTATAAATTTTCCATGTACTCCCTTTTACTGTTCCTGTCTATACACATCAATCTGGCAGCTCTTCATCGTTTCCAGCGCAGCAGCTTGCTTTTCTGGTGTAACTCCGTCGCAGCAGCTTACATCCACTGAAATTATCGCCTCCGGATACTTAGCTTTCAGGATCAACGCATTGGAGACCACGCATATATCCGTGTAAACTCCAACCAGTTCAATCTCATCGTTTGATTCAAAGCCCTCCCAGTTAAGCCAGCCAAAGGTCGGTTTGTCTACATATTCGCAGTTTTCCACTTCCAGCTCCGGCACGATCTGCCAGCCTTCCGTTCCATTGATGCAGTGCTTCACTGGTAACTTTTTCCCCTCCGGCGTGTCCAGATAATTCTCCTCATGGGTATCCCTGGTAAAAATTATCCGATCCCCGCGGTCCGCATACTCTTTTACTTTTGCCTGCACATTTGGAACAATTGCCTGCGCTTCCTGATTGCCAAGAGTTCCTGTCACAAAATCGTTCTGCATGTCGATCACGATCAAAACCTTACCTATTCCTCTTTCCTCCCGTTTTCCTAAATTATGTATTACCCTGCTATAATCAGAACATTTCGACTTCTGATGAAAATCTGCAACACCCCGAATACGGTTTCCTCCATTATACTACCGATTTCCAATTAGCAAAAGAAAAAAGAGGATGCCCCTAAAGCATCCCTCTCAAGTTTCAAGCAATTTCTACTTTTCAATCCACCCTATAAAAGTATTAATCTTTTCAATATCCGATTCATTCATAGTCCGTAATTTTTCGCACACTTTTCTGTATGTGGTATCTCCATCATCCAGTGGTGCGAAAAACTCTGCCGGCGTCATATCTAAATAGGCAATTATTTTAAACAGTTCTTTCAGAGACGGTAAGGCCGCTCCGCTAGTTATGCCACGTATATATGATCCACTTTTATCCAAATCCAGACTCATTTTGTGCTCAGAAATGTTTTTGCTTAGTCTCAATTCCGTAATCCGTCTACGAACAAAATCCTCTTGCTGCGCATTGGCCATTTTCCCACCTCCCGTTTCAATTATTTTAGTATGAATTTGAAGATGGCGTTGGTTATAAAATTATCAATTTGCATTTAATATATTGCAATTCTAATATTTTTATTATCAATATATATTTTTAATTCATATTATCAATAGCAATACACAGCATTTTTTCAAATGAAGGTATATCTATTGGGAAGTATGGGCAATCCGACTCCTGAAAACATGACAATTAAAAACCCAGGCACGATCATCACTGATCTCTGTCTGGGTTTCTTCCTTTTATAATATAATCAATTTTGCCATAGTCTGGATAAACAGATTTCTCTCGTTTCCAAAAGAAATTTTCGTTCTGTTCATTGCCTCTATCAATATCGACATTACCGTATCCAATCGCTCTTCCGGTAACTTCCGATAGGCCCGTATTCCCCGCATCTGCTTTTCCGTAAGGCCTAAAAGCTTTAAAATTTCATTTTCCTTCATATCTGACAACAATAACGCTTTTTTCGCAACCCGGTAATTCCGAAGAAGCAGCCCATAAAGCTTAAGGCTATTATTCCCATGATCGAACAACTCCACCGCAAGCTTCATACCTTCCATAGGATCCAGTAAAAGCTTTGATGCCAATTCCCAGCTTTTCCCCACTGCTGCAGGAACAACCTGGTCAATCGTCTCTTTGCTCACTCCAGTATCCATGGACGCAAATGCAATCTGTTTAATGAAAATAGCTATCTGGTAAAGATCTATCGTCTCATCTTTCCCGTCTCTGCGTTCCTGGTATGCATAAGCGCTCCTGTCGATAAAATATCGTAGCATCGGCTCCGGTATTGGACAATCTAAGGACTGAAAAGCTTTTTGGATCCAACATTGATAAGACTTTCCATTCAGCTTATCACAACATATGCCATGCTTACTTTTCCATGCATTCCAGTCCTTGCTGTTGTCAGGCTTTTCCGTCCGAATGATCAAACAGGAACTTTCCGGACACTCTTCCATAAGATACAAGAGTTCCTTCCTCTCTTTTTTCACATCCTCCACCTTATAAATGGCACATGGTACACCAAAGAATGAAATGCTCTGCAGAAATTCTTTCACTCCATCCATGGCATCAAATATCTGCACATAATATGCCGTATTTTCCGTTAATTTCCGTACCTCATGATCAATGCGGTATGGTTCCGTTCCATATACAATTTTCACCATTTTCTCCACCCACTTTCTTAGTAATTCGTACTCAATGAAGCGAATCCGTTCCCTCATTGATTACGCTATAATGGCTGCGCTTCCTGTTCCATGACAGAATGTTTGAAAAATTCTTCGACATTTCCACTTAACTTTCCATACAGCATCTGTAATAATGGGATAAGATTCCATGACAAGAAGCCAATCCCATATGTGATTTCCACGTATCCATCGCAAAATCCAGTTTCTGAAGGATATATCATAATGAAAAAATCTTCAAATGAAATCACAAAATAATCCAGTTCCATGAAAATATCCGTTTCAGAAAGAAGCGGTGCATTTTCTCCTTTTATGAGTACAATGACAAACTCTCGCTCTTCTCCATAAAAATCGCATCGGAATTCATCAAATGCTCTGTAAAATGCCGCCTTCTGACCCCTGGACAATATATGATCCAGATTCTCCAATTCAGCAACTTCTAATAATTCAAACCCTAATGCCTTCATAATGGCATCAATCGTTCTTTTCCTCTGGCCATCTGCCACTTCCAATCCCCTAGAGCATTCATCACTGACAATACATAGAAGATTTTCAACCGGTACATCCTCCATTCTTAGTTCTGCCGTCTCATACTCACAAGTTATAATACCTGCTTTGATCAGCCGGTTTACTAAATGGCTGACCCACATCTGATAATGTGGATAATACCTGGCAGATCTGCCCATATTGGAATTTGCATACGCATATGCCTCTTCTTCGTTGCAACCACCCTGTTGAAAATAGTCCATCTGATCCAGATAACTCCACGGACAGAATGCACCTTCTATCCTTTTCATGAGCCGGATCACCTGTTTTAATACTTCCACAAGCGCTCCTCCTTTAGCCGATAACACATTTCCAATTTCGCAGCAAACAGACATGTTTTCCAGGCCGGCACATTATCTTTGTATGTACCATAGGAAATGTAAAGACCGCCTCCATTAAACACATTGCCAAATACATTTAAGCCTCTTTGATCGGTCTGCTGGTTATCTTGAAGCACTAGCATAAGGTATGGTTCATCCTGATCATAAAGTTTCAGTAAATTATGATACTGTTCATAATTCATTCTGCATTTTGCAAGAATAGGTTCCAGGATCTGTTCTGCAGATGTTGTCACTCCACAGAAAACAACCTGGTATCCTATTTTTTCAATCAGATACCGATAAGCTTTTGCAAAACTGTCATAATATTCGTATAAATTTTCTGGAAACGGTTCTTCCGCAAATTCATTCTCCCATGCGTACCGGAACAATATGTATTCACAAAAGTGTTCCTTATAATTGCTCAGATTTAGCATACTCCTCCTGCCTTTCCTAACACATAAAGAACAATCCCGCATAGGTCACATACCGGGGATACTGGAAACATGTCCTCCCAGCCAGTGTTCTCTTCTGGATTATATAACCAGTAGGAATGATCAGCAATCTGAATAAAGTCTGTCCCAGCCGAATACGAAACACTTAAAGACCGGCAAAACAGATCATATGCTTCAAATGCAATTTCACAAAGTCTCCGATCCTTACTTTTTTCGTACCAGCTTATTACCTGCTCCACAACGTCCAAAGTAAGTACCATCGTTCCACATTCCCCCAGATATTCCTTCAGCTCTGCTCTTACTTCTTCTGGAAAAAGTTCCAAGGTTTCTGTATCATCCTCACTGGCAGAAACTACATCAGTGAATCCAATAATTCCAGGATATGGAGTTTCTACACAAAAGAGTACTTCTTCATTTTCACTGATGAAGTCATCTTCATCGTCTGACTCAATCCATTCGATCGATAAATCATAAACTTCCCCCACTTCAATCCCATATTCCTGCAGGATGCGTTGTACCGCTACCTGTAAAAGTTCCATCTTCATGCAGTTATCCCGAAAAGAATAATCAAAGCATTTTTCATACTGCATCAGACGCTTTGCATAGGCAATGATCTTACGCAGTTCTTCCGGATGATCGAAGAGCTGCTGATAACGCTCTTTATTCACTATCTTCAAAAAATATTCCCCTTTCTGCCCCCGCATTTACCGGAATAACATTTCCCTTAAACACATCAAAATAAACTATTTTATATGGAAGGAACCCGTTTCTTAAAATTCCGAGAGTAGCTGATAAAGCCAGCATCGCCGCAGCCATATTGGTAATCCGATGCTGCGGTGAAGACTGGTTGATCACCCCACAGCTTAATTCACTTGCCCGTTTTTCCCGGCTTCGCATGATTTCCGGGAAATAATACGGCCTGGAAGGCGACAGCATCTTTCCATTCTTTTTGACTGCAGCTACAACCTCGCCAGTGTGAAATTCATTTGCCGCATCGATCCAGATACCAGTAGGTGTCTGACGGAACCATTTTTCCATTTCCTGTCTGGCCCGGTGATTATCAACTGACCCAATCAGGATCGGGACCGTGCGTCTATAATACGCTCCTGACATCTGTTTAAAGACCACTTTTAACTGCTCTGCGGAGTCAATGTACATTGGATATGCTCTTACTTCGATCCCATAATGGTCTCTAAGAGCTTGTGCCAGTACCATTGCCTTATGCTGGCCAACATCATCTTTCAGGAAATTCTGACGGTCAAGGTTCTTCTGCTCCACCCGGTCTCCATCGATTATGGACAATGCATAGGAGTTGCGTTCCTCCTTCGTTAAGGATGAAAGGATCGCCCCTAATTCCTTCAGATAATAAGAACCGGTCCCACCAGTGCCTACCACAACCAGTTGATAATGATAAACTTCGGTTGATTTCCGGCCCAGAGAAAGATCCAGCTTCTGGTCGTTATGAAGCTGTGGTCCTATTTGGGCCATTTTTTCATTCACACAAAATGTCCCGCATTCAATCTGTCCTTCTTCATAGACAGCCACAATCTTTGACATAGCAAGGTTCACCAAAAACATTCTTTCCAAATGCTTCCAGACAAAATCTTCGCTTTTCTCTTCCGTATTTGAAAAAAATAGTTTCTCTCCGCTTCCGTCATCCACATACAGCTCTGCATCTCCGAATTTCAGATACAGTTTTCTTTTCGCAGACAGTTTTTTCCATTCCATTCGGTAGTCTCCGGGAATACTCCCATCGCTGCAATCAATCATAAAAACATAATCCCGTTTGGAAATCTGTAGTACTGGACTGTCTACAGAAAAATCTCCCGGAACAGCCATTACCTCATAGTCATACTGTTCTTTCAAAAGTTCTGATAATAAAAGTGCCCTGTTCTGGCCAAGATCCTCCCGGATATAGACTGCGCCAAGGTCCTCTTTACCGATTGAACCAGGATCAAAAACCGTAATATCCGTCCGGATCAAATTTTCCTGTTTCATATGAAGATACGCAATCATTTCCTTTAAAAAGAAGGAGCCGGTCAAGCCAGCTCCTATCACAATTACATGCAGATTAATACGCATGTTTGTTTCTCCTTTCCCTGTTTACCATAAATTCTGGCAGTTTTAACACATCCGGCATCTCTTTTGTCCTTTCTTCAGATTCCAGAACGTATTGTAAAAGAAGCGCTTCCTGGCGCTTTTGGATCCTCCTGGCCGCTGCACGCTGCCGGGATCTCTTTTTCCTTGTGAGACAGCTATACCCCTTCGCCAAACATAGTCTGATCAGCTTCATCACACCATGCAGCAATAAGGATATAATAACCACAACGAAAAAGGCTTCCATAAGCACCAGAATACCAATTCCAATGATAAAAAGACTGCTATCCTCTAACAGTGCGATTTCTGTTCCTGTAAGATAGGCTCTCTCTGACTTTGCATTCAGGGATTCCTGCATTGTCATTTCGCTCTGCATCGCCCGGAATGCCCAGCCAAACAGAAACCGGCCATACTCCTCCAATTTTTCTATCATAAACATACCTCTCCGATTATAATAATGCGACCAACTGATCAGCATAACCACATCCACACAGCAAAGGATCTCCTTTTCTCCAGGTAAGCTCCTCTGCTGAGATCAGAAAATGATGATCCTGCGGACAGTAATCTTTTCGCAGGCCGCGGTCAATGGAATATACATGGAAAATACCTTCAAAAAATCGTGCCATTTCATACGATGGAACATAAATGGCCTTTGTCTTTTCCTGCCCCACCAGCACAATATAGTGGCTTCCATTTCCGATGCTCTTGTTGTAGACCTGATGAAACCAGCCCAAAACCCAGGACAGCCGATCCTCATCGGAATCATACACAACGGTTTTCATCTGTTCTTCTGTGAGAAAAATCTGTTTATCTGCCCCTAGTACGGCACGATAAACTTTCCTGTCATCGCCGCAGGATACCACGCCGTAAAGTCCAGGAAATGTTTCATCCTCATCATCTGTGGCAGAGAAAAAGGCCGGGATCCTGCCATGGGAATGAAATTCTCCAACCTTTACCAATCCTGAAACTTCATAACACTCTAAATAAGGCTCCCGTTCTGCTTCAACGGATGCATGATATACCTGCTGAAAGGGCACAAACCACTTAAAGTTGTTTCTTGTTGGATCATAAAAAAGATGCACAGCTACTTCGCTGTCACAGTTTTCGCAAAAAAACTGTGATATAGCTAACCAATAAGAAATATCCACTTTTTCAAGTTTCCAGATAAAGAGTTTCTGGTCACTTTCCAATGAACTTCCGCAGTAAAAGCATGGATGGTTCAGAATTTCATAGATTTCTCCCTGATACATCACCCGCTGTCTTCCGATAGAAAGCTGCATTTTATCCAATGTTTCCTTATCATCCGCACCTTTTTTGCTGCCCTTTGTTCCCA
Source organism: Clostridium sp. AM42-4 (assembly GCF_003480105.1). Classification (NCBI taxonomy): domain Bacteria; kingdom Bacillati; phylum Bacillota; class Clostridia; order Eubacteriales; family Clostridiaceae; genus Clostridium; species Clostridium sp. AM42-4. The sequence continues at coordinate 111,180 of NZ_QUIK01000006.1, forward strand.
CATACAGAATGTTCTTATCTTTTCCGAGCCAGGTAAATACTGCACCTGCCAGCCGGTATTCCAGATGTCCTTTTGCATCCAGGAAATTCAGCAGATCCTCTTCCGTGACGGACTTTTTACCGCCAAAATCCTCTGAAGATAAGTCATATGAGGTAAACATCAGGGATAACTTAACTCCGTCAATGGCATACTTGGTCACTTTAACCGTACTGGCACTGGATACACCAGCATACTTCGGGCCAAGATAGTATTTTTCGCCACACGGGTACAGATCATATAAGGATCCATAACCCTCAAGTTCCTTGAGCTGTTCTTCAAGTGTCTCTGCTTCTTCGCTGATTCCAATGGTAAGCTCTTCTCCTGCCTTCAGCACCCTGATCTCTTCTGTATCTTCAAATGGTACGGTGATTGCAGAAGATTCTGCCGGAAGGAGCACAACATTGTTTTCGTTTTTAAACAAAGTAAGCTTTAATCCGCTAAGCCCCTTGCTCTTTAACACATACTCAAACAGATTTGTAAGATCCACCTCACCTGTTAATGCCGTAACATCCACTGCTTCTGCCCCAAAGAACACCTGCATTCCGTCAACCGTGATGGTTCCTTTTTCCACTCCTTCATGGTTCTTTGGGCGGCACAAATATGCATCCTCTTTCTTTGAAACATCACAGATTGCAAAGAATGGGCCCTGCTCTGCCAGAAACTGCTTCACTTCTTCCTCTGTTCCCGTTCCCTCCGTCATCACCAGATCACCAGCAATACTCTTTAACGTAAGGGGCAGCTTGTAAACCGTTTTCGGCGCAGATTTTTTCTTCTGCTTTTCTTCCTTCTTCTTTCTCGGTGCCTCTTTCTTCTTTGCCTCAGCCTTCAGCTCATTAAATTCCTCAAAATCAAAAAAACTCATCTGCATAACCTATTTTCCTCCTCTTATCGCAACACATAAATTGCTTAATTGATTTCCATTTTCCTTCAGCCATTTCTGCGGGAACACTTCCATTTCCTTAAGTGTTTCCAAAAGACCGGACTGTTCTTTAAATTCCGGATGCTCCGCGATCCGGTTCTGGTACAGATCATTATTGGTTTCTGCATCAAAAAATGCCTGGATCAGCTTCTCCGCATCTTTGATCGAAGTCATTTTCGGAAATACCGTATTTCCCCAACATATTTTCCCATTATCATATACATTTCCAAATGGGTAATAACATAACCTGCTGGCCGGCCCGATCATCCCGGATTCATCCCGCTTTAAGGCAAAACAAAAAGAGGCGGATACCATCCCCTCTCTTACCTTAAACAGAAATGCCAGATCCGGAAACACAACCTGCTTTGGCACTCCAAACAGATAAATAACCCCCAGATGTGCCGAAACCGTGATGATCACATCAAAACTCTGTTCCTTATTCTGGATCAGTACCCCGTCATAAAATCCATTTGGTATCTGTCCAATTTCAAAGCATCTCTCCTGCTCTGCTTCAATCGTGCTCATGGCTCTGATGAAATCGGCCATCGTAACTGTTTTTTGAACAGCACTTCCGTCACCGAAGGAAAATTCCACTCGAACTTTTGCGAAAGTTTCCTCATCACTGACTGCTGCCCATTTTACAATATTGCTCACTTTCTCCCTCCTCTTACAGCATTCTCCGTCGTTTCACTACAGAACAGCGCTTGATCTGTTCAAAAAAGCTATGCACCAGTGCCTCCGAATTGTACCGCGTCTGATATGCCCATACTCCGGCATCAAGAACATCAAACAATTCTTCGATTGGAATTTCTCTGGTGATCGGACTCTCCGGTGAAAAAAATGCCGCTTCATTCCGTCGTTCCTTTTGCTTTTTTTCATCCCATCGCTCTTCATAGAGCAGTTCATACATCCGTGTAACCTCGGACATAGTTTCTCTCCTTTCCTGGTTCGTCTATAAAATAAAAAAAGCCAATGCACACTCATGCATTGACTAAAAAAATAGACTACCCCTTTTCAATGATCCATGAAAGATCTCATCCATGGCCAGAGGCCACTATCATCGAAAGAAATAATCTTGTTTTGATTATAACATTGCCCGGGCTAATTAACAAGGAACATTTCTCACTGCAGGATACCATTCCTGGCATATCCCATACATATACGAAGCCATTGCGCGAAAAATATAGATTAAGTTATAATTTCCTTGCAACTTTTTCTTCTCTTTATCCGTCTAATATATGAAAACAAAAAGAAAGGAAAATATGTAATGATCCATTCTAGCGCGCGGGATTCAATTACCGTACAGACCGAACAGGTCCTGATTGAAAAATATGACCGGCTATACCGGTTAGCTTACAGCTATGTTTACAATGAAGATGATGCCCTGGATATTGTTCAGGAAAGCGCCTGCAAAGCGATATGCCAGTGCAACTCCTTAAAAGATCCCTCCAAACTTTATTCCTGGATCTGCAGGATTGTAGTAAATACCACCATGGATCTTTTAAGAAGCAGAAAAAAAGAAGATCTGCCTGGAGAGCTTCCAGAACAGGCATCGGAAGATGTTTACCAGGAAACAGATTTAAAAAATGCCCTAGAGAGCCTGGAACCTCAAAACCGTACCATCGTCGTCCTACGGTATTGCGAAGATATGAAACTGGAAGATATTGCACTGGCTGTAAATGAAAATCTGAGTACTGTAAAAACCAGGCTTTACCGTTCTTTAAAAAAGCTGCGTATCAACCTGGAAGCACCTGACACCAACTAATTCGGAAAGGAGTTCTTACTATGAAAGAAAGCAATCACACTATTGATGAATTAAAGCAGGAATATGAACAGATCCCCGTTTCTCCACATGCCAAAGAACGTATTTTAGCTGGAATTGCACAGGGCAAGGCAGCAACCGCTGTCCAGTCACATTCCACAAAATCAGGCGAACGGAAAAAGAAATCACATATTATTTATATTTTACGGAACACCGGTGCAACTGCTGTGGCAGCCATGGCCGCGCTGGTAATCCTCACAAACATAAACCCTACCATTGCAAATGCCATGGAAAATGTCCCTATCCTTGGCCCAATCTCCAAAATCGTCACCTTCCGGACTTACGAAGACCAGACCAATCACTTTGAAGCTAAAGTGGATGTCCCAGAAATAGAGTCTGCACCGGCAGAGGTCAACCAGAGCATCGAAGAATATGCCAATGCCTTAATCGCACAGTATGAAAGCGACCTGCGCTCATCCCAGGGAGAGGGCAATTACTCGCTCACTTCTTCCTATCAGGTGGTAACGGATACCCCCAACTATCTCTGCCTGCGAATTGATACCACTCTGGTAATGGCCAGTGGAACCGAATATACCAAAGTTTTCACCATTGATAAACGCACCGGCAAAATGATTTCTTTGTCTGATCTTTTCCGCAACAAGCCAGAAATGCTCACTGCGATCAGCGACAATATAAAGGAACAGATGCAGGCACAAATGGCCGCCGATTCCTCTGTCACCTATTTTTACAACAGCGATATGCCAGAATGGGATTTTAAAGAATTACGAGGCGATGAAAGCTTTTATTTCAATGAAAAAGGCGAACTTGTGATCACCTTTGATGAAACGGATGTTGCCCCCGCTTACATGGGCGCGGTGGAATTCGCCATCCCGCAATCAGTAACTGGCACACTGGAATAAGCGGTAAAATACTCCTTCATTAATATAAGGAAGAAAAAGCTGTCGCAAAATCATCAATAGATGATAGCGCTGCAGCTTCCGCTTTCATACAGCAAAAGGGGCTGCGGTTCCATAGATAATCACTCATCTATGGAGCAACAGCCCCTTTCGTATGTCTATAGCATGAAACCAGGGAGGTCGTACTTATTTGCAGAGTTTCTTGAATTCATCTGCAACAAACTGTACCTGGGTTCCAATGATGACCTGTACGGAGGTCTTGCTTGGACGCATCACGCCAGCCACACCGGCGGACTTGATCAGCTTTTCATTGACCTTGGTATAATCCTTGACCTCAAGACGGAGTCTGGTAATGCAGTTATCAATAGAAGCCACATTCTCCGGACCGCCAACGCCTTCCAGAACGATCTTCGCTACTTCCGTGAAGTTGTTATTGGACAGAGTTACCTTGGTCTCATCTGCATCGTCATCCTCACGTCCCGGAGTCTTCAGATTAAACTTGGTAAGGAAAAAATGCATCCATATATTGCTGCTCACAGTCGGCATGATTGGTGTACTTACTGTTCTCTTTTTTACTGGCGAAAGTTGGCTGGGTGGCGGCTGGTATTACATACCTGACAGGGCAATCACCATCGCGCTTGTTTTCTGCATATTCTGGCAGATTGCTTTGATAACAGGGACATTTTTCTTATCAATGCGGGTAAATAAAATCTTCTGTGGGTGGAGGAAAAGAATTGTTATGATACCGATGTTCGCGGCCGCAGCTTTTCTTTTCCTGTTTCTCGCATGGAACTGGCTGCTTTATAGTTTTCAATTTGAGGAAAAGGTGGAGCAGTATGATGAACATATTGCTCTCTATGTAAATAATACGTTTGCAAGAACACGATTTAGATACCCCCATTATATGTACGAGGAAAACTGGCTGTTTATGAGAAACCTAGATGATGAGGAACAGCAAGAAGCAGTTCTGAAATACGGAGATCCAGATAATTATTACAATGACTAAAGACATTTTAACAAAATGCGTAAAGAATACAAATCGGGATTTTTACGACAAAATATGATATGATTTCTGTAAAAATAAACAGGATAACTTTCAATAGGGAGAAAATTGAAAAATGATAGAGACACTCTGGAATTTCTTTCGATTGTATACGGCGGATGCCGATTATTTACCGGACTTTTGGCTCACAATGATACTTCTTTATCTGAATGCAGGTCTGTATCTTAACGATCTATATAATCTGGTGAAGCGAAAGTCAAAAGCAGAAACATTCAGTCTGATGGCGATACCAGGAGTCTTTGCAGTACTCTTTGTGTCGGTGCTATCAATTTTTGCGCATGTGCCGAATCTTCAGAGCACAGCTTCACAGGCCAAACGCCTGAGCCTGATCATAACGACAACGCAGCCACAAACGAACCTTGCGCTGCTTCTTATTGTATTTCTTTATCCAATTCTATGGGGAATCGGGCTCTTACGACAGAGGAGGCATGAGCACGGCAGCCGCAAACGCTGGGTGCTGTCTTGCATTCCTGATTATATTGCATGGATCATATTGATATTGGGCATCGGTTATCACCTGTTTTTCGGGGAAAATATCCTGAATAGTGTTCTGGAAAATGCTAAGGTTGGAGATTTACTGGCCCTTTATGGCTCCTACGGAACCTGGCTCCATATATGGATGTATGGAATTTATATCCTTGCATGTAAGGAAGCGGTACTGCTTGTCGGCCTTTTATCTGAACTTTTGCTTATGCGGATTCCGCTTCGCTACCACAGTGGGCAGAATGCTGTTACCTTTGTCAGCTTTTATTATCTGTTTTGCCAGAATGCCATTTTTCGTGGTATCTCCCTACTGGAAGCTGCGTTGGTGATTCCGCTTTGTGGAGTGATGCTTCGGGAAGCGGCATCGCCTTTCAGCGATTACTCGTCGATTATGATATACGCAGCCTTTATGCTGCTGACAGGCGCAGTGTTTGTCGTTCTTATCGTCATTGGTCCAGTCATGCGGACACTTTCATACTTTTATTCATGGGGACAGCGCAAGCAGATCAGAGAGCTTTTCTGCACGGAATATTTTCTCATGCAGCCGGTTTCCAGAAACAGATCGTTCACGGTCACTTATCATTTTATCATTGATGAACAGGACGCCGCCGGTGTTTACTATCTTCCACTTCTCACAGACATCAGCGGATGGATCTCCCCAAAAAAGAAAGCAGGCAAATGGAAAATGCTCTCTTTCGCAGATGGCAGAACCTTTGAAGTATCAGAGCATGAGGCCGAAGCAGCCAAGGAAATGCTCTCTTATGCGTCAAACCGTCTCTATGCCCAGAAAGTAACTGGAGAAAATAGGAACAATATACCGGACGCAAAGGAAACATGGAACCCACTCATAAATCCAGCAACAACGATATATCAGAAATTGGTCAAGATATTTTTAGGCCTGATGGTTATTCTTTTTATGATGAGCTATCAGATACTGAAGTAATTAAACATCCGGTTTTCACTGCCGGAATAAATCAGGATTGGATTTATTCCGATGATGGCACAGCACAGTTCTGGCCGGTCGATAACTATTATCCGCCCGGAGAACGGCACACAAATTTTTTAGATTACGATGTTGTGAAACAACACCATACTTTAACGCAGATTTTGATGGGATTGCTACATAATGGCTTTACACTACAGGCTGTGGAAGAAGCTATGCCGTCCCCAGATATGCTGGATATTCCAGGCATGAAGGATGAACTACGCCGTCCCATGATGCTGTTGGTAAAAGCGCAAAAAAGATAATGGGCCCGTGAGCGGAGAATCCTCCTCGGAAATCCCCTTACTGCATATCAAATATAGACAACTGCTCGAATTCCTGCCTCTGCTCCAAAAGCGGAGGTGTCTTCGTCAGAAGTCTTTCTGCCGTGCTCCAGTCCTGGATCCATGGCTGTATTTCCTCTGGTGTCAGTACCAGTGGCATCCGGTCATGTACCGATGATACAGAGCTGTTAGGAACAGTTGTTATGATCGTAAACTGGCTTTCTTTTTCTGTTGGCTGCCAGACACCGGCCATGTAAAGAATATCTGACTGCGGCATGGTAAAAGAGATTTTTTCTTTTTCTTTATTCCATTCATAAAAACCAGCTGCAGGAATTACACACCGGCAATTCCGCACGCTGTTCCGAAATGCAGGCTTCGATAAAATACTCTCGGCCCTGGCATTAATAAGCAGCCAGTCTTGATACTTACTTGTAAATCCCCACCGCATTGCCTCCAGATGCACATTCTTCATTCCAGTCAGAACCATGGCCATATCGGTAGGACGCACATCTCCCACTGTCACTTTCAATTTTGCAGCATCAATCTGTTTGCAGATTTTCCTGATTTCCCGCCACATTTCATCATCTATAAAATATCTTCCACACATAAGCTGCTCCTCACACCAGCATCACCCATTTACAAGCCTCCAGGAAAAATATCAGTTTAAATTCCCGAATCAACCCACCAATTACGGCTTCGCATCCATATTCACGGCTCGGTATGCCAGAATAATTCTTTTCTTCCGTATATTTCACTAGGATGTCCTTTACTGTTTGAACCTCCCCGGCATCATCCTCAAACTTAAAATATCTTGGCATAGTCTGGCCAGTTGATGTAAACCATGCCGAACAGGCGATATGGTACATGTTTCCTTTAGGGATCCCGCTATCTACATCTATTCCATATTTTGTTGCTTGCGCAAATCTGGTCACGTTCATCAACCCCTTATATTATAATATTTTCTCCTGGGAATAATCAACCGTCCGCTTTTCCCGGCTGACGCCTCCACCCATATGGTCTATTTCTACAGATCCTGCAGATGGCAAAAAGCATGCCCTTTTTATGCTATCCATTCCAAACCTTTTCCGTATCTGATCCACAGTTTTCTCCATCTTCCGGTATTTTTCATAGTCGATCGTTTCAAAAAATTGCATCTGGCGAAAGGGATCTGATGATACACGGCTGGTATGGATCCCGAGATGCCGCAGCGGAATCCCATTCCACAATTCAGATAAACACCGACAGGCTGCAGCATAAATTTCCAGGGTCAGATCCGTTGGAACAGATAGTGTAATTTGATGTCCGTAAAAACGCAGATCCCAGTCTTTTAGACTGATAGAAACAACGCTAATCTTTACTCCATCTGCCCTTAACCTGGCTGAAATGGTTTCCGATAACGATAAAAGATACTGCCTGGCAGTTTCACAATCCATAACATCATAAGGCGTGGTGAGAGAATTTCCATAGCCTTTGGCCGGCGGAGGTGAGCTGATCACTGCAGATTCATCTATACCATTTGCATATTGCCAAATAAGTATTCCCTGTGACTTCATATGCGCGCGCAAAATTGCAGGATCCATAGCTGCCAGTTCTCCAATCGTATGAAATCCCAATTTTTTCAACTTGTATAAAGAGGCATGGCCCACATAAAACAGATCACCCACCGGAAGATGCCACATTTTTTCTGACATTTCTGATTTCCAGAGCGTATGAACGTGATCCGGCTTCGTAAAATCTGAAGCCATTTTTGCCAGAAGCTTATTTTCGGAAACACCAATATTTACAGTGAACCCTAATTCTGCATGCACACGATTTTTTATTTCATACGCAGTCGTTATCGGATCCTGGCAGCAGCCGGTCATATCCAAAAAAGCCTCATCTATACTATATTGCTCGATCTTGTCCGTATACTCACTTAACAGTTTTATCAGAGCTTTTGAAGATCGGTTATAGAGATCATAATTGGGCGGCACCAGAACCAGGTCCGGACATTTTTCCTTTGCAGAAACAACCGTTTCCCCGGTCTGAATATGATATTTCTTTGCCGGAATAGATTTTGCCAAAATGATCCCATGTCTTTTCTCCTGATCTCCTCCCACGGCACTCACCAGCTGTCGCAAATCCTGCTTTCCCCCCAGATGATGGATCCTGTAACACGCCTCCCAGGATAAAAAGGCGGAATTCACATCTACATGAAAAATAACTTTTTTCATATCCGCTCCTTTAAATCGAACATTTGTTCTATTTTCATTTTAAGCATTTCATTCCCAGATGTCAATATGGGATTTTCAGGCAAAAAAAGCGGCTGACCTTTTCGATCAACCGCTCATAGGTATTATTTCACACATTTAGCATTCTGCTATACCAAGACTCTGCTCCGCAAGATCCTTATACTTCCCAGAGTCCCCGCTGTCTTCCCTTTTTTGCGAACCGCTCCTCTAAATCGAAAATCGTATACGGCGGCTTATATGGCTCTTCGATATAACTCTGAAGAGCTCTAAGCTTGTCCCAATACTGCGGCAGGTTATGATAGATTGCATTCAACTCCCGCAAATTTTTGTTCCGGCAGCACCAGCAGCTTACCCTGTCAAGAATGGAATACAGCTCTATGCCTCCCTCCAGCCAGTTATATCCCTTCGCATAACAATACTGAAGGCACTGATATTCAGTCCAGCCCCATTCGACCAATGGATAGCACTTTTCCTTTACTCGGCCAGATTCATCTGCTGCGATCCCTATGTATTCCACCGCAGTTGCTCCGAGTGATTTTACATATTTTTCGCAGGCATTGATCTTAAGGCGTGTCATCCAGCGGCATGGCCCACCGCACCAATAGCTTCCATAGTGCGATGATCCGTCCCGGCACTTGATCCGTCGAAGGAGCATTTCTTCCAGGAAATGCCTTTCCGGCTGTAGAATAACAAGTTCGCACCCATACTGCTCCAATTCCAGTCGGACTTTCTCTATATTTTTCCGAATGCATGAAAACTCCATACCGGTATCAAAATAGACGCAGTGCGTTAACGGCCAGCCCTTTTCCATAAGCCCTAAAACCATTGCCATGGAGTCCTTTCCTCCTGAGATGGAGGCAACATATCGTTTTTCTTTTTCCATAATCACCATATTCCAGAACTGGATATGGCAGCACCTGTAGCCTCCCATGCTACTAATCATTCCTGATCCTCACGCTGTTTTCAGGTGCTTTATGCGAAGTACAACACTCTCATCGCAACCTGGTCTACCAGGATCTGATTATTTTCCTTTCTCTGAGTTCTCTTTCCCGGCCTTCAAAACGAGTTCCCCCGTACCAGCAAAAGAAATTTTCTTAAATCCCACAGAATCGCAAAAGAATAATTCTTTGCCATCGATCTGAATAATATCTCCTACCGACATGGAACGCATTGTTTTTCTATTGGGACGATCTGGGCGATTTAATCTCTCATACAGACCCTCCATAATTTCTGATACATTCAATGCCGTTCCCTCCTGCTCTTTCACTTCCGTCTCATAAGCAATTTCATAATCCGCGCGAGTAGGATTAAGCTTCAATTTCTGAAGCTGCTCCAGTGAAAGAAACATCATTCTTACCCCGCGTTCATTATTCTCTTTCAGCATCAATATCTCGATCTTCATAATCTTCCTTTTCTCTTTGATAAGCTCTACTCCAGTCAACCGGCTCTCCAAAATAGGCCGGTGTCATATCAACACCGCCATACCCTTCAGGAAAGCGCTCTGTAATATCCGGTATATACTGCTTCATTTTCATTTCCCTTTCATAAAATAAAGAAGGCTCTGAAAAATCAGAACCTCCTCTAGCATGCACATATTTAGTTAAATGGCAAACTCTCATCTTCTACGCCATCCGGTATTGACATAAAGCCATCACCGATCGGCTTTCCCATTTCTGGTGCCTGTTTTCCTCCAGCGGACGCATTTTTACTATCAGCAAATTCCTGATCATCTGCGATGATATCTGTGGTATAAACACGCTGACCTTCTTTGTTGGTGTAACTGCCAGTCTGGATGCGTCCGGACACCAGTACACGCATCCCCTGACGAAAATACTTCTCTGCAAACTCACCTGCTCTGTCAAATGCCACGATATTAATAAAATCGGCAGTCTGCTCATTTCCGTCCTGGCTCTTTCTTGCTCCTCTCCGGTCAACTGCCAGTGTATATCTGGCAACGGCCATGGAGCGCTCACCCTGAGTGTACCTGACTTCCGGATCCCTGGTCAATCGACCCATCAATATAACTCGATTCATGCTCTATCCTCCATTTCATTATTTTTTATTCTTTTACAGATGGTTCCTCAAAAACAATTCGTCGCTGGCCATGAAATTCATCTTTACGTCCATAAAAGGCCAGTTCTTTTCCTTCCCGGTAGGTACGCACAAATTTTGAAAACTCTACATATTTCTCAATCTTTGAGTACTGACCACTAAAAATTACGAACAGGAACTTTTCTTCTGTCGCTATATCCACACAATCTGCCTTATAGCATTTGTTACCCGCAGAAAGGGAAGACGTAAAACGAATTTTATATAAATTCTTTTCTTCCCTGCGCTGCTTAGTGCCATTCTGTCCTCTGCGCTGCTTGCCGCTCCTGATCTGGCTGATACCAATCTGAAGCAACTTACATACATTTTTGAAACTTTCCGATTGTGCAGCTGCGATATCCGTTTTTAAACTGGACGGCTTTCCAGTATCTTTGACAACAATGATATTACTGCCTCCAAGCGCAGACTTTCGGATCAAGGCATTCCGTTCATCATCATAGATAATCAGAATCGTCTTGGCCACTACCACAAAGCGCCCGAGAACTTCCTGGATACCTTCATACGTAACCAAAGTATCATAGTTTAAAACCCCGATGACACTGTTCAAACGGCTCTCCAGGCTTTCAACCGGAATATACGTTTCATTTTTTTCATTCTTCTTAAGTTCCTCTTCTGGAAACGGTGCCTTCAATTCACTCAGCACCTGATCCAAAGATTTTCCATTCACTGTGCCTTTCATCGCACACCTTCCTCCTCTATTTTTGAAAAAAAATAGCCAATGTAACATTCACATTGACTTAATCTAAGAATCCCATTTCAATACAGATGCAGTCACAAACCCACACTCTGTAAAAATAACTTACATGAAAAGCTATTATTAATGGGAGTATAACATTGCCATCAATGCCTGTCAACAGATCTAAGGCCACACCAAACTCTCAGTGCTGCGCTTTGATTTTTAGACTCTGATAGAAGCTTTCCAAAATGCGGCTGACTATTTTCAGCCAGCCGCTATATCCGTAAGATCCGTATTTAATCTGGAAATAGCACGGAATACTTCTTCTTCCTCTCAGGAGAAAACGTTATTTATATAGAAAGCATACGCTACTTCTGCTATCTCCACCTTAAGGAAAGCTGCTTTTTCTGCAGATGACAGACCATCATCCAGTGTCAGATAACGTTCCGTTAAATCATGCATCTTTTTAATTAACGTGTAATCATCCAGATCCTCTTCTTCATCCTCTGATGAGCTCTTTTCCCCGTGGAGTTCCCGGTACGCGCATACTCCGTCCGGATCAAATTCTTCCAGCCGGTCAAGATCAAATGCTACCTTCGAAAAAGTGCAGTATCCTGATACGGCTGTTTCAGGTAAAATTTCTCCCAGCTGATACTTTTTAATGAACTGCAATTTGGACTCGAAAAAATTGTGATCAATGAATGCTTCATTCTTTTTTACATCTTCATGAGGCAGATTTACAGTCAGATTACCAAAGTCCTCCCATTCTCCGTTTTCTTCTTTGTATAATCCAATATAAAGCCGTTTTCTGTCAGCATAGGATAATACTCTGATGATCAAATCCTCATGGCCACATTCCCAGTCATACCCCAGTGTTTTAAATTCTTTCATAGTTATCCTCTCTTTCCTGTTTTCATTTTCCTGGTTTTCTTAAAAATAAATCATTTTTTCACAGGTCATTGCATATTGATTGAAACAACTAAATAAAGATTCCATCGCGGCAAAACCGGATAAAATCCACTTTCATAAGTTTCATCGACATCGTCCTCCTTTCTGGCACGAAAAAAGGAACCTCCGACAGGAAGTTCCTCCAATGTGTATATATTCTGTTTATTTGCAGAATTCCTCCATTACTTGGTCTTAACTGACTCTCACTTTGCCAGAAGCAAATATAATTGAAATGAAAGAATTTGTAATTATTTTACCATTGAATTCTTTCCAAAGCAAGGATTGTTATACTAAAAAGCAAATAATCAAACAGATATGCTTGTGCAGCTGACATTCTATAAATATAAAAAATATAAAAGACATAGAAGACATGGATCTCTTTGTCGTATATATAGGGATTCCCGATAGATATTTCAGGCAATATTTGCAAACAATAGGTATTATTTTCTGATAGAGTTGAAATAAGGTTCTTTTGGATGATTTATTTCCTCTTCACAATCACTCTCTCCGTAAGGGGCTAGTCGCGGAACGCGTTTTATTTAAAAGAGCTAAAAAACATAAAAAAATTCAAAGACATAAAAGACATGTAAAAACATGAGTAATTTTCTGCTGTCAAAGGAGCTATTTCAGGCATTATTTTTTGGATCAGCCGATTTTTAGAAGCAAATGCAGTTTTTATTTTAAGAAAGATGATTTTCTGATGAAAAGAATGGTTTTTTTATAAAAAGGGTGATTTTTTTCTGAATCAAATAAAAGAAATTGTGGATAACCGACCTGGAAATTTAGATATTGCTGAAAAAAATACACATTGAAAAGCAATAAATAGGAAAAAAATTACCCAGAAAACGGGTATGAAAATACAGAATGGAACGAGAAATAGGCATCCTAGCGGATGCCGGTGAAGCGAAACTTATGCAATTTGTGGATTTTGGATTAATTCCCTTATGATGGATCGAACGAGCGAGCCAGGCCCTTTCTTTGCATCATAGAGTTTTGTGAGGATATAACGGTTATAGAAAAGGTGCAGTGCATCAAGAACCGTACCAATTTCATAGTCCTGTGCCATGATGGTAAGATCATGATACTGAGTTTCTTCAAAATCATAGATAGGAAGTAAATGCTCAGCATCCAGGGTAGGTGTCTGATCGAAGGCAATGCCATATTCTGTTTTCAGAATCTCCTCATACTGCATTCTCTCTCTTAACTTGTCCTCAAACAGGTAAGTGTTAAAGGTGCGGATCACATCATCCATTTCAGTGGTAAAAGAAACAATTTCGGAGTAGGCTTCCTGACGGACCTGGTTTTTGGTAGTCGCTCCATTAAAACAATCATTGAGCTTTGCAGCAATATAGCGTTTTTTCCTGGTGTACTCTTCCTTAAAAATAGTTTTGAAGGAGTTGGCATGATCCAAAATCTGCTTTACCACACCTGGTTTTACATATTTTGGTAAACCGGCAAGTAATTCTTTAAATGTGAGTTTGGCCACGGCCAGCTTTGCAGAACTCTGAAGTTCAGTGGTGATCGCTTCACAAAGAAGCATAAGGATCACTCGTAGCTCATTAATGGATTTGATCTGCAGGAGCTGCTCAAGCAAATCATATGTACACTGGATATAACCACCGCCAAGACCGATAGGATTATACATTTTGGTGTAGTCATGGATTGTAAAGGTATACTCTTCTGTGACCGGATCCATAGATACATCAAAAAAGCCGCAGGACTCCAACCGGAGAATATTGCTGCGAACGGTTTTGATGTTACAATCAAGTGCTTGTGCCAGATCTTCCAAATCGAGTGGTGAAGTGATGCCGGTATTTGCGTTGGCATAGAAATGGATCAGAATGAACAGCCGAACAGAGCAGCTTTTTAATAGCTGCTTCTCGAATGAAGTATGAATGATTTTCTTTATGGATGGAATGCTTACATTCGCAAAACGTTTCACTCTGGATCCACCCCCTTTCCGCAATGTAATGTTAATTATAAAGGGAAATAAAAAAATTTGGAATATTGCCAAAGTGTGGGAAAACGGGTAAAAAAGGACTGTTTTGTGAGATGTGTTAATGAGAAAATAAATGGGGAAAATAAGACTGAAAATGGGGGAAGTATTGTAAAATAAGGGTTTTTCCGGGAAAAACTACCGCACTTTACCGAAAATGGTTACCGCACTTTACCGAAAATAGCTACTGCACTTTACCGAAAAATTTACCGCAGTTCTCCGAAAAATATAGCGCAGTTCTCCGAAAAAACTACCGCAGTTTACCGAAAAAGCTACCGCAGTTCTCCGAAAAAGCTTAGCGCAGTTTACCGAAAAGCTATAGTATTTTGCCGAAAGGCTACTGCAGTTTATTGAAAAATAGTTGTATTTGCGCTGAAACGGGCCGATTAGCGCAGTTCTCCGAAAAGTGGAGCATCTAAGCTGGAACTGTTTAGCTAGTGCAGTTTACCGAAAAATAGCTGCATTTGGGCTGGAACTGACCAGATAGCGCAGTTCTCCGAAAAGTTGGTTATCTGGGGCGGAGCCGTTCAGATAGCGCAGTTTACCGAAAAGTAGTACATCTGAGCTGGAGCCGCTTGGATAGCGCAGTTTACCGAAAAATAGCTGCATTTGGGCTGGAACTGGCCGGCTAGCGCAGTTTACCGAAAAGTGGAGCATCTGAGTCGGAGTCGTTCAGATAGCGCAGTTCTCCGAAAAGTAGTGCATCTGAGGTAGAGCCGCTTGGATAGCGCAGTTTACCGAAAAATAGCTGCATTTGGGCTGGAACTGGCCGGCTAGCGCAGTTTACCGAAAAGTGGAGCATCTGAGTCGGAGTCGTTCAGATAGCGCAGTTCTCCGAAAAGTAGTGCATCTGAGGTAGAGCCGCTTGGATAGCGCAGTTTACCGAAAAATAGCTGCATTTGGGCTGGAATTGACCGGCTAGCGCAGTTTACCGAAAAGTAGTGTATCTGAGTCGAAGCTGTTCAGATAGCGCAGTTCTCCGAAAAGTGGCTGTATCTGAGCTGCAGCTGTTTAATTACTATACTATGCAAAAATGTATCTGTATTTGAACTGCAGTTGATCGGTTAATGCATTTTCTAAAAATTACTAAAGATATTTGGTTTGAAGTTATGTAGCCACCACATGATAGAAAACCGAGAACAGTATGTCCTCGGTTCGAGTTACTTTTTTTTGATGAAGTGCAGCTTCATTTCGTTTAAAGTACTTACAGTTGGAATTCCCAAAAGTTCTTCAGAGAAAACCATATAAGGATAATGCTCTTTCAATGTAGTCTTTTTTTCCAACAACTCATAAGCTTTCGAAAAAGCACGCTTTAATAGAGTATTTTTATTCGCTGTACGGATTGTATTGTTAAGCGCTTCTACTAATTGAGGAGAGCGATCAAAAATATCCCGAACGGTGATACATACATTTTCGTCTGTAGATTGCTCAATCATTGTCACAATGGCGAAAACAATCTCTACGGCGCGTTTATTTCTTTCTTTAGCAATTGATGTATAAATGATATCGGTATGTTCTGATATTAAGAACTTTGCAGGTTCAGTAATCTTATTTAAGTTGAGTTTTGACTGTCGTACCTTTACATTATACAGTGTCTGAATTAAGCGAAGCATGTAGGGAGAGGAAAAACGTATTGTGTTCGTGGTGTCATCATAACCCAGTGAAACCAAAAGCGGTAAAGCGGATCCGATTCGTTTTGGATATTTTGGATCGCGAATAATCCCGTAGATGGTTTGGAATGCTCCTGTCTTATTTCGCAGCATGATTATATCATTATCACTTAAATTACGTCCTTTCCCCATAAGTTCGGCCAAATCGGGTAAGTAAATAGTAAAACTTTCGTTTATCGCATACTGGTTTTGGTTGATAGTATTTTTAATATCGGCAAGAATAATACTGTAAAATAGTTTTAATAAGGGCAGATCAAATTCACCGATTTCAACAACCTTACCACGACTAATTTCTTCCAGTTTTGCTTCTGATACAGGTACTCCTTCAAAATAAAGTTTTCCGGTATTAGCATCATAATTGAGGCCATCTGTTGATTCCAGAGGTGTTAGATATGCACTTCCGCTTTTGCGTAAACTTAAACCAGATTCATACTCCTGATCAATGATCAGGGAGATGTGCTTGGTCAATGAAGTATCGACATAGTCTTTTTTTCTTGTTCGGTTGGTCCTTTTTTTGGTTTCGTGTTCTATGGATTCTAGAGAAGATGCATTAGGTTGTGCGTTGTATGCGTTATCAGCGGCAAAAACCGGCAGCTCCTGAAGAACCACTTTGAGAGCCTCATATACACGATTTTCATTTTCTGTCAAAGGTGGGCCAGACTTCATACGAGCTTGAAGTTCCTGAAAGTGCAGGGCATAATGTTCGGGAATTGGCGCATATACTTTTCCGGTTTCAGGATCCTTTGACCACCACTCATTTTCGGTTTGATAATTGATCTCATGACCAACAGGTACCATCTCGGTTTCAACATCAATGGGGTGCTCTTTTCCATCTTTATCTGTTACTGAAATCTGAACAGTTTTCTTTTTATTTAATAAATCTGAATCTTTTTCCATTATTCACGCTCCTAAAAGCTAAAAAATAAACCCTAGCTTATATTATACAGAAAGAGTGGATTTCCTGCAAGACAAATGAAAGTAGAAGGGGAATTGTTTAAGATTGACTCTTTTGTAAGGTATCATAAGTACTGTGAGAGGTATAAAAAAGAAAAACTGATAAACTGCAGCTTTTATAATTGGCTGCAGTTTATCAGTCTATACATACTAACTATTGAAAACGCTGTGTAGAAATGATATGCACTTTAGGTGTTGAAGGCCGGAAGTTAATGGGCTTCCCAATCATTGTGCATATTCTAGGTTCCTTAGTGAAATCCAACCATTTTAAAATAGAAATCCACCAATTCTTCATTGTCTCCAGCAATCAGTTCAAGAAGCACATATAGTAGATCTTCCTCGTTTCGCAATTTTTCAAGTGATGCAGTAATGGTAGAAATTGTATCTTCGTAGTCATCGGCATCAGTAATATCGTTTAAATTACTAATGTCAATACCCATATTTACAAGTATATTTGCGATTATAGAAACATCCAGATCATCAATGAAATCCATATATATCCCCCTATTCTAAATAAAATTTTTTACAGTATAGTTCCGTAATCATGTGTGATAAGTATTCATGAGGACCATAAACAATTGCGGTTCATGGTCCCTGTGTAGTTAGCAGATTGTAATGTTTTTTATGCCACTTGCAGCAATAAATAACAGGATATCTTCTTTGTATTCTGGCAGCACCTTAAGTAAAAGGTTCTCTTCCTGCGTGATCCACTCAGCAGAAAGAAGTTTTTCCTTTATGACAGGGTCATTGCTGATTCTCTCGGACAAACTTTTTTGTGCAAGTTCTCCCGCAGAAAGAGCCGCAGAAGTTTCAGAAACTGTTGCTGTCTCTTGGAAAGAAGTGCCAGTTTCCTCTGCACTTTCAAAAAATCCGGGTTCGTCCGTATTATCAAAGGAGTCAAAGCCCCAGTCACCAAAAAGTGCGTCAAAATCTGTAGTTTCTGTTTGCGCAACTTCAGAGGTTTTGGAAGGAGTGATTAAAACAGGTACACTCTCCTCGGGTAAGTCGGGCTGAGCAGAGCTATTGGAAGTTATCGGGATATTGGTTTCTGCTTCCAGAGCCGTATCGACCGGTTTCGAAAATCCGACGGATTTTATAGACTTTAGTTCGGCAGACAGCCTGAACATCTGATCTTCCAATGATTTTAATTTTCCAGCAAGACCTGATTCACCAGTGTTCAGATCTTTTGTCGCATGGATATAGGCTGCTATTCCGCTGCCGGCAGCATTTTTTAGTTCATCATTCAGCCAGTTTATTTTAGCAGACAGCTCGCAAAGCCGTTCTAGTGTATAGTTTTCTGCGATAGCTGAAGATGATGATGACTGCCCTGTTTTGGCCAGCAGCAAGGATGTGGATTCATTTAGGAGCTCTTCCGTAAGGCTTAGAAGAGATTTTCCGCTTTTGGCAATGGAATTTAAAGATTCCAGCAGCTTTGTGTAATTTCCAGAAAGCATCGCTTGGATGATTCGGAGCAGCTCATCTTTTTCAGACATCCCGAGAACAGATCGAACGACATCAGCCGTGATTTCATCTTCGCCATTTGATAGCTGTTCCAGCAGTTTTAAGGCATTTCGCATCGCACCACCAGAATAGGAAGCAATCAGTTCTGCAGCTTCCGGCTGAATACGGATTTGAAATTCTGTCGCAACTTCAAGAAGATGTTCACAGATGATGGCCTCTGGGATCTGCGTGATGGTATAGCAGGCAGATCGCGACCGGATGGTTGCCGGGATCCGGTCTGCTTCTGTTGTGCAAAGAATGATCAGTGCATAAGCTGGTGGTTCCTCCAGTGTTTTTAAAAGGGCGTTGAAAGCCTGACGGGAAAGCATGTGTACCTCATCGATGATAACGATTTTCCGCTTTCCGAGTGGGCGTTCGTGCAGCCAGTCAGTCAGGTCCCTTACATGATCAACTCCGGTGTTACTGGCACCGTCGATTTCCAGAAAATCAACAGATCCATTAGCTACAGATCTACAGCCATCACAGGTACCGCAAGGGTTTCCATTCTTATCTTTGTTTTTACAGTTTGCTGCCGCGGCCACGATCCTGGCAAGTGTTGTTTTCCCGGCCCCGTACTGCCCGGCCAGGACAATTACCTGAAAGAATTTGTCGCGAATTGACTGCATTCTCAGATTATTTACAGTAAATTCCTGCCCCTTTACCTCATCGAAGGTTTTTGGGCGTATCTTGGTATAAAGAGTCATAATTCCCCCTCTTTCATCATCTGGAACAGGAGTTCCAGAAAATCATGTTTTGTGTAGAGTAGCTTTTTGCCCCGGATATTGTGTGCCTGTTCAGAAATCTGGTAAGCCTGTTTAGCAGAAATAGGCAGTTCCGTCATATACGGGAATAATTTGCTTCCAACAAGTTTATGCAGGTATTGATCTGCATAGATGGCTTCCAAAAGCCTCACGATTGCCAGACGGGCGGCCGGTGAAAATGCTTCCAAAGCAAATTCGTCTTTTTCTTTCAGGAGACCGAAGGTTGACAGAAGATCCGCATGATTTTGTTGGTTCAGTGCTTTTATCATTCTGGCGGTCATAGATATGAAAGCGTCATCAGCATTTAGCTGTCGGAATAGTCCGGGACAGCCATTAGAAGCTGTAACCACCTCTAATGATACAAGATCTCCCTGTTCCATAAAAAACTGTGCCATATCATCTTCATTTACCGGAAGAAAACGGATTTCAAAGCATCGGCTGCATACCGTGCGGATCAAAGGCTTGTGTGCTATAAAA
Source organism: Clostridium sp. AM42-4 (assembly GCF_003480105.1). Classification (NCBI taxonomy): domain Bacteria; kingdom Bacillati; phylum Bacillota; class Clostridia; order Eubacteriales; family Clostridiaceae; genus Clostridium; species Clostridium sp. AM42-4. Next base: position 130,951 of record NZ_QUIK01000006.1, read on the forward strand.
ATGAATACACATTGCCCGTCTTCCAACTCTTTTAGCAGGCTGTTGGCCACGTTTGGGGTCATCTGATTCGCATTATCAATCAAAACAACGCGGCGCACAGTACTGGAATAGGAAATAAATTCTCTTAGGTCCTCCGTATCAGACAATTTGATGCTTGCCTGGTCACAGTCCAGACAGAAAAAATCTGCGCAGGAATGGAGTGGCTTATCAAGTCTGATGTCCAGGAGAAAGTGTGCCAGGATATCTGCACAGGTCCGCTTTCCAGTACCCTGAGGGCCTGACAGAATTAAATGCTGAGCATTTTTTTGTCCTTTGTCCATGTATTGCTTCAGAGCATTTTTCACATATGGGTTTAAAATCAGTTTTTCAAACATTCCTCTCCTCCTCGAAAGACCTCATAACCCAGATAGTCGCAGAAAGCTTTCCGGGTCTTATCGGTCGGATGCATACGGTCAGACTCGAAAAAGATCTGATCGATAGAATTCAGCTCTTTGCTCATTCGTACTGCGTTGGTGACAATAACTGCCTCCTTGGTTTTAGGCGGTGTCGTTCCATTGGCAGCTTCCAGAATATGTAAAAGTGCGGACATATCCGTAACTCGTTTCTCCTGTTCTAATCGGCTGTTTGTGCAGACTGCCATTAAAACCGCATCTGTGGAGGAACTCAAAAGGCGGGCCCGGTCCGTGAAGATGCCTTCCGCAGCGCTGAGTGTGAGCTGGGAAAGCACGCCGCTTGCGTGAAGAAGCGCACCGGCAATGACCAGCGATGGATCCGGCCGGATCACTTCATTTGGGCTGCCTTCGCAGATAGTAAGCGCCATATCAGCCAGGTTTGCAACATTGATGGTATGCTTTAAAAAACCGCCAAAGTATGGATGTGTGGCTTCCTCGGTCAGTGGGAATTCCAAAAACCGTTCGTATCTGGCAGTCCCCATACCGAATACAGCGCAGAATAAACTATACAATTTGGGATCCTCAATTTCATCGAGGAGTTTTTTTAAGAGGGTGATACTTTGTTCTACATCGTAGCTGGACAAAGTAACCCGGAAATCTGCCGGATCGTATGTTTCAGCCGGACTGATCCGGACAATCCGCAGCGTACACTGCTCCCGGAAAAGCTCAACTTTTCCGACAACACGGACAATTTTTCCAACATAGTTATCCGTTTCATCCGAGATGTGTTCGGACCAGCATTTTCCGTATACAATACCACTCTTATCACTGAGCGTAAGGTCCTGCCAGCGCCGGCCATCCGCGATCGACAATTTGACATTCCGAAGTAAAAACTCCGTTGCAATTTCCTTTTCGACCATGTTGGCCAGGTCCTTGATAAAAAATTTCTTCATAATGATATCTCCTCCGTTAAAAAATGCTGATCATAATATTTTTTGATCAGCTCCAATAATTTTTCGTTTTCCGGATAGTCAAATCCTCTTTCAAATTTCAGAAGAGAATTATCTACACCACGAAAACGCGTAAAATACAGTTCCCCGCAGCGGGCAAACACTTCCGTTGGGACCAAATAGTAATCCAGGTTGTATTTGCTGTTTCCATTCAGCCGTGCTTTTAAATCCGGATCTTCACAATCCGAAAGATATTCCTGCAGGCAGGCCTCATACTGAAGCCGGATTTCTTTGAAATCATAGCCTTCACTCAGCATTCCATGAAAGTGATCGTACATGTGCAGAAATTCGTGGACGTAGCTGCTAGGGGAGCGGACATCAATGCATACGCACTGGTAGGCCGGGGAATAAAGGCCGGAAGCATGGTGTCGGCCAAGCTTGCGGAAACGAATGGAAGCATCATAGGGATGCTTTCCCAAAATATCCCCAAGAGCAAGAAATTCTTTTTCCAGTTCCTGCATTTTGTCAAGATCACAGTCTTCGTCTACCTCTATATAGCGGTAAACTGTTAAGAAACGGCTCTCTTTCATGTAATCCTGATGCTTTGGCGGAATATTCTTTTTGGTCATAAATGCATTGGCTACCTCTGTGTTATTTCGATGATAGCGCTCATCCGCTTCCTGCATTTTGTGCTGTTCCATCAGGGCTTTTATAATGATGAGATATCCCTCTGGAATATTATCATTACATAGAAAATCCACTGTGCTGATAGAATACTGATTTAAGATCGGCAGGATCTGCTGCAGGAGTGAAAATTGAAATATAATTCCGTGCGCTTGTTGGCCGGCTATTCGCTCCTTTACAGGAATTTCCAGCTTGTCAAAAAATTGCATGACTTCTGGATACAAAACCTGCTCTTTTTCATAAGCATATACGGTACACATTTTCCCAAAAGCCTGGTATCTACGGGCAATTTCATCCAGAATGGACATATAGACCAGGTCATGGTCTTTAGACTCAATGGAATGGATGTAGCGCTTGTATTCAATCCGGATACGTTCTATGACTGCCAGTGTTGCAAGATAATAGGAATCCCATAAGATACATTTTCTCTTATCGTCTTTCAAATAGATTTTGCGGTTCCGGTTTCTGGGCTTTAGTTTTCCGAAGACCAGAAAGTATTCATTTTCAAATACAGTCATTTGAAAAATACAGTCCGTTGGCATACCGGTTGCTCCAACCAGCCTCGTTACCTGCTCATCATGGCATTGCGATAGAGAAATGCTAAATCCCAGAATCTCCTGCAGTTTTTCAGAAATCTCCTGTTCCGTGATCTGACCGGCCAGAAAATCTTTGTAAAGGGTATTTACAAAAGGATCGATCACCTTTTTCCAGTAGGTCTTGATCAGATATTCCGTGAAATCTTTTCGGCTGTTGCTCTTTTTCCAGAATTGGTCTCTGGAAAATAATTTGAAAAAGTCATTCATGGAATAAGTCCGGCGGGTTTTGATCCGGAGCAGTGACTGGATCCGGTCCTCTCCTTTGGCCAGATAATTGGTAGTCACCGTATTTTCTGGCAGAAAATCAAAAAGGTCGAAAAAATCTTCATCCGAAGATTCCATCGCCCCCTCATTTGTGTCTGGTTCATTGAAATTGAATAGCGCAGACAAATTGTACGGCAGTTGTAAAATAGCCATAGGTTCCTCCTCTCTTTGTTGTGAATGCACAAAAAAAGACCAAATTAGAATTCCTCTAATTTGGTCCGCATCTGTGCAGACTCATCCCCTTTTAATAAGCAATGTGCTTGAAACGAAGACAGAGTCTATTGTGTTTGAAATAAATTTTATCAAGGATAGTTTAACATAGATCAAAGGTGAGCGCAACGCCAAGAATGGACAGAAAAGAAGGAGCTAAGAATGGACAGAAAAGAAGGAGCCTTAGTGCCGGGAGGTCTGTTAATCAGAAAAGCTGTTTCAAACGCATAATACGTTAGAAACAGCTTTTTCTCAAATCTTTCTTTTGGAGAGTTCGTCCATGTATAATTCGGCAATATAGGATGGGCCATTGCACCATAATCGGGTCTGCTCATCGTAAAGTGCCTTGCCGGTTTTGGAAGAATAAAATTCCGGCAATATTTCCTTTGGACTTTTTCCTGTATCTTCTGCAATTTCTTCGACGGCCATGGTAATAAGAAGGTCAATCGTATAGTCTATTCGCTCTTTTGAAATCATTTCTTCAGCCATATTTTCTCGCTTTCCACAAAATGCAGGCAATCAAGCGCTGCAGTTGTTTTAAAACAATACTGATCCTTTAACTTATTCGGAAGTAGCTGTTTAATACAAAAATCATCAGCTTCTTTGCTTCCGGCTATTCCAAAGGCGCCGACTAGGTATGCAGCCAGCGTTGCATTTGTCGCGTCATCCGCAATTTTCCCAGCAATAATATCATATTTTGCCATAGTATCTTCAACATCCAGAAACAAAAGTCTTTTTCGATGAGCCGCAACACAGTGCAGCCATTCCACATTTGCATCATCAAATGCATATGTGGATAATTCTGGTGAAGGTCTTAACTGAAAGATGGAAAGATAGCCATAATCCTGATTCTCTTTAATGCTTCCATTTGCGAATGCTTTAGCAATGGAAGTCTTGAGAAAACGAATAGCCTGGTCCTTGGAGGTGGTCCAAAGTCTTTTCGTCTGGCGCATCTTTCCAATAAAGGCTTCTTTACCTCACAATAGCTGCCATGGTAAAGGATAAGCCCATCTGTAAAATCAAGAACTAATTTGGATCCCCTTTCTTTGAAGAAATTCCGTGATGTCTTCTAATACAGCATCATCTCCTTCGCAGTGAAAAATCCCATAACATTTTTCGATATAGCCAAGTACATCTGCTTTTCCGAAGATGTTAAAAATCTCATCCACAGGAAGATGCCATTCCTTTGATGCTAAACGTACCAATCGGGTCTGCATGAATATGATCTCTTCTTTTTCGCTCATCGCGAAATCCTCCTTTCCGAGCTATTTCTATACTCCATATTAACATAATATCTGCGCGTGAACAAGATGACGATGTGGCAACCAATTTAGTAAGCTTTTTAGTCAAGCTCGTCAACTACAATAGATCTTTTATATTCCTGCTTTCCTTCATAATCTCCGGTATAACCACTGGCCAGAAACCAATCTGACATTGCCTTCCTCTTTTGAAGGCCGCGCAATGCTTTTTCGTAATCAAAAACATAGGAATCTGCTATAAAATTTTTGCACAGTTCCCGGATATATATTATGTCATGTTCTGATTTACCCTGAAAACCGTATTCCGTTTCGTAATTCGGGTTGTCAGAGTAGCTCTTGCGGTGTCCGGCATAGAAGATAACGTCATAGCAGCATTCGCGACGAATCTTCCGTTCCAGGTCTGATTGCTGCCAGTACGGATCACTATAGTCGGTAATCTTAATGTCGAATACCTTCTTTTCATCCATGTCAAAAAACTGGACACGGTAACGGCCGTCCCCTTCTTCAATCCACTCAAATTTCATAATCCTTTTCCTCCTGGTTATTTTTACTTTCCGTATATGCCATATAGTATTTTTTTTGATCAAGGGTTCTATGGTGACCGGGAGCTATGTAATTCTCCCCCCACTATTTCCATACCCCATCTTAACACAATATCTGTGCGTGAACAAGATGCCGCGGCAGCGGTCAATCGACATAGTTTTTAAACTCCGGATACAGTGGGGCATCGGAAAAACTACCCTGCAAAAGAAAGAGGTTTCGTTTGGCCCGGGTCATGGAAACATACAGTAGGTTCCGGCCCTCTTCTGATTCTTCAAACTCTTCTACTCCATAAATTACTACGGTGGGAAATTCTTTCCCTTTTGATTTATGAGCAGTAAGAAGGGTAATCGTATCGGGGCTTGCGGGATATTCAACCTCTGCTGTATCAGAAAATTCGATCATGGCATTCATATGGTTAAGAAATTCGGAAGCCGTATTGATAGCCCGCATTTCGATGCGGGAGCACAACTCTTCTACTGCCGGATGTTCCTTCTTCTGCCAGAGAAACTGGTAAATGGACCGAACGGCATCGGACAGATCCTGGGCATACAGAAGTTTTTTACAGGAAGAAAGTGTCCTGGCAAGTGCGATACCGGGACTGCCGGATGCTTCATATATTTCAAGCAGATCCGGATCATATAAATCTGGTTCTGGAAGATTGAAATATTTTAAGAAGCTTTCCAACATGTGGTCTCGCTCGACAGGAATGTCCAGTTCATATCCATTACGTTTCAGCTGTCTGTAAAGCGCCAGTGGATCATGAAAATTGGTCACGTAGAGAGAAAATGTGTCACGAATGGCAATAAATACCTCATCCTTTATGAGTAATGTTTTGGGTGAAGTTGCAAGGTAAAAACCATCTAAACTTTTTTTGATCTTTTCCAGCGCTTTATTTTTGCGCGCAATGATGGCAATATCTCCAGGTTTATAACCAGAGCGTTCTGCGGATGCAACCAGATCCCGGATGGTATCTACCAGAACATTTTTCCGATAAATCGGCCGAACCGTAGCGCGGTGATGGGAACGCAGAGATTTGCGATACCGATTCGTATTATTGGCAATCAGCGCATTTGCAGCTTCCAAAATGTGGTCTACCGACCGGAAATTATCTGGAAGAATCACGATTTTACTGTTGCTCCACATCTCCTGAAAATGAAGCAGGTAATAGTTGCTTCCTCCGCGCCAGGAATAAATACTCTGATCATCGTCTCCCACAACCACAATATTTCCATGGGATGCGATGGCGTATACCAGATCGACCTGATCTGACGAGATATCCTGGAATTCATCAATCATTACATAGCGAAAACGCTGCTGATAGCTTTTTAATACATCTGGATATTCGCTAAACAGTTGGTTGGTAAGCTGGATCTGTTCATCAAAGCAGATATACCCCTCTTCTTTCATTCGTTCCTTCAGTTTCTGATAAAGGCACCCTAAACCATCCGGATCAGGAAAATCCGCATGTTTTTTCCACTCTTCCAGTCCGTCTTTCTCAATGGAAAGTACAGCGTTGTAAATCCTGCTCAGCAGGCCGAAATCACCGGTGAGTCCGTCATAGTCAATGCCGGACAATGGAGAGATTTCATCAATGATCTGCAAAATCAGACGATAGTAGTCTACCTTCTCTGCAATTTTTAAGGATTTTCCTATGAAGTCCTCATGTTTGCGAAGAATCGTGTAGCCAAGGCTGTGGAAGGTAAAGATGGCCGGCAATGCACTTTCTTCACCGAGCACCCGTCTGGCACGTTCCAGAATTTCGCCAGCGGCCTTTTTGGTGAAGGTGACAAAAAGAATTTGTTCCGGCAAAATCCCGTTTTTGATCATTCGTACCATACGTGCAATCAGACAGTGAGTCTTGCCGGCACCAGGTACCGCGATGACTGCCATAGGGCCATCCATGTGTTCAACAACTCTCCGCTGCTCCGGTGTCAGTCCTTTCTCTAAATCGACTGTTTCCGCTGGAACAGGGATGGAAGTTTCTTCTGGTTGTTTTTCCGGTGCCAATGCGGAAGTATTCTGCTGATGGCATACATCTGTATAGCGGCAGTATTCACATTTTTGAGGTACGGAAAGCTGGATCGTGCTCAGGAGAGCCTGGGTGGCCTCCGCTATCCCGCCGTATCCCATTTGAAGATAGCATTTCCCTTCCGTATACTGTGAGGCCAGAAAATCAGCCTTATCCTCTTTGGATTTTAAGTAGCAGATCATGGAAATCGTTTCCTGTCCATAGGCTGGAGCGCTGATCAGGTATTGTGATAACAGTTCCAGGCTGTAATATGCCTGGGTCTCTTGCTTCCTGGCTCTCACAGAATACTGTGGTTCATTCGGGAAAATACTTAAAGCATAGACATGCTCCCCCTTTTTAAGAACCAGATCTGCTTGTGCAGATAATTCAGACACCGCTACGTGGTTGCAGCTTGTATTGACTGAAATCGCTGAGCAGAGCCTGGTCTTCAAAATCTGATAACCCTGCTCAAAGAACCAGTCAGCAAAGCGATGCCACCTGGCAAGGTCCTGATCCCGGCAGGTTTCATACTGGCGGTTATTAAGGAACCAGTCTCTGCTGTATTCCAGAAATGCTTTTTCGAGTGCTTCTGAAAATGAAGTAGGCCCTTTGGATAATGCTAAAATTAAAGAGTCCTTCTTTTGATAAAAAAACTGGGTACGTTTTGATGCAGCATATAATCCCAGCTTTCCGAGACGGTAGTGGCTTTCGCAGTGGCGAAGCCGGATAAGATCCCTGATTGTAAGTTTCATAGGCTAAGTCCTCCTTTTGGGCACGAAAAAAGGAACCTCCCAAAGGAAGTTCCTCCAACGTACATATTATTCTGTTTATTTTTCCAGAATTCCCCCACTCATTCGGTCATAAAATGGCGTGCGCTTTGTCAGAGACAAATGTTGTTGAAATGAAAGAATCTATGAGTATTTTACCATTGGATTTGGGGCAAATCAAGGATTATCAGATGATGGTATGACAACTTATGTAGATTAATGGGAAGAAATGTGCTATGCTAAAAAGGCTGCCGAACCTCCAGCAGAAAGGAGGTGAGTCGGATGGGAGATTTTATCATCACATTTTTTGTCTCTGTTTTAGCAGGTGTAGTTAGCTACTACATATGCAAATGGCTGGACAGAGATAAATAGGCAGCAACAGCCTAAACGGTCGGTTCGCCGTAATGAACAAGAAAACCCCAGAGGAGGCACCCTCTGGGGTTTTCGTTTTGCCGCATGGGAAATCATCACATTTCTTAGCTGCCTACATTTTATTATATTTTCATCGAAAAGTCAATATTCCTATGAATGCCCGTTTATCGCTGTATGAATATCTGGTTATCGTTTGTTATAATTAATAGTTTTGTAATGGAGAATTAAAGATAAAGGTTCACTTTTGTGCTACCATATTTATAACAAATAATTTGAAAAAGGGGCGATTACATGGAAGAGAGTTTCTGGAAACAGACATATGAGAAGATTCTGATTGGAATGGGTCTCTTTGGGATTACATTGAATTTTCTCTTTCTCAATCAGATTCTTCCCTTCCTTGGTGCCCTTTTGCTGTTTACGGGATTCCGAAAACTGAGACTGGAAAACCGCTGGCTGAAAGCCGGATACGCAGGCGCCGCGCTCAAAGTTGTGATTACCATCGTGAACATTGTGATTGGAAGTGTGCTCGAACGGGAGAAAATTTATGTTTCATATGTATGGAAAGTGATTGTTTTCTGTGGCGGAATTTTGCCGGTTTTTCTGATGGTTTGTCTCTTCCTTGGTATGCGTGAGGAACTGGAAAAGCGTAAGGCGGAAATAAAAAATGAGGTCGTGCTCCATATCATCATCTGGTATGTGGTGGTGACCGTGCTTGCGGTTCGGGAATATGAGGGCTGGATTCTTGGCCTGGCGATCGTTGCCGCATATATTGGAATCCTTGTGGAGTTAAAGAATATAGCAGAAAAACTGGAACAGGCCGAATATGTACTGGAAGAGCATCCGGTGCGGATTTCAGATGGAAGATACGCAGCGGGAGCAGCAATTCTGACTGCGGCAGGCCTGCTCATCGGCTATACATGTTTTGGTTCCTATCACATGGCGTGGACAACTGCAAAAGAAACGCAGGATTCGGCGAGTGAAGAAATCAAAGCACATCTGTTATCCCTGGGTTTTCCGGAAGAGATTTTGCATGATTTAAAGGAAGAAGATATTCTGGCATGCAAAAATGCCAGACAGATTTTGCTGAATCAAAGCGATGATTTGCTGCGGGACGGGGATGAGCGGCTGCAGCTTGACGGCGTGGCAGTGGAACTGGAACAGGAAGGGCAGTGGAAGGTAATCCATCATTTCTTATGGAACGGAAATTCGGGCTTTCGCGGGACAGAGGCAGTGCAGATCAATCCTGCATACCAGGAATTGAACGGCGGTTGGACTGCCCAGGGAGAACTTACCGGCCAGGTCCTTTACGATAAGGATGGGACTTCTTACACCGCAGAGTATGCGTCTTTACAAAATGAAGCATACGATACCAACCAGAATTTTCCATTTTACGGAAGCCAGCAGTATGCCAGCATTTTTGCAGAATTTTCCATGCCACATCGCGGGGAAAACTGCCGCGGATACGTGGCTTACGAAATCAAGGCAAAGGAAAGTGACTGGTGGATTGATTCCTGGCTCAATTACACCCATCAAAAGACCATCTGGCAGTACCCAGTGATATCTGCGGCCCAGAACAGAAAACAGGGAGGCTGGCTGAATGAGCGTGTGTTCAGTACTGTGCAGGATGCGCTGCAGGTGTTACCGGAGGGAGAACGTGAGAATTCTGTCGGCTTAGGAATGTAAAATAGGGAGTTGCAGAGGTGTTTTTTATGAAAAGAATCACATGCATTTTACTGACTTGCATATTATGTTTTTCTATTTCAGGCTGTACAAAGACATATAAAGGTACGGATGAACTGATAGAAAAAGCCAGAGAAGAAATTCCAGTTTCCGATGCGGATACGATTGATATGCAGTATGGAGGTATGTGTACCGTAGATGATACGGCACTCGTTTGGTTTATTTCTGGCAATCAATATCAGACGCATTACTACCTTCCTATGGAAGTAGAAATCAAAGGAGAAGCAGAATATGCTTATGTTCGGACATACAAACCGATGTCTCCTTTCATGGATATTGCTGTTTTGAACTGGAATCGTGGGTATGCCTTTATTGTGAACAATCCAAATTGTGTTTCTGTAAAAATTACGGATGAAGCAGGTACACATGAAGAAATGATAGAAAAAGATGCCTATCCGTATGTGTTCTATTGTTCATCTGTCCCATCGGAGTACGTTTTTATTGATGCTGAAGGAAATGAACTTAACTGAAACCTCAGCAACTTCAAATTTGAAGGGAGGCAGTTAAGATGATTTCTTGTAATAAGAAATTGAAGAGTGCAGCTAAGGGATTTCTATGTGGAATGTTGCTATATCTATTTATGATATTTATGACGGGGCATTTCACCTTTTTCAGATTATCTGAAATTCCGACGTATCTTTTGAGACGACTCCCATACGGAATAATGAAGTGTTTCTCCTTTGGAGTGGTTGGTTACCTAATAAGTTTGTGTTATTACATTGAGAAAAGAAAATTCAATAAATGATAAAAAGTGGGCTTCTAGGAATAATCGCAAAGGCTGCCGTCCTGGTATTTGTTAGGCGGTAGCCTTTGCTTATGCAAGAATGAAAATGTGCTTTTATATGTTGATTGACTCAGTTATTCATTCCTATGATCACAACTCTGCAGAATTTCCAGGGTCCTATTATCTCTTTCTCCACCGAAAAATTTTTTGAGTACTTTTTCAAATACATCAATTTCCGGAGCTACAGTATCAAATAGGGTCATACAGGACTGGAGCTTTCTATCATCTGGTTCACCCATTACTTTCTTTGCATCGTTGTCTTTAATTTCCAGCAGGACAGTGGATATTTCAATCAGATTATGGCCGAGGGTTGGATCCGTAATATAGTTTTCAGCTTCCTCACGACTTTCAATGGCATAGTATATCGCCATATTACTGTATCCGAGACCACGAATCTGGGGGAATATGAACCACATCCAATGGCTTCTCTTTTTACCTACCTTTAATTCCTCATAAGCGTCATGATAGTAATTCTGCTGTGCTATTAGGAAACGATCTAATGATTTTTTCATGAATGGCTCCTTAAAAATATTTACTTTGGCGAGGCTTCTGCAGGTGACAGTTGTTCAATTTTTGCCTGCAGCTTTGCATTTTCTCTATCCGCTTCTCTGATACGCTCCTGCATTTCACGCTCTTTATCCATGACGGCGCGCTCTTTATCAATTTCCGCACGCAATTTGCTTTCATTTAACTGAGACTGTAGGGCTGAAAATTTGTCCTGGAGCTCTTTGTACTGCTCCTGTAAATCCTTGTATTTTTCCAGATCGGCTTCCATACCAGTCATTTTTTTGAGAAGAAGATCATTGCTGGCAGTTTTTTCATTGGCAATCGTGCGGGCATCATCACGCTCACGGCATGCATGCTCTTTTTCACTCATTACTTTTTCAATTTGAGCAGTGGTTTCTTTTTTTATGGCTTCAATCTGGGCAGCGGCATCCTCCTCTGCTTTATTCATCGTATCCATGGCCTCTTTTTGGAGTCTGTTAGCCAAATCAGTATTTTGCTGGGCCCTATCCATATCAATTTGGGCCTTTGCAATAGCCTGTTCTTTTTCTGTAATCGCAGCATTTAATGCTTCCTGAAGCCTAGAAATTTTGGCATCCTGGCCGACTGCTATACCATTAAGTTGTTTAATTAATGTAGAGATCGTGGCTTCAACTGCCAGTAAGGGGCCTTCTAACTCAGGATGTGTCCCTCTGATATTGTCGGACTCTGCAATATCAAGAATGCGCAGAATAGCATTCTCCTGCTGCTCGCCTTTTGGGTCTTCCAGATTTTTATACAGATCAATGATGTGCATCAGCCGTTCCGATGCTGTTGCGGTCAAGCGCATGCTGACCGGCTTTTTGGCAGATTTTTCTTTGATTTCTTCCATGGGATGCTCCTGATTGATATAAATGTTTACGTTTACATTATATACGTTTACTTTAATTGTATTATAGCATCATACAGGCCACATAACAATAGAAAGTTTATTTTTAGTGAAAAACGTAAACTTTTTATTGCGAGAAATGTAAATAAAAATAGCCCTGGACATTTTTGCCCAAGGCTATATCATGCAGCATCAATTTTACTTTGCAATTAGGCGAATACACAATGAATTTCACGATATATGTTGAATTTAAAGTGCACGTGGTCACTGATTCCCACATGTGATAATTCAGCAGACAAGTACGGCAAATATTTTTGATTTGGAGTTGTTTAGGCATTTTAGAACAAAAAGTTTACGTTTACGTCGTAAACGTAAACTTTTATGGAGATGAGCAACGATTATAGCATATAGAAAGAAAAATTCCATAAATAATGCTATTCTACCGTTCCAGTGGAAGATCTAATCCAGGATCTTTTCAGGCTTAAAATTGAGGTAGTCTCCAGAAACCAGGTGATACCGGATCCCATGGTGAACTCCGTGGATACTGTCGCCGTAACGGGACTCTCCGTGGCAGTGGGAATATACAACATGCTCCACTCCGTACTCTTCGGCCATCCGCGTGAAGATACTCTCCTCTTCCACGATATTTGTTGGCGGATAGTGGAGAAACATAATATATTTACGGAAGCCGGCCTCTCTGGCGCTTTCAAAAGAAATCCGCAATCGTTCCGCTTCCCGCGCTACCAGCTTTTTGGCCTGTTTCTCATTGGCTTCATCCCATCCGACAATCTGCCCTTTTGAATTGATGTAGAATGGTCCCTCAAAGGTATATCCTTTTGTTCCTACAAGGGCATAATCCTGGTAATGATAGTGATTATTCTGCAGGAAATGCAGCTGTGGTTCATATTCTTGATTTAGAACTGCAGTTTTCTTGGCATCCCAAAACATATCGTGATTTCCCCGCAGCAAAATCTTATTTCCGGGAAGATCTGCGATAAAAGCAAGATCTGTTTTTGCTTCGGACAGATTTTTGCCCCAGCAATGATCTCCAGTGATGACAAATGTATCTTCATTTCCAATCAGTTTTCTGCAATTCTTTTCGAGTTTTTCTTCATGCTTTTTCCAGACTTTCCCGAATCTATCCATAGGTTTGTCTACGGAAAAGGCCAGATGCATATCTCCCAGAGCATATAGTGCCATGTTTTCTGAGTCTCCATTTAAAATGAATGTTTGCTGAGCAGGCCGGACAATACAAACTGCGATGTTATATGGGGAGGATGCTCAACGATATTTTTAGTATAATGGGTTGCTTCGGGAGTGTCAATTCGATTTGCATTCACCTACATCTGGCCGGCTTAGGCCAGGAGGCTGATTGGCAAAACAAAAAGAGGATATGCCCATAACAGACATACCCGCTAAAATTACTTTGTTGTCTGCATCAAAGTTTAGAAATAAAAAAGTTTACATTTACAGCGTAAACGTAAACTTCCAAAGAAAGTGGCAGATTTTTCATGCATCATCTGTAAATGATACGACATCGTTGGGCGTGCAGGACAGATATTTGCATATGCGTTCTAATGTTACCAAGGTTATATTTTGGCCTTTTTTGAGCCGGTCAAGCGTATGATTGTCAAGGACCTTATCCTTCAACAGAGTATACTGTGTAATTTTGCGTTTCTGCATCGTGTCCCATAACGGGCTGTAATCAACCATTGAAAAGTCCTCCTAAGAACAATCATAGCTGAATTACGGATAAATCAACATTGTGCATATATGCACAATGTTGTATACTGGTTAGAAGGAGGTAAGAGAATATGCAGGAATTTGACTATAGTAATGAAACATCGAATGATTTGTATGATGCGGTGGATGGGCTGTCTTATGAGGAAGCGGTATTTGCCAAGGAAGCTATTGAAAAAATAAAAGAGGAAAAAGAAGAGAAAAAGGTCATGAAATTTAAAAAATGGTTTAATGAGGCTCTTTTCCCGATTCTTAATGAATTTGCTGCTGTTTCCGGATGCTGCCTTAAAATTGATCAGGATGCGTGTGGCGGTATGACAGTAACATTAAGGAGCAAGTATGGCGTTGATATCACTGCAAACCAGAAACAAATGCACATGGCAATAGCATTCGCAGACCACATTGCTGTAAACAAGTGGTCTGGAGCTGATGAGGTGGAACTTACTCTCATATATGGTATTCCTGAAGAAGATTAAGAATTGAATGGATGAGAAAAGGTTCATCCTATTAGCAAAACACTAATGAGATGGACCTTTCATTGAATTCTCTTAATAAATGCAGTATTGAGGTGCTCCCCCGGATGCCAGAAGATCATCAATACCTTTTCCATTTTCTTCTTTCCAGTTTGCAATTACGACTGGGATGCCAGCGGTTTTTAGTCCGTCTGCCAGTGATTTTTCGCACGATAAAACCCGCTCATTATGAAGCTTGTCTGCATCAAATGCAACAACAACCATTTTCATTCCCAGTTCTTTCATTTGAGAAAGGACACCGTCATCTAAAATAAGAGAATAGGAATTGACCCCGGGAAGAGTTACCACCGGAGTCGATAAGGCGTTGGATGCAAATAGTCCTTTTGGCTCACCCTCCGTGATGTACCAAAGGGAGGATGTTTTGGCAAAAGGAAGGCCGTAAAAACTGCATTGGTTTGCAGCCGCGCAGCCCTTTTTATAGATGTTGGCCAATATTCCACGTGTTGCAGCCTGAGAATCCTGATAGTAGGAAGCCAGGGTTCTGTATTTTCCTTTTTGCGGGAGAAATTCTTTCTCTCCTCCAGGGGTTACAAAGTAAACTCCCTTCATGCTGATGAAATATTTTTTACCTTCGGCATAGTAGAAACGATCCTGGCCGGAAGTGATCACGGTTGCATCAATGTCAGAAAAATCTTTCCGGATCCGAAGACGAAAGGTGTTCCCATCGAGGTCATACATCGGAAATACCAGTCCACTTGGGCCGGCAAAGGTCCACTGCTCTCCTTTTAAATACGCCCCGGGAATTCCTTCGAGTGAATTTGATCCAAATTTCTGTAGAATTAGATCTGCAAGCCTGGCTCTGGTTATATTTCTGGTGCGGTATCGGTTATGGTACTTTACCCGCAGGCTGTCCTCTTCTGGAAATGATACAATATGATGCTTTTCAATCAGTTCATCCGTCCAACCCTGGCTATGAAGATAAGCCTTGTGTGCCGGGTCAAGGATCAGAAGATTTTGCATATAGGTGTAAATACTGCTGCAGTTTTCATTGTTTTTGGGCACAATCTGATCAACCGGTTTCAGTTCCCTTTTTTGTGGTTTTGAAATATGCGAATAATTCATTCCGGTTTTCTTTTTCCGGAGCAGTTCGTACTGAGTGCGTTCTTCATAGATGGAACTGCCGGAACCTTTTGCGCTTCCGATGAACACATATTCCTGGCCATCGGAACCGATCATATTGCACTTTTCTTTATCACGCTGGCAGCAGATGAGCTCACCACCGTAATCTTCCGGTGTCCAATAGCCACACCAGTCTTCATGCTGACAAATGGGGCATTTTCTGGCCCTGCTTACCCCTTTCCATGCATCGCTCATGTTCTTCTCCTCCTGTAAATATGATATTTGTTTGCTTTTTACCGCCATGTAGCGGAGTATGTCAGTCCTGCTGACGCATATGATTGCCTGTCGGCATCATTTTCGCATAAAAAAGGGCATATCAATCCCGGATGAGATCGTATGCCTTTCACATAGCGAATTATATTTGAAAAAAATGAGTACCGTTTTATTATATCTGCTTCACAAATGCTTGTCAACAGCGCTGAAACCCTGTTCGGCGAAGGGAAAGCCTTTGAAAGGACTGCAAGTTAAACACTCATGGGAAGGTTAAGAGATGCAGACCAGTCAGATTAATTCCAATATCTGTTGGATGTTCTTTTTGCCAAATGAGGTTTTATCCTGATTGATAATCAGACAGGGAACGCTCATAACATGATATTTTTCTTTTAAATCTGGAAAATGGGCAATATCATATACTTCAGCCGTTACGAGAGGGTTTAGGGAAGCAATCCTCTGTGCGGCCGTCACAAGATCCGGGCACATGGTACAGGAAAGTGATACCAGGACCTGCAGATGAACGTTATGCTGGATTGCCAGTATTTTTTCTCTTATTACAGGATCAAGTGGCTGCCCAGGCCCTGCAGCATTATATAATCCCAGAATAAAGGACGTAAATTCATGCCCTCCAGGGACGCCGTGAAAAGCCAGCCCTGTCTGCTCTCCGCTTTCGGTTAATACATCCACAAAAGGAAGCGAAGCACCGGTCTCTGCAGAAGGGACGCGTTCGTGCACAGTCAACTTATCTGTATATTTTGCCAGTTCTGTCATATAATTTTCTAATTCCTGGCTCACGGGCCGGGAATCCAGATGCAGCTCAAGCTGCAATTTCCGTTCCATTTTGGCAAATACCGTATTTAACTGGTTTATGATATCCTGTGAGAAAAAACTATTTGAGGATTTTACATCTGGCGCGGCACCTTTTTTAACCGCCTGTTTTGCATGGATACCGGTTCTTCCCTGCATGGCAGCCGCATATTTTTCCAGCTCCGTAGCGGCGGTAGCACCATCTCCCACTGCCGTTACTACCTGGCGCAGATTTTTCTGGCACACATCACCGGCTGCATAAATTCCTTGGCAGCTGGTCTGCCGGCTCTTATCGGTTATCACATATCCATGGGGATCCAGATTTACCAGTTCTTTTACCAGTGATGTGTTTGGCTCATAACCTGCAAATACAAACACTCCGAACGTGTCATTTGCAGAATCAAAGAGAGTTTCCTTTCCGGTATTTCTATTTCTGTAGCAGATCCTGCGCAGCATGTGGTCACCCTCAACACAAATAACTTCGGTATTTGTCAGGACGGTAATCTTAGGATGATTTTTGGCTGCTTCTGCAACAGCTTTTGCGCAGGAAAAATCATCGTCTCGGATCAAAATGGTCACATGGCTTGCGAATTTGGTGAGGAATACACTCTCTTCTGCCGCTGCAAATCCTCCGCCGATTACAAAGATTTCTTTCCCGTAGAAGAATTCTCCGTCACAGGTTGCACAGTAAGCTACTCCATGACCGCGGAACTCTGCCTCACCTGGAAAGCCGATCATTCTTGGATGGGCGCCTGTTGCAAGCAGAATTCCAAAGCTTTGGAAGCTGTCCTTGTCTGTAGTGCTTTCCCAGAGTTCTGCTCCGGATGCAGTTTCTTCTTTTTTTAGCGCAGTAACTTCCCTTAATAGAAATTCAGCTCCAAAAAACTCGGCCTGTCTGCGCATGGTTTCTGTCAGTGCTCTCCCGCTGGTTTTCTCAATGCCTGGATAATTTACCACTTCATCAGTGATGGTGACCTGGCCGCCGAATTTCTCTTTTTCAAGGATAAGGACACGATAGCGGGCACGTGCAAGATATAATGCGGCGGTCAGTCCGGCCGGCCCTCCGCCGATCACTACTACATCATAGAAATTTTCCTTTTCCATCAGAGCATACCTACCAGATCAAGGCTTGGTTTTAAGGTTTCTGCACCAGGTTGCCATTTGGCCGGGCATACTTGATCGCCATGTTCTGCTACGAACTGGCATGCCTGAAGGCGGCGAAACAGTTCATCCGCATTACGGCCAACATTGCCCGCATTTATTTCGTATACAACGATTTTTCCCTCTGGATTTACGATGAAGCTTCCTCTCTCGGCCATTCCATCGGACTCAATCAATACCCCAAAGTCCTTACATAATACATGAGCGGGATCGGCCAGCATTGGGTATGCGATCTTACCAATTCGCTCAGAGTGATCGTGCCATGCTTTGTGTACGAAATGAGAATCTGTAGAGACCGAATAAACTTCGCATCCTGCTTTTAGAAACTCTGGATATTTGTTCTGAAGATCTTCCAGCTCCGTAGGGCATACAAAGGTAAAGTCTGCCGGATAGAAGAAAAAGAGACTCCATTCTTTCATGATATCGTTTTTGGTTATGGTTTTAAATTCACCATTCTGATAAGCCTGAACAGAAAAATCATTTATTTCTTTGTTGATCATTGACATCTTCGCAGTCCTCCTTTATGGAGTAATGGTTCCCAGAAGCACATCAAGTTATGCGGAGACCGCGCTGCAACAATGACGTTTGCATAGAGAAAGGCATCAATCTTATGGCAATCAGAAACAAAAAAGACATACAAAGTCCATTGGGCTTATATGTCTTTTACCTGCAGCTCCTAAAACCAATCTGTTACGATATGGTACGGATCCATGGTTTCTGCAGTGATATAGTATTCGCCGGTTGCAGGGACAGGCTGCCCGTCCGGGCCGATGATCTTTGCATCAGCACTTATTTCTGCCAGGGGAAGTAAGGTTGTGCAGGGTTTGATTAAGCACAGTGGGTTGTTCTCAACAATTTTGTATAGATACTTTCTTTTGTCCCCGAACCGCTCTACCACAACGCCGGCTCTGGGACTTCTTAAGGTCATTTTCATATTCATATCCTTCTTAAGGCCAGTATTCCAGAAAAGATCATGCTCCGAATGATACACGCAGTGGTGGGCCATTTGTCAGGCATGATCCTGCTTCACCAATTCTATCATTATTTGCGAGTTGCATCAATACAAAAAAGAGGCATTAAACACTGTGAAGAACACCAGGCCTTCATCGTCTATCACCACATTGCCGTGCATGGACGAAAACAGAAGGAATCAGCGATATTTAGTATTGCGATGGGTACAATACTGCGTTAGAACGGTTTCCTGTGCTAAATCATCAATAGCCTGGTCATATGGGGATTTGTTCTGTACAATGCAGAAAAGAAGCGTTGCAAGAAACAAGAAAAGTAAGAAACATATCAAATACATCGTAATTTTTGTCCTCCTGTGGTATTGAAACGGTTACTGATTTAAGCTTCGATCTTTCTTAGGTATCAGAAAGTGCCAGGCACTCCATATGCCCATTCGTGAATTGGTATAAGTGTTTAAGAAGTGGAATTTCTGGGTTCTTCAGCGAAGCATCGGTGCTAAAGAGTAAAGGTGTTTTAAAATGGCTGGTGTCCAGAAAGTGGTTCAATTTCCTTGCATCATCTAAAGTTTCGGCGATCACTATGCATGTCTGATAGGAAGTGGCATTTTGACGATCCAGTTCCGCTTTTAATGCCTTTTTATTTGAACGGTAGGGAAATACTAAGATCTGCCCCTGCAAACGCGTCTTAAGGCAGATATGGGGAATAGATGGGGCATTCTCAATGGCCTGCGCAAGGAATATCTGGTGATTGCTTCTCAGAATATTGATGCAGGCGCTATTGCGGACCAGAACTGTTAAAATTGTGGATGGATCATTTGCAGTACGGTTTGGAAAATGATCAAAAATTCTGGGATGCGGGAATAATAATTCCATTAATTTATTTGTAAATGAGCTTAACTGCAGGATAGACGGTCCGCTTGCTGTTCCGCCGCGAAATATGGAAAGTGGGATCAACAATCCTTTGCGTATCAGAGCATGGATGGGGTTTCGATAGGGATTACCGTTTCCGTCGGAAAAACGCTTGAATCTGTTTTCACACCCACAAAACAATAGAAAATCTCTTACCTGAGATGCGGTACAATACTGCAGCTCATAGACTATGGATAGGATGAGCAGTTCCAGATCAGACAATTCATTTTTTGTGATGGATTGCCATGCTCCTGATGATCTAGGGACCTGAATGGATTTAATGGTTGTGGTGCTATCAAATCGAAATGGGGAATAGGACATGGTATATGCGGTGGTATTCGCGTTCCTTTCATTTTCATTCACCGAAGAAGATGCCATCGGTGTGTTCCGTGGGGGTTATGATATGGGTCGGCTCTACTGGCGTTTGATCTTCTGCATCTGAGACAGCTTCAGTTGTTTCTGTGGTCAGATCCGTCTGGACCTGGGGTTCTGGAATGGATTTTTTATTTCCTGCGAGGAAATAATTTCCTGGTTTGCCTGAAGAAAAATACCCGTTTGATGATATGTGGGCAACGCTGAATCGTTTTTCAAAAACGGATGGATGCAACGGTCCTGGCATGAATGGCTCCCATTCGATCTTTAGTCTTGGGGCGCTCTTCTCTCTCGGTTTGGGCAGAAAATTCACTTTTCCCCTAAAGGGATAAATGGGTGAAGAATTGTTTACGGAAAAGAATATAACTTCCTGAAAGCCCAAATACCGGAATACCGTGCCAGAAAAACGTTCGGATAAGGTAGGTGTAGAGCGCCTGGAATATGAGTAAGCCGGTAGCTCTGCGGTGATTGCTGTTTCCGTAACAGTTTCCTGTGTGACGTGTTCCAGGGTCTCGCCAGCCATTTTGGAAAAGATATCCATTTCCGTGGTGCTTACGCGTCCAAATATGATCTGGTGTGCGCAGTTACCGAGCATGATGCTGTCAAGCTGTATCTTCTTTACCTGATCCAGTGTCTGGATGGCACAGATGACAGCAACCCGGTACTGGCGGAACAGTGTGAAGAAACTTTGCAGTTTCGGATGCAGGAGCACAGGAAGCTCATCGATGTAAATAAAATTTTTGATACGGTCATTTTCTGATCCAGGACGCCTGAGGACGGCCGTTTCATAGGAAAGCAGGAAAAACAGGCCAAAACCGGTTGCCACAGAATCGCCTCGCTCAAGGGCATAATTTAATATGATGATCTCACCGTACTCCAGGGCTTTATCAATATCAACGGTCTCTTCTGCTTCAAAAACATCGCGGACCAGAGGATCATTTAGGAAATTGTTGATCAGGTTTCGCAGACCATTGCAGCGATCGTACATATTTGCTTTATTTTCGCCCAGAAGGTCATTGTTGATAGTGGTGTATACCTGCTGCCACTGCCCTACATCCACAACTTCAGCAACCTGTTCTGTGCGGTCATTTCCGCTGTCTCTGACGCTGTGAACGGAATAGTGCTTAATAAGTGCATCCAGATATGGGCGGCAGCGACTACAGTCGTTGATCAGGTTCTGCACATCGGATGCTTTGGGAACCTGTCCGGGGTGCACCAGATGGTAAGTCAGCATTAATAGTTCTGCTATGCTGACAGTTACTGTTTCGTTGAGACTCGAAAAATAAGGATCGGATACGCCTGACTGGTCATAAATGGACTGGACTACGGTAGCGAAATTGGAGGCCTGGGCCGTGATGGTGGTTGCCAGCTCCTTTCCGGTCAGTGCGGGATCGATTTTAAAAGGATTGAAGCCGGTGAAACCTTCTTTGTGTTTTCTGTCTTTTAAAATCGGGTCAATCCTATGGATCTTCAGTTTGCGGTTTTTGGCCATATGGTAGCACTGATCCGCCCATGCCGCATTGGGCGCAACCACGGTGATGCCAGCGGATTGAGAGTCAAACTTGAGATGCCGGTACAACTCTCTTCTGCTGGCATTTTCTTTTTCAATCTGTTTGTCTGCGTTTGGATTTTCTAAAAGTATCGGCTCAAAGTAATTGATGGAAAAATCAGTTCCATTGAATGGGGCGCAAATCCGTAATTTCCCCTCTTTCAGGGCTTTGTAGCAGGCTTTTTTCTGATAATCCTCGTTATATACTTTCTGATCAAGGTCGTCCGCAATGGCAACCGTGAGCACACTGGATGTTTTTGCGGTGCCGGTTGTACCGTCACAGTACATATGCAAAAATCGGTCCAACTCTTTTACAACAAACTGGGATCCCGTTGAAAGATAGCGGACTGCTTTAAAATCATAAGCAAATTCTTTGGATTTCCGGAAATCTATGTACTGATCGAGTTTAAAGCGATCGATTTCATCCAGGACTAGGTCCGAAGAGAATGTGCCATATAACTTGCATCCGATATAGATGGGGATCAGAGGCGGAAGTCCGGCAAATAAGAAAACGCCCAGCTGCATGATCATGTCCTTACCAATGTACTCTCCCACCGGAATAATTGAGAGAAAATGGATCAAGGACGGATAAAAGCTGCTCATTATGAACTTCTGGATGATTATTAGATCATTCAATGCTAGGAGGATGAGACTACCATATTTATACAGATGGTAGTTCCAAAAAACGTATCTGGTAGAATACATCCAGATAATCGGAGGCACAAATAGCCAGAAAAGTGCCATTACGAGCGATAATAAATGATTTCTTAAGCAGTGATTGGAAAGATTAGAAATGGACATGATAATAATAAATAAATTTATTATTATGTTGAGAAGTAAAAATACATAAAATACACCGATCAGAGCAGGGCTCTGGCTATACTTTTTAAAATCCTTCCAGAAATCGGATACAGTTACGGTGTCGGAATCAAGGATATAGTCCTGATCATCCCCAAATGGTAAGGGCTGCATCTTTCGATTGATGGAATTGTACAACTCTCCTACTTTATCGCGTAGTATTTTTAAAATCAAACTGAGCATAAATGCATTCCTGCCTTTTCATTGAAAATATGTTACTGGTTACTGAATGAGACTGCCATCGGATTGAAAACTATAGGTTTTCCCTTGGATCACTACCGTGTTAAGGTTTAGAGATCCGTTTTTATGGAACAGATATATCTTTCCGTGAATTTTTTGCCAGCCCGTGACCATGGCTCCAGACTGATCGAAATAATATCTTTGATGATCGATCGTCCGCCAGCCGGTGGTCATAATGGATGACGTGGGATCAAAGAAGTATTTTTTGCCTGCTTTTGAATACCACCCGCGAACTGCTCTTCCGCTGTTTTCATCGTGATATGTCCATTGTTCATTGAATGATTGCCATCCAGTCAGCAGCTCGCCGCTTTCGTTAAAAGTGTAATAGTCTCCGTTTATGAGGTATCGGCCACTTATAAGGTATTCGCTATCATATTCAGCGCGTTCGGTGGAAGTAAGTTTATAGAGTTGCGAACCATTTTTCTTCTGCCAGTATCCTGTATAATAGCCGATATCTTCAGAAGATAGATATTTTGAATGATTATAAGCCAGCTCTGCTTTTTTACTGGTATACAGGTACGTTTGGTCGCTGGCAGCTTCGACTTTAAAAATATAATCTCCTGGTTTTGAATATAGAATTTCTCTGGTGTTGATAGAGGTTGTGCTGCATGTAAGTTCTTTTCCACGTTGGGTAAGACGGCCGTCCTTTTCGATGGTGTATATAGTCACATGATATGAGTCGGCATGCTCAACAGGATCCCATTCTGCGTCCGTCCCTTTCCAGCGGAGTTGCTGTGGCTGATTTAAAACCATTGGAAGCGGATAGGCATGAAGGGTAAAACTGCAGGATGAGTAATCTTCAGATATAGAGAGTCCCTGTATTGTCCCGGAATCTGAAAGACAATTTCGCTCTTTTAACCATTCGAAATCATACCCTTTTTTAGCATTAAGGGTAATCTTATAGTCCATATAAGAACCGATTGGTAAATCGCTGGCATCATACATTCCCTGATAAGTGATGGTATACTCGGAACGGCCGGGCTTAAAAGATACTTGATCTGGATTGATTTCGCCCTCCTTTGCTTTATAAATTCTCTGGATGTTTACGCTGGTGATCTTTTTGGTGTCAGCGGCATATGCTGGGATCGTCAATATGATGAACATGAATATGAGGAAAATAATGGGAACTGATTTCATTTTTATCATCTTAAAATCCTTTCACAAATTCAAATTTTGGGCACAAAAAAACATAACATAATCGGCTGCAGCAATTCTGCAGATTGATTATGTTATGCCGGAAAGCGGGTTTTGTAATAGGTATTTTATCACATCAGATGAGCTTTGTAAATTCTTACCTGATCAGAAATACTTATCAACGCTCAAACGATAATTTTTCACTTACCATATTGAATTCGCGAAAAAGCTTTTCACTATCATCTTTTTTGATAATGGATGTAATGGTGGTTCGGTTGAGACCGCTAATGGCGGTCAGAAGTTCGATCGACTCGCCCTGACGGTGCAGTTTGACAATTGCATCTCGTTTTTTCTTTGTTATATGCATGGTCATCATCCTTTTTATTCTAGGCCAGCAAATGCACTGTTCATGAATATATTATCGGAATTATTTTCCTCGGTAGTTCTACTTGAAGCGGTTTCGGTATCCTTATTTTCAGAAACAACTTTTGAGGTATCCTGTTTCATGGAAGATGTTGATTTCGTTATCGCTTCATTGGAACTATTATCAGTAGGATTTTCGTTTACCACCGGTACATATGAAAGTGCCACACTACTCTTCTCTTCTCGGGCTGTTGATCCGAAAGTAAGCTCGGCTATTTTCATATCCATTTCTGCTTGTGTATAACGGATGGGCGTATCTGTACTGATGGATTGTTCCAATATATACTCAATCGTTCGGCGTTTATTGAGGCTTGCCATTTTTAAATCGTTTTCCCATTTGACAAGTGATTCATTGCCTTTAATGCGGATCTGAAATACTTTTGGAAGCTCTTCAAGGGAAATGTCTTTCGGTGCGTAGCCGATTAAGAGAAATTGCCGCTTGATTGCGTAATTTAGTACGGCAGCGGTCAAGAATGACATTGCTTGACCGCTGCGGTTATGATACCACGTAGCGAAATGTGGCGCATTAGCTGTATTGATGTTGATTTGAATGTAGCTAGCCATTATTTGTACCTGTTTTTGAGCTGTTTATGCAGTCCGATTACAATAGCGTACATTGGAGAAATTTCGGATCCATCATCAGCACGATTTGTTAAAACCACTTTTGTAAGTCCATGATGTTCAGCCATGTATTTTTTTATGTGAGGATAATATGCGATTCCGGTGCCGCCGGTTATGAACATATTTTCAACGTCATCCAATGAATATTTTCCTTCTAATAGGCTACACAGTTTGATAGCTTCTTCTGCCAAAACTTTTTCGTAGATATCCTTTACATTGATCACGGTTGTGTTCTTACGAACTGCTGGATTACCTTCGCCTCTGGCATGATACTGTACCTGAAGATAACTAAAGTCCTCTCTTCCAGCATCTTTTACCTTCTCTTCAACATACTTATCAATGTTGTACATTGCATGATCTGTATCACTGAACGCGGTTTCTGGATTGATCGACAGATTCTTTGCCAGTTCAAATAATCCAACTGTTTTATATCCAGCATCCATCATGATACACGGTAAGGCCTTCTTATCAATAGTTAAATTACCGTCTGATGATGCACCTTGGAAAAGAAAAGCTGTGATTACCTGTGCGTTACATAAGAAATTCGCGTTTGAAAGATCCAGGTCAAAATCAAAAGTACAGGATTTGCTACCACGGCGGATTTTGAAATGATGGCGCTGCTTCAAAAATTCCTTGATCTGTGGCCATTCATTCATGCTGCCATAAGGCAAACCAATACCGATAAAATACTGCAAGTTACTGAGGTTTCTAAAAAGATGTTTGTCAACATCTTTTTCAGGATTATAGACGGTATCATATGCTACTATCGAGTATCCGATTGCTGCGAGTAAACTAATATGGAAAGTTCTGTCTTTAAAACGTTGTTTGTTTCGGTTACTATCAAGTTCTTCAGCATACATTTTTAAATTGGATTTCATACTGATGATTTGATCGATACTGTCACCGAACATGTATACAGATCCCTTGTATTCTATGTAGGTGTTGTCGCCATCTGCTACTGATAAAGCATTAATAGAATTGGTGACATCAATCATTTTAGATGAAAAGGCGAGTAAATAGTCGCCGATACAGCACTTAAATTTATCAAATCCGCAGTCAACACTCAAATATAATTTCTGGTCCATTCTTTTTCCTGCTGCTCACCCTCTCTTTTTATTACATAGATGGCAGCTTTCCCTTTCTTTTTAATTAACATCAATTTTATTATTATATCTTATGTTTTCGATGCTGTAGAACTACTAAGCCAATTTATTATTATCAAAAATAATAATGACGTTACCATTATAATACTGTGTATTTACGGAAATGTCAATATTATTATCTTCTTGAAATAGGATTGATCTAAATAAATGGCGCAAGAATTGCGTATTAGTGGCACTATAGTTGCACTGAAATGGCGATATAATGTCGCGATGATGGCATATAAATGGCGCGCTATAACCTTGATTTTGGTAAATGGCATAATAATTGCGTGATAATGGCATAATGATTGCGCTTTGATGGCGTTACTACTCTCCCACTGCTGATAAAACATAAAAATAAATTTGAT
Source organism: Clostridium sp. AM42-4 (assembly GCF_003480105.1). Taxonomy (NCBI): domain Bacteria; kingdom Bacillati; phylum Bacillota; class Clostridia; order Eubacteriales; family Clostridiaceae; genus Clostridium; species Clostridium sp. AM42-4. Next base: position 157,049 of record NZ_QUIK01000006.1, read on the forward strand.
GAATTCACAAAGAGAATTTTACTAATTAAACAAGTTCGAAGATGTACTTACTGAATGAAGTATCTCATGATCGATAAATAGAAATTTATCATATTTAAAATAAATCAATTCATAAAAATGATAATAATAAATATGAGAAGAAAACCGCCATAGAAAAATATAGTAAATGAATTATCAATTTTGATAATAAGAATACAATTCAAGAAACAATATAGTAATAATAACATCATCACTACTATATTAAAATGAAAATGAATGATAAATATATTTATCATTATCAAATATAGTAATAACATTATTATCATATTTAGTAATAATAAATATTCTATACATACAAAAAGGTAAAAATAAATTATTATTATCATAGCAAAAGGCCTGATTGCTGAATAAATAGCAAACATATATCTGTGTAATTTAAAGAGATTCGAACTGGAATTAAAGAATAATAGAAAATTAAGATGAGAGTAGGAGAGTGGGGTAATCAAGTAAATAAAAGAAAAAGCAATCATTAAGTATGATTGCTTTTCTAGGTATAGGATATAAATTTGTAAGATGGTATCAAATTAAAGTCCAAATAATCTTGAAAAAAACCCTTTCTTTTCTGAAGTTTGTTCACCATCATGTGAAAGCTCATCCTTTAATTTTTCGATATATTCGGATTGTTTCAATATGATTTCTTGAGCATCGCTGATAACTTGGTTGTTGAGTTCATATACTTCTTTTGAAGACGATATAATATTTTGTGCATCAGTTAACTGTTTTTGCAGCTTGTCATTTTGTCCTTTTAAAATCTCATTCTGTTTTTTTGTCTCGGAGAGTGCAGATTCATAAAACTCCCTTTGCTCTAAATAAACATCGCTAACTTTTTGGAGCAGATTTTCTATAGCTTTTTGATTTCTGGCATTAACCAAATTAAATTCATTAATAATTTGTTGATCACGTTCTGAAAGTTTATTCTTATATAAAGCCAGGATTCGCTTTCCTATAATATCAATCTGATCATCCTCATTATCGTTGTTATCATCAGCCGGCCCGTTTTCTAAAAGCTTCATGATTTCAGCATTCTGAATTCCCTTTTCTTTATAAGCAAGAATTTGCTTAAGGGTAGCATAATCAGATTCTGAATATTTGAAATTTGCACGTTTAGCATTTGCGGAAGTTGTAACGGCAACAGGATGAATATAATCGCGGAAAGTATTGATTAAGTATCGCAGATTATTCTCTGGTTTATTTAACAATTTGGCTAGCTGGCCATACGTATATAAGCCATCTATATCACTTACAATAGGACCATTATGTTCGCCTTGTTCATTTATAACAGAGCCATTATGACTACTTTGTTCAGTATCAGTTGAAGTGTCGTCAGAGTAAACAGAAGAAGAATTATCCTGAGTATCAGACTCCGCAGTTTCAGTTTTAACATCATCAAAACTCGATCCTGTGGTGTTGCTTAAGTCCTGATCAGGAACATTTTCATCTGCTTTATTACCCATAAAGTTATATTTCATGAACTCCAAAATATCACCTCTTTCATAATAACACAGTTTATTATTACTAAAAATAGTAAAAACACATGTGAAATTATTATTATTATACTAAAGCAGAATACAAAAATCAACAAATTAAGTACTGGTGGGATGAATTCTTCAATGGAGAAATCGCAGTATCATGCCACTACCCATATCCATACTTATAGTAGGTTGATACAAGGTGCGGAGTAATGACGAAATACCGGAGGAAATCTTGAGACTTTGTTTATATTATGGTAAGATAACATTGTACATTATTAACTTTCAAAAACAGGTCGTTTGGATCAGGAAGTGGCTGGAGCGTGGCTCTGGCATTAATGGCAGGAATAGAATAATTTAAAATGAGTGGGCATTGCCCTGAGGTCGATATGATCAGGGCATTGTCTATGGAGAGACTTTCCCTGTTTATATAAAACATTACAGAGAAAGTGAGGAAGATGAATGGATTTTGAGAAGAAACATCAGGAAGATCTGCAAAGACTTAGAGGTTTCCGCTTATTGGACGATGACTTCATGACTAAAGTATTTGAAGATATCTCGTGTGCGGAACTGTTACTGCGGATAATCCTGAACGATGAAGGTATCCGTGTTCTGGAAGCACACAGCCAGCGTGGTATTAAGAATTTGCAGGGACGATCCGTAAAGCTGGACATTCTTGCAGTCGATAGTCACAATCGCGTATTTAATGTAGAGGTTCAACGGAGTGACAGAGGTGCCGGCGCTAAGAGAGCCCGATACAACAGTGCACTGATCGATGCGAATGTCACCGAACCAGGTGATCAGTATGAGGATCTGAATGAGACTTTCGTGATCTTTATTACAGAAAATGATGTCATGAAGGCGGGACTCCCGATCTATCATATAGACCGGGTAGTAAGGGAAACTGGAAAATTATTTGAGGATGAGGAACATATTATATATGTAAATTCCCAGATTAAGGATGAAACAAAACTTGGACGATTGATGCATGATTTTAGTTGTACAGATGCAAAGGATATGTACAACAAGGTTCTTGCAGATCGTGTCCGGTATTTTAAAGAAGATGAGAGAGGAGTGGAGATTATGTGTCGTGAGATGGAAATAATGAGAAATCAGGCACATGAGGAAGGCATTGAAAAAGGCAGAATTATGCAGTTAATTAAGCAAGTCTGTGTAAAAATGCAGAAATTTTCTTCCGCAGAGGAAGTTGCAAATGATCTTGTTGAGCAAGACGTTCCTTTGATTCAAAAAATTATGAATGTAGCTCCTGACTTTGCTCCGGATTATAACGTTAATGATATTTATAATGCATTAAAGTTGTAGAGCTGCCAAAACGCTCCTTATGCAGAAACAATACATTAAAAGATATTTCTCTAAGGGCTTCCGAGAGGGGGCTCTTATTTTGTTCCTTACCAAATAAATGCACATCCACATTTTCCACAAAATAAGTGGAACCAAAATTCCGTCAGACTTATTGCAACGGGGTGTTGCGGTGATTTTGGTGAATTAATATTAAGTATAACGTTTTACTTTTGCGACTTCCTTTTTTCGCACCAGTTAGTTATAATTAAATTGCAACATATGCCCCCTTAAAAAAGGGAGTACTTTGTTTTTGACAATATACCAATCACAAAGATATAAAGCATTCGACAATTGCGAAGCGATCTATGGTATATTTAGCAAAAATGGTTGACATAAAGAATGAGGATATGGCCAGGAATAATATAGAAATATACTTGATTAACAAGATAAATGTTTGCTATTAAAATGGATAATTGAGTGAGAATCATATGTAGTTTACAGACAATTTTGTAAAATGAGATACGGAGGTGTATGTCAGATGATGGAAAATGAGGCATTACAGGTAATTCAGAAAATGAATGTTAAAATAAATGGAACAGAGGACGAAGTAAAGAAATTTCACGAAGCCATGGAAGTTGCAAAGAGAGCACTCAAAAAGGGAATAGAGGTTCATCCACTTGGAGCCTTGCATGATGTAAAAAAAGGTACGCTGTATACATGCTCCAATTGTGGTACCCGTTTGGGCTGGGGGCCAAATGCAGCGAGATTGGCGAATTATTGTCATGGATGCGGCCAAAAATCGACTGGAAGGGGACACCTAGAGAATAAACAATACAGCATTATAAAATATTATGCCTAAAGGGAGAGATAAAATGATATTAGACAGAGAACAGAGAGCGTCCGATCTTGCGACAAAAGCAGACAGAGATATAAGCCCAAAGCTTACAGATGAGCAGTATCATGCTCTGCTGCATTATACCTTTAAAGCCGGTTTTAAGCATCCGGTGCAGCTTCTGGAAGCGTTTGTTGGTGATTTAAGTGGATGGCACAGAAATGGATCAGATGAGGAGGAACTTGCAGGCGAATGGTTTTCGCGGGCCTATAGCGGAATGGGCGGTAGTGATTCATTCCTTTACTACCTCTACGACCACGAGACAGATATAAATGAGCTTGAGCATATTGCGGTTACGTTTGATCACGATCCGGAAGAGGTGTATGACGAAGATCCAGAAGAAGACTACAGAGAAACTTATGGGGACATTTATCCTTATGACTGGTATGAAGATTACCTGATGGATGTTCATGATGAGATCGATGCTGACCCGCGGGAAACCTGCGTGAAACTGATACGTTACCTTCTGGAAAACCAGGTAGACGGATGCATTGATTGGGGACATATAGATTTTCAATAGCTACGACCGATTCTGGCAGGAAGAGAGGGCAGGGCTGCATGAAATTTCAGATGCCAGTGCAACATATTCCACGAGTCAGGATCATCAAAAGCCCCCGCTTCAATTATTCAGAAATTGAAGCGGGGGTTAATAAGTTATCAGGATATGCAGCGGGTGTGTTGCCAGTTTCGATATTGCAATCTTAGAATTGCTTTGTTATAATCCCATCTTTGACATTTTATAAAGCCAAAAACAGCCATAGCCCCAGTGTTTATCAGGGGCGTGGCTGTTTTCGTTTTTGCATTGATATGTACTATTTTTGAAATTGTGCTATTTTTTCTGCTTCGTTTCTTTGATGATTGTCCGCATATCTGCCTTCGAGATGAATTCATAATCCGTTCGGAAACCGAAGGCTGTGTGCAGGGCATCTGTTAGTTTCGTGCGTTTGTAGGAAGGAATGTAGCCGCTGTCTTTGGACAGCAGAGTTATATTCATTTCCCGGAGTGCCTTCAAAATTTCGCTGCAAGTGAATTCTTCTCCAAGCTTCTTTTCCAGCAGGCGGTACACCAGAAGGCTGATGTAACAGGTCAGAAAGTGTGCTTTTATGCTGTCTTCCCGTCTTACAAAAACAGGTCTTGCTTCGAATTCTGTTTTTATGATCCGGAAGTTTTCTTCGATCTCCCAGCGGCGTCTGTTAATTATATTTATCTGGACGAACTCTTCAACGAAAAAGCTGTTTAATTCAATTACCCATATCCATACTTATAGCAGGTTGATACAAAGTACAGAGTAATGGCCAAATATCGGAGGAATCTTGAGACGTTGTTTTAATTATGGTAAGATAATATTGTACATTATTGGTTATCGAAAACAGATCGTTTGGATCAGGAAGTGTCTGGAGCGTGGCTTTGGCACTAGTGGCAGGAGTAGAATAATTTAAAATGAGTGGGCATTGCCCTGAGATTGATATGATCAGGGGAATGTCTACGGAGAGACTTTCCCTGTTTATATAAAATATTACAGAGAAAGTGAGGAGGATGAATGGATTTTTTTGTAAAACGAAATACGGAGGTGTATGTCAGATGATGGAAGATGAGGCATTACAGGTAATACAGAAAATGAATGTTAAAATAAATGGAACAGAGGATGAAGTAAAGAAAGTTTACGGAGCGCTGGAAGTTGCAAAGAGAGCACTCAAAAAGGGAATAGAGGCTCATCCACTTGGAGCCTTGCATAATGTAAAAAAAGGTACGCTGTATACATGTTCCAGTTGTGGTACCCGTTTGGGATGGGGACCAAATGCAGCGAGACTGGCGAATTATTGTCATGGATGCGGTCAAAAAATCGACTGGAGGGGCACACCTAGAGAGTAAACAATACAGCATTTTAAAATATTATGCCTAAAGGGAGACACGAAAAATGATATTAGAAAGAGAACAGAGAGCGTCCGATCTTGCGACAAAAGCAGACAGAGATATAAGCCCAAAGCTTACAGATGAGCAGTATCATGCTCTTCTGTATTATACATTTAAAGCCGGTTTTAAGCATCCGGCGCAGCTGCTGGAAGCGTTTGTTGGTGATTTAAGTGGATGGCACAGAAATGGATCGGATGAGGAGGAACTTGCAGGCGAATGGTTTTCGCGGGCTTATAGTGGAATGGGCGGTAGTGATTCATTTCTTTACTACCTCTATGACCACCAGGTAGATATAGATGAGCTTGAACGGATTGCGGTTACGTTTGATCACAATCCAGAAGAGGTGTATGACGAAGATTCAGAAGAAGACTACAGGGAGACTTATGGGGATATCTATCCTTATGATTGGTATGAAGATTACCTGATGGATGTTCGTGATGAAATTGATGCTGACCAACGGGAAACCTGCGTGAAACTGATACGTTACCTTCTGGAGAACCAGGTAGACGGCTGCATTGACTGGGGTCATATAGATTTTCAATAGCCACAACCGATTTTGACAGGAAAAGAGGATGGTGGCTGCCTGAAATTTCTAATACCAGTGCGGCATATTCCAAGAGACAGAATTATCGGAAGCCCTCACTTCATATTTATAAGAAATTGAAGTGGGGGTTGGTAATTCATCAGGATATGCAGCGAGTATGTTGCCAGTTTCGATATTGCAATCTTAGAATTGCTTTGTTATAATAATTTCATTAGATTATTTTTTTCAAAGATACCGCTTTTGGCGGTGAGTGAGCCCATATGGGCCTTTGGAGGGAATAGTCTATTTTTTTATATTCAAATCCCGGTTAGCGATAACTGGGATTTTTTTTATTTTAAGACTATTCCAAAAGGAGGAAACGGTGATGGAGCAAATCATCAAACAGAATACGTTCTCAAGAACGGTATTTAATGACAGTAAGCTTGGCGCTTACTACACGGATCCGGTGCATGCCACTAAAATAGGAAGGTTGTTCCGATTGCAGGGAGAATGCTGCGTTTTGGAACCATCGTTTGGTAATGCAGAAGCACTGAAGGCGTTTTTAAGTCAGTGCGAGAGGGCAGATGAAGTCGGTTCTGTCCATACATTTGGTGTGGAACTGAATCGGGAAACCTTTGAGCAGTATAAGCAGGAGATTGAATTTCCAGTATGTGCAGATTTCATTGGCGGGATCCGGGCATCGAACCGGTCATTTACATTGTGTTTTGCCAATCCGCCATATGGCGTAGGCGGAGATGATGGATCAACAAGACTAGAAAGGCTCTTTGTTGAACGCATCTTCCAGTTAATGAAAACGAAAGGATATCTTGTCTTGGTTGTTTCCTTTACCACAATGAACCTGGATGAATTTGCAAAGTCTCTGCTGGCAAGGTTTAAGCCTGTGGCCTTCTATCGTTTTGACGATGAGGAGTTTGCGAAATACAAACAGGTGGTTTTCATTGGTCAGAAGCGTGCATCGATCGGGCTATACCGGAAAGAGTACGAGGAGTGGATGAGTACAAATCCTGGGGCACCGCTTGAGAATATTCCGTACATTCCCAAAGACCCAGATACACGCATGGAAGTTCCCGTATCGCTGGAGAGTGAGATTGAGCTCTTTACAACGAAGGAATTCGATGAGGCAATTCTGCTTCATAATACGAGTGCATTGGTGCCAGTGCTTAAAAAAGCTCTGCAGACCAACGAATATCAGTCGGTTGGCCTTGGAAAGCCAATTGTTCCGCTGAAAAAAGATCTGCTGTATCTGTCTGCGATTGCGGGAGGCGGACAGGGCCTGGCCGGAAATGAAGACCGCGGCGATTTACACCTGCAAAGAGGACAGGCAAAGCCAGTTCGGGTCGAAACTCCGGAGATTAATGATGATGGAGATATTCATTCTGTTTTAGTCACAACACGCAACCAGATCACGCTGCATGTGATTGATAATTTCGGGACGATCCGAGAGTTAGCATAGGGGAGGGCAGTGTGATGAAAAACGGAATGATTAGAATCGGTATGTTTGAGGCTTATCTGGAGCGAATGCTGATCCGGGGAATCAGGGCTGCTTACATCAGTTATTTTACCCGGACATTACAGGAGGCAAAGGCGATAGCAAGTACGATGTGCACCACCGAGCAGAACACAATCTGGCTGAACAAAAACGGACAGGAGAAGCGGTATAACGTGTTTGGCAGCTATAAAGCTTACTATGTGCCGATCATGCGCGGAAAAGAGCGGTTTTATCATGGAGTGATCTTAAATGCAGCGATTGGAAACGATTTGTTCGTTTCAAAAGAAGAAACTGCAGGAGAAGAACTTTATGAAATTCTGATGAAAAAATATCCGCTGCCACTGCTTAAGTGGTGGGGAAAACCAATCCTTTCATATGCACTGAGAGAGGGTCTGATCAATGCTTATTCCAATCGGCTTCATACGGAATGCGTTGAGACGGAATATTCTCTACAGGGAACGGATGACCTGAAAGAAATGCAGATATATGATCTTGTAACCTTTGATTATGAGGCTTTAAAGTCTGCTATCCAGGTCCTGTTTGAGCAAAAACAGATCTGGATCTCAAAGAAAGAGCAGCGCTCGATCAACTTTAACAGCATGGATGAGTATTTTCGACAGTACGGATCGACGCTCGTGGAAAATCTTGAAAATCTGCTGAGCCCGGAAAGCGAACTGAAAGGTGAGGTGGATGCATTTACCCTAAACTCTATCCGACTTTACCCTCAGCAGGCAGCCATGGTGAATGGTGTTACCACACACCTCTTAAATGGCGCAACTTTTTCCATCATCTGTGAGGGGATGGGCACAGGAAAGACAGCGCAGGCTGCTGCAATCTGCGAAAGCTATTTTGTGCAGAAGGAAATGCGACGCAGCCATAGAGCACTCAAGGATATTTATATGGATGAGTCCCTGGTAAAATACAGGAATCTCGTCATGTGTCCTGGTCATCTCCTTGAAAAATGGAAAGGGGAGATCGAACGCCAGATTCCATATGCAAAGGCAACGATCATAACCGATTTTTCCCAGTTGCTGGAGATTAGAAAGCGCGGGAGTCTGAGGGTTGGAAAAGAATTTTATATCCTCTCGAAAGATTTTGCAAAGCTCTCCTATAGCTTGAAGCCGGTACCGAAAAAGGAAATTGCTAAGATGGCGTATATGAAAAAATGCAGGAATCCAGACTGCGGAGTAGAAAATATGCCCGTCCGAAAATGTGTTTCCTGCGGCGGTAAAGACTTTGAAAAAGGGACAACTAAGATCGAGACAATCTATGGAATGAAATGCCCGTATTGTGGAGAGGTGCTTGCTGCCTATACAGCGTCAGGCGGTATCTGCGGGCTTACTGCTAACGACTTTGCGTATAAAACAGGGAGGAATTCCAACTGCATCTGGTGTGGGGAATCTTTATGGATGCCGCATGTAAAAAACATCGGTGCAAAGAAAATCAGCCCCTGGTACCGGGCAACATACTTCAGAAACAAAGCCCAAAAAGGAAAGACTACGGTCTGGGTACATAAAGAATATGCAAGAAAGTATTACGCAGAGAATGAGACGGAACCGATATCTGTTTCAGAAAGAGATGGGGTAAGAAAATACTCGCCTGCTTCGTATATTAAAAAATACATGAAAGGGTATTTTGACATCGCTATTTTTGATGAGTGCCATGTGTGTAAGGACGGAGACAGTGCCCAGGGAAATGCAATGCACTGCCTGATCAAGGCAACGAAGAAACAGCTTGCACTGACTGGAACCATCGCCGGCGGAAAAGCAGAGGATCTTTATTACCTGATTTACCGGCTGGCACCGTGGAAAATGACATCGAAGGGGTACCGCTGGACAGATGTTGCGAATTTTTCCAAGCAATACGGAAAAGTGGAGCAGCGCTATGAATATGCGGGATCATCTTCGGAGGAGGATCTTGCGGAGAAAGTATCTGCCCGCGGCCGGAGTTTATCGTCGCCAAAGACAAAGCCGGGAATCAGCCCTACGATCTTTACAGACTTTTTGCTGGATTGTGCCGTTTTTCTGGACCTTTCGGACATGTCATCCTATTTGCCGGATCTAAAGGAGATGGTTGTGACCGTTCCGATGGCAAGAGAGGTGGCCCGGGATCATTCCATTCTGGTGTCAAGACTGACTGCGTATGCAAAAAGAAGAGAAAGCGGTGGATTTGCGTTACTCAGCCAGGCATTACAATATGGGCTTTTTTATCCGGACATGCCGTATGGCAACGAAGAGATCCGTAATCCGGTTGATGGAGACATTCTGATCAGAGCCGCTCAGCACGATGAATACCGTTCGGGAGAAAAACTGCTGCCGAAAGAAGAAAAGCTCATTGAACTGATAAAATCAGAGCTTTCGGAAGGCAGAAAATCCGTAGTATTCGCTGAATGCTCCGGAAAAAATGAATGGAATGTCACACACCGGCTCCGGGATATTTTGGAAGCCGCGGGGATCTTTGCCGTTGTTGTGGAAGCGGAGAGCCCGGGAGCATTAAAGAGGGAAACCTGGATTCGTGAGCGGGCAAAGGACGGCGTGGAAGTATTTATCACCAATCCAAAACTCATCGAGACAGGAGTTGATCTGTGCTGGACGGAAGGCGAGAAGAAGTACAACTATCCGACCCTGATCTTTTATCAGCTGGGATACAGTCTTTTTACTGTCTGGCAGGCTTCCAGGCGTCACTACCGGATGAACCAGACCATGGAATGCAGAACGTACTATATGGCTTACGAAGGAACCGCGCAGGCGAAAGTGATTGAACTGATCGCGGAGAAGCAGGTTGCAACGGCAGCCATTCAGGGAAAGTTCTCCGTGGAAGGAATTTCTGCCATGGCAGAGGGTGTCGATGCGAGGGTTGCACTGGCATCAAGCCTGGCGGATCAGGATGTAAAGTCTGGAAGTGCCCTGCAAAAGATGTTTGATGTGCTCCACAGCTCTGACAAACAGGCTGAGTCGTATGTGACGATGCAGGTATACGAGGAGTTGCTTGGAAAAGAAGAGGTAGAACGACGTAAAAAAGCAAAGGAAGATGAGCTGTTTGAAAATCTGTTCGGCCAGTGGGATGAAGATTTTATGGATCTGCAGGAGCCGGAAAACGAGGAACCGGCAGTGGTAGTGCCACAAAAGCAGCCCATGGCAGGTATGGCAAATATTTTTTCTTTGTTTGATTTCTAAAAAGGAGGACGTTATGAACCGATATAAAAATGATAAAGCGGATGAAACACGCATGATCCGCTTCATTGATCCGAATTACCGGGAGCTGTTTCAGATCCCGGATGGTGCGTATGTAGAGGTGAAGTATCCGAACAGCACAGTCATTGTGGCCTGCGGATGTATGGATGAGTATCATCTGCGTTTTGGCAGTGAAGTTTACCATATCTGCGAATTGGCAGAACGTCTGGAACGATGCCAGGCAACCTGTGCTCCGGAGCCGGAGATTACGGAAGATGAGTGTGCCTGGAAGTTGGGTAATAAGGGCTATTTATATGTTCAGGTTTCGGAAGGTGGCTATGATTACCAGTTATACCATTCCGATTTTTCAGAGTGGGATGGCGGCCAGGTAGATACGGACGGCACCATGAATGAAGCCAAAAGGATGATTTTGGAAATGTATGAAATGGATACGCAGACGCATGAGCGTATCTTAACAGATGAACTGGAAAATTCAGTGGAAGAGAAAGGGGAAACATATGAGTAAGATGATGATCGTTGCAGCTACCAGCGAAAAGATGTTGGAACTGATGGATAAGATCACGATTGAAGAGGGGGTTATCAGCTTTCTGGCCAGTAATAAGGCAACGGCAAAAGGTTACCCGTGTATGTTTTCCGTAGAGGGAAAAACGACCACCGCCAGCGTGAAGTTCGAGGCTAAGATCAAAGGACTTGATGAAAAGGGTGAAGTGGTGCCGGTTGAGAAACTTTCCGTTTACTTGCCGGCGCGGTTTGCTGGTTCGGTCAGAGCTGTTGCGGAGCAGACCGACATTGTATATATGCAGTTTGAGGAAAAGCAGGTGACACTGCTTTCCCAAAAACCAGCTATTCAGATCCCGGTAGGCTTCGTGGAAGAACCGACCAAGGTGAAAAATCCGAAAACGGATGCATTTAGCATGAGTATTCCGTTGGAGAAAATCTCACAGTATTTACCCCACATGGCAACTACAAAAAGTGGGATCGGCTTCCTTCCGGTATTATCCGGAGAGGGCCCGATTTTGAAAATGGCATCCACGGATCGCCAGAACACGATGTTAACGGTGGATTTATCTCCAACGATGGTCCGTTTTGAAAGTAAAGACCGGTCTGAGGTAAAAGAGGAAGATTATAAACCTTATGTAGATGCAATTTCGACCTATCTGACGATCCAACCGGGAACACTGATCAGGATTCTGGCATGCAACAAAAGCTATAATCAGCTCGGTATTTCATTCCAGTTTGATGAGGAGCATAAAAACATCATTGGTATCGCTCTTAAGTGGCCGGATGCGATTTATCAGCTTCGCTTGAATATACAGAGCGCTGTTGATAAGCGGATGTATGAAGCGGCTTTCAGAAATACGGAAACCGTGCAGTATGAATTTCAGGCCAACAGCAACAGTTTAAGACGCGCGCTTAGCGTTATGAATGCAGGTGCCCAGAAGGTTGATACGGTAAAAGTTTCATTTGAAGGACAGATGATGAGCATCTCTGACATGAAGAATGATAACTTTGTATCAGCTATTGATGTCAAGACGACTGCGGAAAGCGGAGAGTGCTTTTACGAGAAGCTGTCCCTGTTTATGAATTTTCTGAAACCGTATACGGAAGATGTGAAAATTTATAAGGGCTGGTGCATCTGGACCAAGGATGATGAAAACCATTTCATTCATCTGGTAACGCTGCATACAGGACCGGGCAATCAGTCGACAAAAGGGGAAGAAGATCAGGAAGAGGAAACACAGGAAGAAGAAACGGAAGAAAGTTCCGAAGAAGATTCCAACAAGTAATTTGTTTGTTTATGGGAAAGCTGCTGCATCTGCGGCAGTTTCCCATGAATTTCTGGTTGTTCTGCATATATCCAGTATCCCAACCAAGTTAGGGTAATGGATATGGGCAGAAACTGTTCATAACCAATAGAAAAGATGAAGGAGGACATCAGGAATGTTCAGAAGATGGAAAGAAAATGGAAGGAAGGCACTTCTGACCATGCAGGCGGCAGTCTTAAGTGGAATGATGACGATCTGCTCTTATGCGGAGACGGTCCAGGATGCAAATTGGATGAAAGAAGATGCGACAAGCGGAGGACTTTTTACGGAAGCAATCACGAAGGTGCAGGATGTGTTCCGAAGCGGCTACTCTTTTGCGATTGTGGTGGCTGTGGGACTTTTTGTACTGCTCTTTATCTATGCAGGCGTAAAACTGTCATTTGGTGATACTTCTGACGCAAAGCAGACGAAGCAGAAGATATTCCGGATCTTCGTGGGCATGATCTGTGCGTTTGGGGCAATCTTCTTTGTAAGTCTGGTTTATAAGGCGGCTGGTGATGCGTTCCAGTAGAAAAAAACGGCCAGGTGCATGGATCGGAATTGTTTTAGCGAGTTCCTTTTTGCTGGTAGGTGCGATGAAAATGAGTGCCTATGCGGAACCGGCAGAATCAACTGAAACGGCAGAAATCACAGAGTCTTCAACCGGCGCGGGACTGTCGGATATGGATTTTGGAATGGGAGATGGGCAGATTGAGCTGGATCCATACGATCAGGTATCCGACTTTGGGTTTAGTGACAGCGAAGCGTTACAGAGCCCGATTGCCTCTTTTTACAGTTTATGCCTGTATTTGTCCATAGGCGGTATGGTTCTGTCATTGATCGTAGCAGGAATTAAGCTGGCGGCAAATGATACCGGCCATGGGAAACATCAATTTCTTGACGTGGTTGGAGCGAAAGTGATCGTGTTTTTTAGCATTAGCTGCTTAGTGGGACTTATCAATTTGTTTTTGGGCATGCTGCAGCATTAGAAACGGAGGAATGGCATGGATCAGCTGACAGAACTTAGACCACCGGATTTTACAGATGTGACAAAATGGTGGATCTTTTCAAACAAATCATTACTGGTGTGCCTGGGCGGCGGAGTGATTGCCTATCTTCTTTTTAAGATCACGGCAATGATCCACTTGGCTTTTCTGGGTGTGTGGCTTGGCGTGATGCTTGAGGCAGGACTTTTTACCGGGGTCACTTTTCCGGTCCCCGATTTTGGCAGTTCCCTGCTGGCATTTGGTGGACGTACTGCCGATGAGCTCATTATCAGTCTGATTGCGCATCGGTTAAATCGCAGAACTTATTACAAAAACACGGAATGGGAGGAAGAATTCTAAGATGGAAAGTATCAATCATCTTACTAGGCTTACGGCTGCGTTTTTAGGGCTGACCATTCTGGCTCTGGGAATAGCTGCTATCTGGCTTATCCGGATGAGAAAAAAGAACTTAAAGACAAAAAAGGCAGAAACAGAAGAAAGAGGGCTGTTTTCCCAGACGGATGAACTGGTACCGATTGATGAGATCGGGCCGGGGGTCATCGTGACAAATGGTGGGAAGAAATTTGTTGTTGTACTAAAATGCGGTGGCAGCGACTTTTACACAAAGCCGATTGGGGAAAAAGTAAGGGTCAAAAATAATTATGCTGCCTTTATTTCAGAATTTACGTCCAGGGTTACATACCGCATATATGGGGAAGACATTAACATGGATGGCACTGTCCGGGAATATGAGAAGATCTTAACCGGTCTTCAGGACATGCTTTTTGAGACGAATGAAGATTATAAAGCTCTCCGGAAAGAATTTGAAACAGTAAAGAGTGATTTTGATTCCGCAGAAACCCGGGAGCGTTCCAAACAACTGCTCCTGCTCCAGAAAAAGATAAAAGCATACAGTTGGCGCATCCGTCATGTGGAAAGCCAGCTGGCCTATATCGCGAAAGTGTCAGGACCGGATGCAGCTAGGCAGAACCTTATTCAGACATATGTACTTTCCTGGAGCGCTCCGCCGGACCTGGCAACGGTCCTAACGAAAGAGGAACTGTATCAGGAAGCTACAAAACATTTAAAAGAAGATATCAAAAAGCTGCTTCACAACCTGGTGGAGTGTGATGTAAAAGCGGTGCCCTGCAGTAAAGCGGAGCTCTTTAATATGCTCCATACGCATTATCACCCGATTACTGGAAATAGGTTCCGCTATGATGATCTGCTGGAGTCCAATTGGGACAGCCGGATCATGCCGTACCGGGAGGACACGGATTTAGAGGAATCCTTTACGGACGAACTGATTGATGAAATGTTATACGGAGGACTGCAAAATGGTTGATTTTCTTATGATGTTCAGTCTGTGCATCTGCGTTTTGTCGGGCGTGACGTTACTGATCGTACATATCGGGTCTAAGAAAAAGCAGAAAAAAGAAGAGGCGGAAGAGAAAACAGGATGTACTGTTTTTCATAGCGGGACGAAGAATGTGCCAAAGCCCATAAAAGAGCGTGCCGGGATTTTACAGGTGCTTGCGCCGGATGGTGTGAATACCATGCCGGTATCTTACATGACGCTGGATGATAACGGGATTGAACTTTATTATGCCGGTCTCTATATCGACAAACTGCCTGTAGAGGGCCGGTTTGCCCATAGTTTTGCCGGGATCTTCAATATGGATTATGTGGAGTCCACGGTCATCATAGACCCGCTCTTAGAGGAATCCCAGAAAAAGATCAACCGCCGGATCCGGTCACTGGACATGGAACGATCCGGGGAACGGGACAGAAACAGGCTCAGAATTTTGGATGGAAAGATTGCGGATGCAGAGCGGTGGGCCAGACAGATCGACTCTGACCAGTCAACCCTGTTTGAAACATATTTTCTATTCTTGATCCGCGCGGAAAGCTTAAAGCTTTTAACAGAACGGATTTCCGAGTTTATTTCCAGGGGAAAGGGGATTGGTTTTCGTTCCTGTTATGCGATGCATAAGGAGGCTTTTTTAACATCCCTCCCACTTAATGAGATATTTGAAGCAAAAATATCTGTCGGGAAAAATCTGAGTGTGAGTAAAAAGCCGATCAAGGGACATATTTTAAGCCAGGCCTATTTATCCCTGATCTTTAACCATACCACGAGCGAATATTTCCATGAAAAGGGCTGCGTATTTGGCCGATCTATCTATTCTGGAATGCCAGTTACGTTTGACCCGTTTGATAAGACCCATTTCTCCTATGGAGCCGTGATCGCTGGGCAGTCCGGATATGGAAAGTCGGCAACCGTGAAGCAGCTGTTTTCCAGGCAGGTGGATTTCGGCGTGCATATCGCGAACATTGACTATGAACCGCTTCCTGGCGATGGAAAGAGAGGTGAGTATTCTATAGTGGCAGAAGCAGTAGGAGGAGTCAATTATCTGATTTCCAATTATTCCGACTCCCAACTTAATTTTTTTGAGATCAGCGATGAGTATGAATATAACCGGGCAACCGGAGAGGAGATACCAACGCTGTATCTGGAAGAAAAGATTGTGGACATGACGAATATCCTGATGGTACTGGCAACCAGTTTTACGACCAATGGCATGGTCGGTGAATTTGAGCCGACGGAATATTCCCGTATTAAATCCATTATTTCAAAGAATGTAAGGAAAATCTATGCTGACTGCGGCCTTCGGGACAAGGATGCAGCGTCTCTTTATGAAACGGTGCCAGCATCCGGAGGATCCTTTGGGTCAGGGCGGAGAAAGAAGCGGCTGCCCCAGATGCATGATTTTTATCGTGCAATATTATTGGATGCGCGGGAGAATGTGGACAACTTCAAAGAAAACGCGTTCTCCCTCCTGTTGGATATATTTGAGGATCGCGTGCGTGAAATGTATTACTGTCCTCATTGCATGAAGGAATTCACAAGAGAAGAGCTGTCCACATTAAAAAGAACCGAGAGAGGTGCCCATGTCTGTAATAATCATGAAGAAGGCAAGATCTATTATCTGCGGGAAATTCATGGCAGTCAGGCATACCTAGATTGCCAGTCCACGCTTTCTATTGATATGTCGCTGCCGTTTCATAATTTTGATCTGTCGCAGATCACAGATGAGACGGAGCGTATTAACATGATCATGGTCGTGCAGTCTTATATTGAAGAAAACTTTATCAAGAAAAACTCTACCAATCCGAATAAGGCCCGGAAACTCATAGTGTCCACCGATGAGGCACACCGTATCCTGAAATTTGAAGGAGCACGCATGTTTGAGAATGCCCTATACCGCGTAGCGCGTAAACGTCATACAGCTCCATGGCTGATCCTCCAGTCCGTAAAGGACTTTGCAAAATACCAGGATACAGAGGAAATCTTAAAATCCACGGAGACCTTTATGCTGTTTCGCCATAACTATCTGGATGGGCAGTACATCAAAGATACTACAAACCTTACCCAGTCCCAGGTAGATACGGTACTTAATCTGGGCGGTACATCCGAGGCGAAAAAATATGGAGAGCTATGTCTGGTTGACATTCCTACGAAGCGCGCAGTGTTCATCCAGGCGGATTATCTAAAAGACAGCGAGTTTGATGTAGTGGAAACAGACGTAGAAAAGATTGCAGAACACGCAAGGATGAAACAGGGGGCATGAAGCAAATGAAACATATGCAGAACATCAGCAGAAAAACAATCCAGCTGCTGCTTCTTATAGTTGTACTTACATTCTGCATGGCACCGGTATCTTCTTATGCGGATGGGCCGTGGACGGACCGTGCGGACCAGAGTATTTATGATTCCGCCGGGGACGCACCTGATTCCAGTACACCGGACATGCTGGACGGAGGAATTTTCGCCGAACTGCTGGGGGAGTTTTGTATAGGAATTGGTGACGGGCTGAATTTTTTGCTGACTTCTTTTGGGTGTGACTTAAACGCGATCATATTCGGAAGAGTGGGAGGTGCCTCTGCCCGTACTGGGGACGTGGCGCTGTTTTCCTTTGACATGGGGACCGGCAACATATATGGCCTGGTGGGTATGGCGATGTATGGGTACCTGCGGAACCTGGTTTTTACGCTTATGGTGCCAGTATTCTTATACTACCTGGTTGGTTTCCTCTACTCAAATGGCAATCCGCGGGTCAAGGAACGGCTGCTGGACATGACAAAACTATTTGTTGCCAGCAGCATCGGTTTTATTCTGTTCCCGCAGCTTTTGGGAATTGCTTTATACCTGAGAGATGCCATGCTCCATGCGCTCATGACTGGAAGCCAGTCGATGATCCTTAAGGTGGCGGACAGTGTTGGCTCCGGCGTCAACATGGGGGATAATTCCTATGCCTTTTTCTTTGGTTCGGGAGGAGACTACAACCTGATCAGCCAGTTCCGTGCAATGGCAAAGCCCAACGGTAAGGTCGTGTTTATTAATTCGATATTATATGTAGGCGCGGTCGTTTATCAGGCGTACCTGGCAGTCTGCTATATTTCCGCTGCCGTCTGCATGGTGGTTTTGGTGCTGTTGTTCCCGTTTGCTGCATTGTTTGAAATGGTCGAGCGGGGAACGATATCCAACTGGATGCGGCAGGTGCTTGGAATTTTATTAAACCCGGTGATTGATTCCTGCCTGCTGCTCATCCCCATGTTTTTTATGATCATCGGGACGGCCCAGGAAAGCAAAGGTTATGCCCTGATTGCACTCATTATCTGTGGCTGTATCATACCGGCGCGGGGGGTCATCCGTGGGTTTCTTCATATCGGAAATGGAATGGGAATGGAGCTTGCCGGGTTTGGAACCATTATGGGGGCCACAAGCCTGATGCGATCCATTGGAAGCGGGATTGGAGCAGCGGCCGGTGCGCTGGCCCATGCGTCCTCTGACGCAAAATCCGATAAGAGGAACGCGGATATGATGGATGATCTAGCAGATGTTCAGAAAAAGAAAGACCTGGAAGATGTAAATAAGGGCGAGGAACTCCAGAGTGAAATGGAAGATATCATAGGCAATCATCCGGATTTGAATGCGGATGATGCGGATACATCCTTCGCTTTTGGCTATCGGCCTACACCGAAAGAGGACATACATGAGAAAAGCCCTCATGCCCAGGCAGCAGCGACCGCGCAGAATATTGCCAGTGGTATTGATGCCATCGGAAGAAAGAAGGATTCTTTAAATGAGGATATCCGCTCCAATGATTCTAAAATTGCGTCCATTGGGGAAGAAATTGCCATGGATAATGAACAGATTGCGTCTATGAAGGCTGAAAAACAGGCGATCCAGGCGGAGCAGAATGAACAGAAAAAACGGGGGGATACCCCATCGGTGGATGGATATGCGAGGATCCGGGAACTGGATCAGGGAATTGGCGAAGCGGAGCATTCGCGGTCCATCCGTATGGAAGAACAGTCCAGGCTCCGCGGTGAGAATGCCCGGACGAAGGAGGAAATTGGACGTATTGATGCTCTGTCGGCCAGGGCCCAGAGTGCGATTTCACCATCCAGAAGCAGCTTTGGAGGCGGTGTGAGCGGACTAGGAAGTGGTATATCACAAGAAGAGCAGGAAATACTGGATCAATATGCAACCATTGATAATTTTGAGTCTCCGCAGTTTAAAAATATATCCCTGGAACGGAAAGCGGCGCTGTACCGGGAAAGAGCTGCAAAGACCAGGGTGAGAGGTGCGACAACCGCGGCAGGCACCATGGCCGGGATGACCTTTGGGGCAACGGCTGGGATGGCCATGACCGCATTCAGTTCTCCGGCAGCAAAGATGCAGATGACGGCCATAGGCGGCGCAATGGGTGCAAATGCCGGAAGCATTTTGGGCGAAGTTATGGCCGAGCCGGTATATGAAGGCGGTGTCGAACTTGTAAGAATGGGAGGCCCTCTTCTGCAGAAAGGTGCAACGATCCTGAAAGACAAGGCAGAAGCCTACAGAAACAATCCGGAAGGACTGAATGTTTACGAAGAGGAGCCGCAAAAAATGTTGGAAGTAAATGTGCATTCCTCATCAAAGCCGGCTGTTACGACCGTATCCCAGTCACAGGATAATAATCAGTCATCCGTAGAGACGGTTTCAGGACCGGGATCAAAGGAACAGCCGTCCTATCAGTCAGAAGTGGAAGCAGTAGGAAAAGATGCGGGAGCACAGTCTGGGCCGCAGGTGACTTATACAGAAACGGTTTCAGATGAAGATGCAGCGATCATGCAGCAATTCTATGAGGCAGAAATCCAAAAGCCTGAATTTCGCAGAACTATGCACCATGCGTATACGGACAGCGCGGTGAGTGCAAGGCAGGTTTATTCAGGGCTTAAAAACCGCATGATAAATGCCACAAAAGAGGAACGTGCGGTTGCGAATGAGCAGATCATTGAAACAGCTTTTATGCAGTATACGAACACGATATTGGATAGTCTGGATGCTCCGGAGCATGTGGATCAGATCACATATCAGCAGGCGGTGGAAGACCGGCTACGGGAAGATGAACGCGGCCGGATAGAAAAATATTTAAGGAGTAAACATTTATTGTTTTAACGGAGGAGTATGAACATATTTACAAAAAGGATACAAATGAGGAAACAGAAACGGCTGAAACGAAAAAGTCTGGAAACAGAACGAATAAAAGCACAGCATGGCCTGGAGGATTCAACGGATATCATCATTGTGGAGCATCCCGATACGTTCTCCGTTATAATCCAGGCAGCCGGGCAGATTGTGCGGTTTTTTGCAGCCACTATTTTTGTCGGGTTCTGCCTGCTTGGGCTTTCGTCCGTATGTTTCCCGGGACCGCGCAAAGAAATGGTGGAAATCGGGATCGCACTGATCACACAGCTGCGGGAGTATCTTCCGTTTCTGAATGCAATTTTTTGGAGGTAGATTATGGCAAGACCAGTTCGGACTTCGAACTTATTAAAGGAAACGGCTGCGGATCATGAAAATCTGGACAGGATGGCAGACCAGGAAAGATTGGCGGTCAATAGGGCAGCCACTCAACCGCCTGTTCAGGAAAATGAATCCGTAATAGAGAAAGCAGAGGAAAAAGAGCCGTCTGTACAGGAAAAACTGGATGCGATCCTTCCGGATGACTTTTTTGGTGAATTTGAGGATCTGTTTAATAGTGAAGATGTCCATATAAAAGAGCAGATAAAACAGGATATGTCGCCGGATATTTTGCTGAAGGCCCCTGCAACTGTGACTGACGATGGGGCAGCGCAGGCGGTTTCAGAAGCAGCAGAAGAAAAAGCTGATGAAGAAGAAATTGCCCAGGCAGTCAACGAAAATACTGCTGAAAAAACGGGCAAAGAGATTTCTGTAGAGGCAGTAGAGAAAGCAGAGGAAGCGTTAAGACCAGAACCAGCTGCGGCCAAAACAGAAAAAATGCCAGACCTTTTGCCGGATACCCAGACACAGGAACCCAAACCCACAGTGACTGCCGGTAGAAAAGCTTTGGTAGAACCCATTCCAGAAACACGGGAACCGGAGAAAGTTATCAGACGTATGCCGGCGGAAGAGGATCTAACGCCAATGCATACGATAAACAGGGCAGTCCGGCGGACCTATAAACAGATCGGTTTAAGCCAGCCGGTTACAAGCGTGTCATTGCAGCAGATGACGATCTCTGTATATTCCCCAAAAGGTGGCGTAGGGAAATCCACCATTGTGAGGGAATTAGCCCATGTCTTATCGGATATGAAGAGAAATGGAAGACGGCTTAAAATTTTGGTGCTTGATGCAGACTGGGAATTTGGGGATGTGGACAGTGCGTTTGGTATCTGCCCATCACCCAATGTAATGGACTGGGTAAAACGGATCTGTAAAGACCGAGAGTGTCTGGGATACATTCCGGCCTATTCGCCGGTGGACATCGTATCCAGATATGTAATCGAATACGATGATCAGATTCATATCCTGGCCGGAAGTGATAATGCAATGGAAGCGGCGCGTCTGGATTGTGGCATTGCAGAGGTGATTATGGATAATCTGCGACGCTGCGATTATGACCTGATTTTGGTTGACAATTGCAACACCTTAAAGGATACGACCGTCATTCCACTGGAAAAATCGGATCTGATCCTGCTGATCCTTTCACTGGACACCTCCACGGTGCAGGATGCCCGCAATTTTCTGGATGCGCTCAGTGAATTTCGGATAGAAAAATCAAATATCCGAATGGTTATAAACCAGGTGCCGCTTGATGATAAAAAATGTGAGCTTGGCATATCCCATGTAGCCAGAATCCTTAATATGGAACCGACCTGTATCATTCATACAAATCAGGATGCCAGAAGTTTTGCGAATGTCGGGGAAGCAGCATCAAGTGATAAAAGATCCCTGTTTTCAAAAGAAATCAGAGCCCTTGCCAGGATAGCAGTCGCGGTAGATGAAGAACCGGAGAAGCCAGACAAGGGTTCCGGGGGATTTTGGCGCAGACTATTTGGCAGAAAGAGGTGAGTATGGAAAAGGAATTAGACCTTCTGATCGCAACGGAAATGAGTGGAGACGGTGATTCGGTAGCAGAAGAACTTCGGAGTGTATTTGCAAAACGCGGAGTCACGGTCCACAGAATAGAATTTCGCTCTGGAAAAGACAGTGTGATCCGGTCTGTCCGGGCCAATCCACAAATACACGCGGTGGTACTCAGCCAGTACCAGGATCAGGAAAAACTTTCCCCGCGCGACATTGATCAGATCTGCTCTACGGCGGAAGGTGATCTGCAGGTTTTTGTGGTAGTGTCTGAGATGCGTGGCAGTGACTATATGAAAGAAATTGAAAGCCTGGGAATTTATACGGCCGTCTATCAGGAAGATGCCAGTTTTGAAAAAATCGCAGAATGGTACTGCAACGGCCGGACGAAAAAAGAGGCCCGGGCATATTACGGGGTCGCCGGAGGGGACCATGTGGTCCAGTATCGCAACATGGACGTGAATGCCAGTATCCAGTATCTTTTGGAATATGACGGATCGTACACGGACCTGATCCAGAGAATGTCTGTACTGGTAAATGGGATTCCGGCCAGTCAGGTGGCATCTATCGTCTGCCAGCTCCCGGATCCTATATGTGATATGTTAAAACGGGAGCCGCGCTTTGCCCTGATCTGTCAGATGGCGGAAGAACAGTATGCATACCTTTATAAGCCTTCCGGTCAGCCAGAGAAAGAGGATGCAGGGGAAAAAGCGGACACGGCAAGGGAAGAGCAGCCGAAGAATAAGGCAATACGGCGATTTTTAAGAAGAAAACAGGAGAAAGAGACAGAATGTAAACCGGCAAAGAGGCAGGCATGTGAGATCGGGGTTATGGCGACCAACATAGGGGTTGGATGCACAACCATTTCCATTCTTCTTGCTAATACACTGGCACATGAGGGAAAGCGCGCTGCGATCGTTGAACTGGATGATGCGGATGGATGCTTTGAGCAACTCTGCCGCCAGGAGCGGGAGGAAGAGCAGGTGGATGGGATCACAAAGTTTGCAATCGGAACGCTGGATTACTATTACCATGTTCCGCTTCAGAAATTCCAGCTGGACTATAAGCCCTTATATGATTTTATTGTCTATGATTTTGGGTGTCTGGACCAGAAAACGATTTTTCATGTGTATGCGAGGATGCAAAACCGCTTCATTGTAACATCAAAGGCAGAATGGAAACAGCATGAATTAAAAGAACTTCTGAAAGATATAAAGGGAATGCCTGGGGAAGATGAGTGCAAGGTACTGATCAGTTCCCGCTGTGTCGGTTCGGACTTTGGAGATGTAAAGGAACTTTTGCCGGAGAATATGGTCCTTGCAGCAATTCCATATGAGAGCAATCCATTTTATCCAGGAAAAGCGTGCAGGCAGATCTTTTTAAAACTTCTGGATGGTACATACAAGGAAGAAAAATATAAAAGGAGCAATTCTGTTGAGCAGCGTTTTTCAGAACGGCCGCGCGACTTTAAAAAATTTGGGTTCCGGATAGTGACGGGAGCGCTATTAGTGGCATGTATGGGATTTATGGTATCGGCCTGCAGCGCAAACAACAGGTATAACCGGATGATCACGAAGGCAGATACATTCATTACAGGACTTGAGGAAGAAAACCGGCAGGCGGAAGATGAACTGCAAAAGAAAGAAAAGGAATTAAAGGCCCTGGAGCATGAGGTATATTATGCGCAAACCGACATTCCGGCCGGTCAACTGATAAGCGGAGACATGGTTAAAAAGGAGATCGTGCAGACAGAATTTGATGATAGCTTCTTTATCAATGCTTCGGATTTGGGAAGTGTGGCTGCCAGCATACCGATCAAGGCGGGAACGCCACTTATGAAGGCATTTACTGGTCAGATGTTTCAGGATCCGCAAAATGGTGATAATGACCTGCCGGATCTGGCAGATCTTGAGGATATTGGAATGGAAGGAGTGGAGAGTGCAGATGGTGATTAAACCCTGGTGCAGGTACTTTACAGGAAAATTCATCAGAGCATGGCCGGCAATTACTTTGCATGCTCCGGATATGAATGAAAAACTCTGGGATAAGAAACGGAAGCTGGAGGATGCGTATGACCGCGTCATGTCGGAACTGGAGAATTATAATGGGCCCACTTATGGCGGGGTTACGGAAACGGTGTTTGCATTGTTTGAACAATTTTACCGGAAGGTGCGGATGCTGGCGTTGCCGGTGAGTGGCTTTTCTCTGGTAATTGGTTTTTTGCTTCTATTACTGGTGCGCAGGGACAAGTTGTTGTTCCGCAGGATTTTTTTGACATTTATTGTGGGAATTCCGGGATTTTTTCTCCTGTTTACATGGGGAATCGGAATATTATTAAATTAAGAAGAGGAGGACAAATATATGAGTGAGAATGGAACCGGATTAGAATTATTAGGATTTTTAGGAGGAACCGCGAAATCTAAGGAGGCAGAAGCCCAGAAAAAACTAGATCAGTATGGGTACCTAATGGAGAAGGGAGAACTTTTGACGGACATCCGGTTTACTCAGGAAATCAAGGATAAGGGGTTGCAGGCATATGACGGGGATGTTCAGCTGATTATGCCGACAGAGGAATCCACGCTGTATAAAGGGATTTTCGGTTCAACTTATCTGCTGGAGCGCTGCTACAACGTGAAGATTACCAAAGTTGACCGGGAAACAATGACGGTTTACCTAAGTTATCGGGCTGCGCAGGCGGAATACCGGCCGGCAGCTCTGGAGAAGATAAAAAAATCCATAGAGTCAGGGGAAGAGTTAGAAGTAAAAGCTATCGTGGTCCTGTGCCGGGAACTTCAGAATTACATTGTGGTTGATCTTCTAGGGCTTTCAATACCAGGCGTGCTTCCATTTTCGGAATGGATCCATGGATATGCGGCAAACATCAAGGAACAGGCAGTTTCCGGAAAAATCATTGATGTGAAGATCAAAGGCTACACGAATAAGTCTACAGAAGAAGAGCCGCGGTTCCTTGTTTCCAGAAGAGATTGTGTAGAATCTGAATGGATCGGTATCGAGGAACGTTTCCCTCTGCATAGCAACATTATCATTGAGTGTGTGGAGATGCAGGGGAAGAACTGGATCGGCAAAATTCCGGGAGTTCCCAATATTTCTGTATACTGTTTTTATCCGAACCGTTTATCTCCGACAACAGGCGGACCGATCATTATCAAGATTGGCGGGCAGTATTCCTGTTTTGTGGCAGCCATTGATGCGGAGAAATGTATATTCCGTGTCAGGGTGAAAGATATGGTGGACCGGGGGTGAACTACATAGGCAATTGAATTACCGAGCATCTGATTACGAAGCATAGCTCCGTAGCTTCAGAGGTGCGTCCATGACACCCGTACTGCTACCCAGATGGGTTACACAGCTACTTTTATTGTTTTTGTACTGCTCAGCCCGGTTACGGGCATATCAATTTCTTTACCGGATACGGCATGATACTTTCTCAAAATATTATAAGCTCCTACTGCATCTGCATTGTAGATAACTGCATCTACAATGCAGATGCCACGCTTTTTTCGATTTCTTTTCTCTGCATAAATGTGCGATACTTTTTCTGACTGCGGCGGACATTGACTGGAATAGCTTTCTTCCTGTCTTATCAGGCAAATCCCTTTCATTTTAAGCTTATATTCTAACTGCATATAGATACGGGCATATGGCAGACTGTGAAGCTTCTGGTTGGTTTTCCTCCCCTGGTTTCTCTCTTTACGAATCCCCTTTATATCTCCAATTACAACCGTATGAATATCATTCTTTACACAATAGTTCG
>NZ_QUIK01000006.1:182904-191081 GCF_003480105.1 Clostridium sp. AM42-4
TCTCTTTACGAATCCCCTTTATATCTCCAATTACAACCGTATGAATATCATTCTTTACACAATAGTTCGTGATACATCGTGTCATCTTATGAATATAATCTTTGATACAGTCATTTTTCTTTCGATAGAGTTTCTGCAGATGCTTAGATGTTTTCAGATCCTCCATTTCTCTTGCAGCCTGGATCCAGCCCCATTGTGACTGGACTCTCGCGATTTCCTTGTTATAAAAATAAAAATAAGAAAGAGAAAGATATTCCCTTCCAAATAAAGAAGGAAAATATCGGCCTGATCGAAGTAATGGGACTGGCTGTTCTTCCAGCGCGGCTGAAAAAAGAAATGGCTCTTCTGGAACAATATATCCTTGAAAAACAGGATATCCGCAGTAATCCGCAGATCGAAAAGCACGCAGACTGGGTGGATACATGGATAGGCTCCTATGAAATTACAGAGGGTAACATTCATTCCATTCTGCAGAAAGAAATAGGAAAAGTGTTTGTCCGGGTTCTGGAATGCGCCGGTGTATATAAGAATACAAAAGAGGGAAGAATTGCTTTCGGACGGTTTATCGAAACTTTGTAAAAGCCGATACGAACTGACCGGCAGCATGCGGTTTCAATTTCATAATTTTTACAGAACCCTTTCTATTAAGAAACTTCATAGGGATGGCCTATACAAGGTCGTCTTTGTGAAGTTTTTTACTAGGGCTTGCGCAGGCAGAGTATATTTGTTAGAATAGAGAACAAATGTTTGCAAAAAATAGAAAAACAATTTCCGGAAACTTCAATTTTGGGAACCGGAAACAAAGAAGGACTGATTATATATGCAGAAGAAAATGATACTGAAAAGTGATATGCGGGTGTATTTTGATATGGATGGGACGATTGCAAAATGGCGCGATGTTCCAGTGGAGGAAAGCAGAAAACCCGGATATTATACAGACCTGGAACCGGAAACAGAATTATTGGACTTTTTAGGTGCCGCCCTGAAAGCAGATGAGAATATGAATATCTTATCCTCATACTATACAGATACCAGAGCGCTTCTGGAAAAGAAAAAATGGCTGGATAAGTACCTGCCGGGAATCAGCTCTTCGCACTGTCTCTTTGTTCCTTATGGGGAAAATAAAGCGGAATTTGTTGAAACCATGCTGCATCGGAAACTGGGAAAGATGGACATCCTGGTCGATGACCATACACCAAACCTTAAGCGCTGGGAAACGGCCGGAGGTACGGGCGTAAAATGGCTGAACGGAATCAATGGAAAGAATGGCCGGTTTGAAGGCATCCGGGTAGGCAGTGTTAAGGAACTGAAAGCAGCATTCGATGAGATTGCGGATAGAAAATAATACGATATTAGAAGGACTGCAGGCATTTTGTTCTGCAGTCTTTCTAATATATACATATGGTTGCGCCAGAAATTATGGAAAGGCAACCGCAGTAAACCTGGCATCTGGATGAGCGCACAAAGATGATGCACCCTATCAGATAAAGACGGAAGCATAAAAGATACCATATTCATAGCGAAATTCAGTTATGCCATGATGACGCTGCGCAATGGCCCAGACCGAGGCGGTTCCGGTGCCAGAGCCTTCATGCTGCCGACAGCCTTTGCCTTTCAGTTCTAATAAAACACCTAAATGCTCCTGCATGGAACACATGATATTGATGTCGCCAAGCACATATTTACTTTCATATCCGTATTTTCCATAATCTTCATAAAGCATATAATCAGATTTCAGCTGTAATACATCACGAATAATCGCCAATGCGTCCGTAGTAGGAAAGCGGACACGGAAGTAACCAATCAACAGGAAAAGAGGTTCTTGTGGATTGAAACGCTCAATCTGTTTTTCTAGGACTTCTTTTAATTCATCATTCAATGGCTGTTTTCCTTTTTCAATGCGGTTGTAATATTCACGGCTGATACCACAGGCAACAGCAAGCTTTGTTTGTGTTACTCCGTATTCCTCACGCTTTTGTCTTAGTTCTTCAATAAAGTTTTTATCATTCATTTTTAAATTCCTCCAATTAAAAAAGGCAACTACCATGTATTGATAATTGCCTACATTTCTGTTAAAAAAAGACAATCAATTTCTTATTTGAAATCAACTGTCTTTCTTATGTCTTATTCAATTTTTCATAGTGATAATGGCATAATTTATATCACGCCATGTAAAATGCGGTTTTACCTTATAAATACAGCGTTTTCCGCTTGTTAGTGTATATTGTCTCTTGTTTTTTGTGCCCCCCTTGTTAGATAACGGGGGCTTATAAGGCTCGCTAAAGCTCGCCCAACCGCCAAAGTGAACCAGCCACAGCGTCGGAAAGTCTGAGGACTTCCGCCACCGTGTCTGGATCACTCCGTCGGTTTGTTAGTTTTAAACTTATTCTCTGATATAAACTGGGATTTGTATGTTATTCAATCCAACGCTTCATATAATCGCCCTCTTGATAGTTATATACTCGTTTGCCTGCTTCTTTTTTCAATTACTTCAGTATCTGATAGCTCATCATAAAAAGAATAACCATCAGGCCTAAAAATATCTTGACCAGTTTCTGATACATCGATGTTGCCGGACTTATGAGTGGGTTCCAGGTTTCCTCTGTGCCAGGCATATTGTTTTTATTGCTCCAATTTTCTCCAGTTATCTTCTGGGCATAGAGACGGTTGGATGCATAAGAGAGCATTTCCTTGGCGGCTTCTGCCTCGTGTTCTGACAATTCAAGGGTTCTGCCATCTGCGAAAGAGAGCATTTTCCATTTGCCTGCTTTCTTTCTCGGGGAGGCCCATCCGCTGATGTCTGTGAGAAGCGGAAGATAGTAAACACCGGCGGCGTCCTGTTCGTCAATGATAAAATGATGAGTGACCGTGAACGATCTGTTGCTGGAAACTGGCTGCATGAGAAAATATTCCGTACAGAAAAGCTCTCTGATCTGCTTGCGCTGTCCCCATGCATCGAAGCAGGAAAGTGTCCGCATGACCGGACCAATGGCGATAAGAACGAGAAACACTGCGCCTGTCAGCAGCAAAAAGACTGCGTATATCATAATCGACGAGTAATCACTGAAAGGCGATGCCGCTTCCCGAAGCATCACTCCACAAAGTGGAATCACCAACGCAGCTTCCAGCAGGGAAATCCCACGAAAAATGGCATTCTGGCAAAACAGATAATAAAAGCTGACAAAGGTATCAGCATTCTGCCCACTATGGTAGCGAAGCGGAATTCGCATAAGCAAAAGTTCAGACAAAAGGCCGACAAGCAGCACCACTTCCTTGCATACAAGGATATAAATTCCATACATCCATATATAGAGCCAGGTTCTGCGGGAGCCATAAAGGGCCAGTAAATCTCCAGCCTCCGCATTTTCCAGAACACTACTCAGGATATTTTCCCCGAAAAACAGGTGATAACCGATGCCCAATATCAGTATGATCCATGCAATATAATCAGGAATGCAGGACAGCACCCAGCGTTTGCGGCTACCGTGTTCAGGCCTCCTTTGTCGTAAGAGCCCGATTCCCCATAGAATCGGATAAAGAAATACAATAAGAAGCAGCGTAAAATTCGTTTGTGGCTGTATTGCCGTTATAAGCAGGCTCAGGCGTTTGGCCTGTGAAGCTATGCTCTGCAGATTCGGTACATGCGCAAAAATTGATAGTATCGACACGAAAATTACTGCAAAGACTCCTGGTATCGCCATCAGACTGAATGTTTCCGCTTTTGACTTGCGTTTCACCAGATTATATAGGTCGCTAAGATACAGACCTGCATTCAGATAAAGAAGTATCATTGTAAGCCAAAAGTCTGGTAAATAATCGGCATCCACCGTATATAATTGAAAGAAATCCAAGAACGCCTCTATCATTTTTTACTCTTCTCCCTATTGAGATTTATCCTGTTTATTCTTACGGAAACACCCTTGTTCATAGTCATTAAAAATGTCTCCTTTACAAATTCTAATTTGTACATCTTTTTGTGTCTACATTATATCATTTTCTAATGCTTGCAACAATAATTCAAAATCTTAAGGTTACTATTTTTTTCTGCTTTTGAAAAATTACTTACCCGTCTATGATTTGTAAAGGGTGCTAAGCATTGCTTACGCAACAAGCCCTTGGCAAATCATATCCCGATAAGTTTAGAGTAATCAAGCATAAATGAAATAGTCTGTTGTTTCAAGGCAACGAAAAAGAGATACCAGCACATTTATGCAGTATCTCCAACTTAATAGCATTATTCTTTTATTCGCAAGCAGGTAAACACAGGTTATTCCTTAATATCCTTTTGTTTGGGAAACTCCAGGAAAATTATCACCAACCGCTGTAGGTCAGCATACGATGACGGCAGAATATGAACTCACAAATACAGAGAGCACAAATTATCAGAAACCAGATCAGGCAGCTTTTTCGTTTGAAATCGGTAAAGCCGATGAAAACGAGGTTCAGATCGTGACTGTGGATGGAAAAGTTTATGGAGATGCACCATTTGACCTGGAAGTAAGCGGACAAAAAGGTACGGGAGCAGTAATCTATTCAGTGCCGGAAGATAACGGCGTTTTAGAATTGCCTGACAATCATGGCAGCGATGTGAAGATTATCGGTGCCGGATCTGTCATGGTAACAGCTCAGATTGCAGGCGATGAGAAATGTAATGGTACGACTGTGACAAGAAAGATCACCATTGGTAAAGCAGCTGCACCGCAGATCATCTGGCCAACTGCTTCCAGTGTAGAGGCAGGAAGTTCCTTAAGCGCATCTGTTCTGGCCGGAGGAAGCACGGAGTATGGAAGCTTTACCTGGAAAGATCCAGCGCAGCTGGCAGAAGCAGGAACACACAGCTATGAAGTGGAATTCACACCGAATGCAGGGGCAGCCCTAAATTATGAGATCCAACCGATGATCGGAGTTGTAGAACTTACAGCAACAATGCCAGCATCAGATAACAGGAATCACAATACAGCTGACAGAGATTCTTCCTCTGACCGTGATGCATCCTCTGCCGCAATCAGAAAAGATCCGATCGAGGGAAGGATCAGCAGTGATCGTGGCATCATAACCGGCGCAGCTAACAGTACGGCCAATGACGGTTACAGTCACTGGATACAGGATGCATATGGATGGTGGCTCCGTTTTGCGGATAACAGCTATCTGAAAGGAAGATCCGGTATTTCGTATGCATGGGAACATGTAAACGGAAGCTGGTGGGCATTTGATGAGAATGGTTACACCAAAACTGGGTGGTTACGGGATGAAACATTTGGCGGCTGGTTCTATATTGATCCAAAACGAGGTATGCAGACTGGCTGGGTTCTGATTGACGGTGTATGGTACTATTTCCATCCGGTATCTGATGGTAGAAAGGGCATTATGTATGCCGGACAGAAAACACCAGATGGATATTATGTAGATGAAAATGGTGCATGGGATGGCAAAGAAAAATAAATCATCCGGAATATTAATGGTCGGAGGTGTGTATGAAAAGAGTTAAAATCCTGGTGTGTGGGTTTAGCCTTGCGATCGCACTGGTAGCATTGCCGTTCCCGTATATAGACGATATCACATCGGGCCTCGGTTTCAGCATTGCTGCAGTGCTTTTGGCCTGGTTTGGTATTCTGGAGAGGAGAGGAGCAAAAGATGGTTACAAACGTGATGTGCGGTTATATTCAGCCAGTACCATGATGAAAGTGGTGCATGTGGAAGAGTCTGAATATGACAGGTGGGAGGATCAGCCTGATGGAAGTTCAAAGCTGCGCCGCGAAAAGGCATATCTTCCAACTTACGAATATTCGGTGAATGGAATAACATACCGGTACCTCAGTTTTCAGTCGGTTTCCGGTAAACGAGATGTGGGAAAGCAGGTGGTTGGATATTATATGCCAGACCGGACGGATCTCATCACGGAAAACCGCCCAAGAAAGCCAGTGTTTGGTGGATTTTTATATTTCTACGGTGCTGTGATCTGTCTGTTTTTCGGAATTGAGACATTTACTGGAATGTGATGGCCAGATGTTGATATCATATAGGGCGCGACTTATAGTAAAATATTCCTGGCATATTTTAATGAAGCATTAAGTAGTTTGTTTGACGAGCACACATTATTTTGTTGTAATTTAATGTGTGTTCGTCATTTTTTGATTGACATTCACACATTATTTCTGCATAATATAATGTGTGAATGTTAAAGTGAGGTGAGAAACATGACCACCAGGGAAAAAATAGAAGAACTTCTGGAAGCATCGAAGGATGGTACAATATCCACATCCCAGGTGACGGAAGCCGGACTTCACCGCGGCATTCTGCAGGAGTATGTTAAGAGCGGTGAAATGTACCGTTTTGGTCGCGGCCTGTATGTGCTGAGCAATGTGTGGGAGGACGATTTTTACCTTTTGCAGCGTAAGTATGGACGCGGAATCTATTCCCATGATACTGCACTGTACCTGCTGGGTTATTCGGACCGTACCCCGGCGAAATATACGATGACCTTT
This sequence comes from Clostridium sp. AM42-4, assembly GCF_003480105.1. Classification (NCBI taxonomy): domain Bacteria; kingdom Bacillati; phylum Bacillota; class Clostridia; order Eubacteriales; family Clostridiaceae; genus Clostridium; species Clostridium sp. AM42-4. The sequence continues at coordinate 189,390 of NZ_QUIK01000006.1, forward strand.
CCGAAAGGCTACAATGCACCGTCTTTGAAGCAAGAGAACTTGATCATCAAGCGTGTTGTACCGGAAAATTATGAGTTTGGGCAAATCCAAATTAAATCTTTGTCCGGCAACCCAATCCGCGTTTATGATTTGGAGCGGACGCTATGCGATATCCTGCGCGGCAGCGGCAGCGATATCCAGATCGTCAGTGAGGCTATGAAACGCTATGCGGCCTCCAAAGACAAAAATATTCACAAACTGATGAAGTACGCAGATCAGCTTCGCGTGAAGCCGAAGGTCCTGCGTTATATGGAGGTTCTCTTATGATTACAAAAAATCCAATGCAGTTAAAAGCCTTTATCAAAAATAAGGCAGCAGAGAAGCATATTTCTGCACAGCTTGTCATGCAGAACTATATGCTAGAGCGACTGCTGGAACGAATTTCGCTTTCGCCCTATAAAAACAATTTTATTCTCAAAGGCGGTTTCCTGATTTCTGCTATTGTAGGGCTGGATACGCGGGCAACCATGGATCTGGACACGACAATCAAAGGGTTCACTCTGACCCATGAAGCGATCCGGAAAATTTTTACGGATATCTGTACTGTACAGATTGCCGATGATGTGCAGTTTGCGGTTGTCGGAATTTCTGATATACGGGAAACGGATGATTATCCCGGCATCCGGGTTGGGCTGAAAGCAAACTATCCGCCGATCAGTGTACCGCTGACGGTGGATGTTACTACGGGCGACATGATAACGCCCCGTGAGGTGGAATACACATTTTCCATGCTGTTTGATGATCGCCAGATCAGTATTCTTGCCTACAATCTTGAAACGGTGCTGGCGGAAAAGCTGGAAACGGTGTTATCCCGCAACATTGCAAATACCCGTCCGAGAGATTATTACGACATACATATCCTGTATGCGCTGCGCGGTGAAGAGTGTGATAAAGAAACACTACGCCAGGCTCTGGAACGGACAACAAAAAAGCGCGGCAGCGGAGCGATTCTTACGGACTACATGGAAATCTTGAAAGAAATCCGAGAAAGCGATACCCTTCGTAAGTTGTGGGAAAAATACAGACGCGAATATGACTATGCAAAAGATATTTCTTTTGAAGATACCTGCAATACCGTTCAGGAAATTATGAAAGCAATTATATTGTAAGCGAAAGATTACAGGGCGTAGAGCCTCACAGTAACGGAAAAAAGAATGCGTATGATTACTGCTACAGCAACAGAAATGCAGAATAATTTCGGTCATTATCTCAACTTTGTGATGTCTGTACAGGAGAGTATCGTAACAAAGAATGGAAAAGAAGCCGGAAGGTTTACTTCAAAAGAGATAGCGGTATTTTACTCTGGCAGATTCCTTTACGGGAATTTACTTTGGAAAGTTTTAATGTACAATTTTTAACGATATTGAACTTGGTACAATAAGGAAATCGGCAAACCAGATGAAAGTCTGGGACGCAAAGCTACAGGGCCTGTAAAATGGCAGCCAGTTGCATGAAATGACGTGCACTGTCTGTTTGACAGTGTTTTTTTACGGAGTTATTTCACAGACGTAACAATAATGATTTTATCAGGAAAGAAAGAGGTAAAGTATGAAAAAGGCAAAACGTTGTTTGATAGCAGTGGTGTCAGGTGTACTTGTAGCAACTGCTGTCTTGTCTGGATGTGGACAGTCAAAGAAAGAAGTATCTAAAAAC
>NZ_QUIK01000060.1:0-410 GCF_003480105.1 Clostridium sp. AM42-4
GACATCAGAAAATAAAGAAAAATAACACCTATAACACTTAATGGAAGGTTACGGAATACTTCCATATCCGGAAGATACGCATAGATGTAATAATCACGCTGCTTCAGCATGATTCCGTAGCATCCGGTTCCTTCATTCTTCAAATGATAGATGTGCTGACTGTCTGTATGCTTTTTCATTGCCTGAACAACTTCGTTGTCGGCTGTATTATGTCCTAACAGACTCTCATCATTACTGGCAACAACGATTCCCTCGTCTGCAACAATAATCGTTCCATCTTTCTGAGCACTATAGCCCTTTAAAAGTCCCTGTATCGTCAGCGTATAGTTTCTGGCAAATTCAGGAGATGTGTAATAGTAGATTGCTACGATACCCGGTGCATCTTTTCTGGCACAGGCTGCAATGTCAAT
>NZ_QUIK01000060.1:420-698 GCF_003480105.1 Clostridium sp. AM42-4
TCTGTATGCTTTTTCATTGCCTGAACAACTTCGTTGTCGGCTGTATTATGTCCTAACAGACTCTCATCATTACTGGCAACAACGATTCCCTCGTCTGCAACAATAATCGTTCCATCTTTCTGAGCACTATAGCCCTTTAAAAGTCCCTGTATCGTCAGCGTATAGTTTCTGGCAAATTCAGGAGATGTGTAATAGTAGATTGCTACGATACCCGGTGCATCTTTTCTGGCACAGGCTGCAATGTCAATAAAGGATCCATCTTCCCTGGTAAACCGTTC
>NZ_QUIK01000061.1:0-426 GCF_003480105.1 Clostridium sp. AM42-4
GAAATGCACTGGTTCATAATCTCGTTGATTTCCCGGATTTCCCATTGCTTCGGCTCGTCAAAGGCATGGTTCAAGGCTTCCTTATAGAGCTGCTTGGAGCAGACCATGCTCCCGGTGTACTTATCAAGATACGCCTGTATCATCCCGGCTTTGGTGTCCTCCGGCATAAAATCCCGCTGGTGTTCTTTGAGATACCGCTGCATGGCAGGGCTGAAAGCCAGCTTGAACCTGCCGCTTCTGTAAATTTCCATCGCTTCTGCCCACATCTGCTCGATATAGGCTCTGGAAGCGGCTTCGTCCTCCAAAATGTGAACCTCGGCTTGCTCCGGGTACACCATGACGGGGATAAAGCGGCGGTTGCCGGAACGGTCAAGGGGCAGGAAGTCAAGGGCATTGGAAGTGCCGCCAAACACGCACTGACGGGGG
>NZ_QUIK01000061.1:436-663 GCF_003480105.1 Clostridium sp. AM42-4
AGGGCATTGGAAGTGCCGCCAAACACGCACTGACGGGGGCGGTCTGCTGGGTGGGTTTCATAGGGTATCTTGTAAACCTCTTTCTGTCGGCTTAAAAATGACTTGATTTCCTCAATGCTCTTGGCGTTTGCGGTTGCCATCATTTCCGACATTTCGATAATCCAGTGACCTTGCAGCTTACGGTACACATTGTCATCGTCCAGCTTCCGCAAATCATCGGAGAACCA
>NZ_QUIK01000062.1:0-239 GCF_003480105.1 Clostridium sp. AM42-4
AAGAAGGGGTCTCCCATGCCCACATCGTTCACAAGGAACGCCGGTAGAAGAACGACCATCACCAGCAGAACGGCGTATTTCAGGTATGTCAGAGGCTTCAGCCTTTTTGTGGAAAGCTTCTTCGTGGGGATTTTGTGCAGCAGCTCCTGAAACCAGCCGAAGGGGCATAGAAAGCCGCAGATAAAGCGTCCCAGCAGGACTCCCAGCAAAATGAGAAAGCCTGTGATATAGTAGGAGAA
>NZ_QUIK01000062.1:249-573 GCF_003480105.1 Clostridium sp. AM42-4
AGCAAAATGAGAAAGCCTGTGATATAATAGGAGAAACTGAACTTTGACGAGCCTACCACCGCCTGAAACGCACCGATGGGACAGGCACCGGAGGCTGCCGGGCAGGAATAGCAGTTCAGTCCCGGCACGCAGACGGTCTTCCCCGTGCCCTGATACAGTCCGCCCTTTTGGAAGTTCGGCAGATGCAGGTTGGTCAGCAGCGTCGCCCCAGCCTGAATCCAGCCCCGGAAGCGGGACATGGTCTGTGAAACACCTGAAAACTTTTTATCCAATGCCAACACACTCCAGACATAATTTGATTGCTTTGCTCAGCACTGTCGCCGC
>NZ_QUIK01000063.1:0-239 GCF_003480105.1 Clostridium sp. AM42-4
AAGAAGGGGTCTCCCATGCCCACATCGTTCACAAGGAACGCCGGTAGCAGGAAAACCATCACCAGCAGGACAGCGTATTTCAGGTATGTCAGCGGCTTCAGCCTTTTTGTGGAAAGCTTCTTCGTGGGGATTTTGTGCAGCAGCTCCTGAAACCAGCCGAAGGGGCATAGAAAGCCGCAGATAAAGCGTCCCAGCAGGACTCCCAGCAAAATGAGAAAGCCTGTGATATAGTAGGAGAA
>NZ_QUIK01000063.1:249-570 GCF_003480105.1 Clostridium sp. AM42-4
AAAATGAGAAAGCCTGTGATATAGTAGGAGAAGCTGAACTTGGAAGACCCCACCACTGCCTGAAACGCCCCAATGGGGCAGGCACCGGAGGCTGCCGGGCAGGAATAGCAGTTCAGTCCCGGCACGCAGACGGTCTTCCCCGTGCCCTGATACAGTCCGCCCTTGAGAAAGTTCGGCAGATGCAGGTTGGTCAGCAGCGTCGCCCCCGCCTGAATCCAGCCCCGGAAGCGGGACATGGTCTGTGAAACGCCTGAAAACTTTTTACCCAATGCCCACACACTCCAGACATAATTTGATTGCTTTGCTCAGCACTGTCGCCGC
>NZ_QUIK01000007.1:0-164938 GCF_003480105.1 Clostridium sp. AM42-4
TTGCAAATAAAATGCACATTCTGTCTTGACGAAACGCTTCCGAAAGGAACGGTTTTAATCGAGTGCGGGAAGCTCTTGCAGCGGGGCGGGTACAAAATCAAAGTGCTAAACACCATCAATTTCAAGAAATCCATGCGGTACAATCCCTTCGCCTATCTGCGCAGCGAAAAGGATATTTTGAAACTGGTAAATACCATTATCGCCAACACCAAAGGCGACGGGGAAAAATCCGGCGAGGATTTTTGGGTGAAATCGGAACGGCTTTTTTACTGCGCCCTTATCGGCTACATCTGGTACGAAGCCCCGGAGAATGAGAAAAACTTTACGACGCTGCTTGAAATGATAAATGCGTCGGAAGCCCGCGAGGACGACCCGGAATTTCAATCCCCCGTTGACCTCATGTTTGAACGCTTGGAGGAAAAAGACCCGGAACATTTTGCGGTGCGCCAGTACAAGAAGTTTTTGCTGTCTGCCGGAAAAACAAGAAGCTCTATCCTCATTTCCTGCGGTGCGCGTCTTGCCCCCTTTGACATTCGGGAACTGCGCGAGCTGATGGAAACCGACGAAATGGAGCTTGACACCTTAGGCGACCGAAAGACCGCGCTTTTTGTTATTATCTCCGACACCGACGACACCTTTAACTTTGTTGTATCAATCCTTTACACACAGCTTTTCAATCTGCTTTGTGACAAGGCAGATGATGTGTACGGCGGGCGGCTACCTGTTCATGTGCGCTGTCTGCTTGACGAGTTTGCAAATATCGGGCAGATACCGAAGTTTGAAAAACTCATTGCCACGATAAGGAGCCGCGAAATCTCCGCGTCCATCATCTTGCAGAGCCAGTCGCAGCTAAAGGCTATCTACAAGGACAACGCCGATACCATTGTCGGCAACTGCGATACGACCCTGTTCTTGGGCGGCAAGGAGAAAACGACCCTTAAAGAAATGTCGGAAATCTTGGGGAAAGAAACCATTGACAGCTTCAACACTTCCGAAACAAGAGGACGGGAGCTTTCCCACGGGCTGAACTATCAGAAGTTAGGCAAGCAGCTTATGAGCGAAGATGAAATTGCGGTCATGGACGGCGGGAAATGTATCTTGCAACTACGCGGGGTGCGTCCGTTCTTCTCCGAAAAATACGATATTACCAAACACCCGAAGTACAAGTACCTTTCCGACTTTGACAAGAAAAATGCCTTTGACATGGAAAAGCACTTGCGCCGCCGTCCTGCAATCGTAAAGCCGGACGAGGTATTTGACTATTACGAAGTTGACGAAGCAGATTTGCAGGAGGACACAGAAAATGAATAAGCGTATCAGAAAGAAAAAGGCAAAACAGCAGCTAATCCGGGCTATCAGCGGGCTTGTGGAAGCTGCCGAGGAAATGCAGCGGGAACAGGAACGCAGGACAAGACAGGCAGGTATTTCCTATATCAAGTATATCGAAGCTGTCCGGGAACGGCAGTACGGCATTATGCCTGTCTACACACCACTTTTTGAAAAGGAGGGAGCTTAAAGTAAAAATAATAAACACGGGCTACATGGTACGCGCCCCTACTCCTTGCGCGTATCGCGGCAGGAAGCCGCACCCTTACAACTGAATACCGCCGCGCCGCAGCAACAAACGCAGCGCGGGGACTTATGACCGCGGCAGTTATCGAAAACTGACCGCCGTTTTTTATGCCCTTTTTCGGGCAGCCGCACAGCGGCAGAAAGGAGTTATATTATGGCATTTTTCAACAGCGCAGTAGGCGTTTTACAGACACTCGTTATCGCTCTCGGAGCAGGTCTTGGCATTTGGGGCGTTATCAACCTCTTGGAGGGCTACGGAAATGACAACCCAGGTGCAAATGCTCATGTACGGTAAAGTATCACAAGAAAATTATGTCGAATTGACAGCCGCCTCCGCTATACCGAATAAGGAAATAAAGAGTCCTCAAATTTTGCGCTACTAAATGAAGACGAGCGGAAGTAATCTCCCGCTCGTCAGTAAACTTAACTATGCCATATCAATCCCGCTTCTTTCCCGCCACCGGCACTAAGAACAGCGCGGGCAACAGCAGGAAAGCGGTACAGACCAGCCCCCAGGGTATGGACACCTGCTGGGCTACCAGCCCCACAATAGGCCCGCCGATGATCTGCCCGAAAGAGTCCAGCTGTCCGCTGGTGGAAAAGACTGTGGCGCGCATTTTCTCATCCACATGGTCGTTCATCCAGGCGGCCAGCACAGTAGGCATATAGGGTGGTATCTGCCGTATAAACCTGATTTAAGGTAACTTTTATGCCGCCGGTCTGTTCGGTGTACCATCCATCAAAACGATAGTTGCCACCACGGGTTGGTGTAGGTAAAGAGGACAGCTTGCCGGAACTATCTGTGGTAGCAGCAACCGGATTGACACTGCCACCATTAGGGTAAAATGTCACGGTATAGGTATTTGCTTCCCACTTCGCCCAGTATTCCTTATTGCCCGTTTCTGTACCGCCGATTGCCGCAACAAGAGAGCCGGTCAGATTTTCGTTGTCATACCAGCCCACGAACGTGTGGCCTGTATAGGTCATATCGTCGGCTGTCGGGAGCGTTGCACCTGCGCCGTAGGTGTATTCGGTGACATTGCCGTTGTTGATCGTTCCGCCGTTCGTGTTCAGCGTGACGGTGTAGGCATTTGCTTCCCACTTCGCCCAATATCCCTTGTTGCCCGTTTCGGTGTCGCTGATTGCCGTAACAGGAAAGCCGGTCAAGCCTTCGTTGTCATACCATCCCTTGAACGTATATCCCGTATAGGTCATATCGTCGGCTGTCGGAAGCGTTGCACCCACGCCGTAGGTGTATCCGGTGACATTGCCGCTGTTGATCGTGCCGCCGTTTGTGTTCAGCGTGACGGTGTAGGTATTTGCTTCCCACTTCGCCCAATACTCTTTATTACCCGTTTCTGCACCGCCGATTGCCGTAACAGGATTGCCGGTCAGACTCTCGTTATCATACCAGCCCTTGAAGGTGTACCCGGTGCGCGTCACATCTGTCGGGAGTGTTGCGCCCACGCCATAGGTGTATTCGGTGACATTGCCGTTGTTGATCGTTCCGCCGTTCGTGTTCAAGGTTACGGCATAGGTCGGGGCTGTCCACTGCACCGTCAGTTCCGTCACATCAGCCGGAACGTTGTCGCCGGGGGCGTAGAGCTTCCCGTTGCTTCCGAGCCACATGAAGTAGCTGCCCGTATCTCCGTCCGGGCGGGTCAGGCCGTTGGACGCGGGGGCGGTAAACTCGCTGCCGTTTTTCACGATGATTTGAATAGTATCCGTACTGCCGCCCAATTTGCCGCCGCCAAGGTCAAGGGTAACGGCTTTCAGCCCGTCAGAGCCCAGTTCGTCAGGGTTCAGGACTTCAAGGACGGGGCGGAAACCGAGGATCGGGTAGGAGGACGTAGCATAGTAGTGGTTCCAGTAGCGGGCCGAATCGACCCCGCGAAGCGCACGATACCACGATTCGTAACTTGATGTGTCCTGCCCCCACGAATATATGTCGTTCCAGTTTTTGACATAGCCGCTGTTCTTGTCCAGCACCGCGTCCCACTCATTGCTTTGGGGCGTACCGTGCTCTGAATCGTCTGAACCGGTAAACCCACTTCCACAAGACGGTGCGCGCAGGGTATAGTCCACGCCGCCGCTGGCATAATTTTTGCCGAAAATCAGACTCGCAGTATCTAAGTTATTCCAGTTTACCTTATGCGTTACGGCATAGTCCGCCACAAACAGGCTGTGAGAGTATTTGTTCTGCTGTGCATATTCCTCGGTGGTCGCCATCGCAGACGTGAGCTTGTAGGCTTCTATTGTTCCCGCATAGGTAAAGGGAACATAGTGCAGCGACGCATCCGGCAGGCTGCCGTTAGCCGTGCCGGGAATATTCATCGTCGAAAGGTCAAAATAGTATCTGTCGCCGGGGGTGAGGGTAAACTGCTCTGATAAAGCAAACTGCGCCGTGAGCTTGGTAACGTCCGCCGGAACGTTGGCACCGGGCGCGTAGAGCTTGCCGTCGCTGCCAAGCCACATGAAGTAGCTGCCTGTATTTCCGTCCGGGCGGGTCAGGCCGTCGGACGCAGGGGCGGTAAATGCGCTGCCGTTTTTCACGATGATGTGAATAGCATCGGAGCTGCCGCCCAGCTTGCCGCCGTTCAGGTCAAGGGTAACGACCTTCAGTCCGTCAGAATCCAGTGTGTCAGCGTTCAGGATTTCAAGCACGGGGCGGAAACCGACGTTCGGGAGGGAGTACGTAGCAGTGTAGTAGCCCCAGTAGCGGGCCGAATTGCACCCGCGAATCGCACGGTACGACGCATCAGCATGGTTGTCCTGTCCAAAGGAATACTTACGTGACCAGTTTTTGATATACCCAGATGTATTATCCTTCCAGTCTTGATTTGCCTTATCTAAAATCGCATCCCATTCGTTGCTTTTCGGGATGCCTCGCGTACTACTACTATCGTCTTTGCCATTATTATTATTAGACTGACTCCCTGCCGACGGCGCCCGCATGGTGTAGTTCACGCCGTAGCTGGTATAGGGTGTGCCGAAAATCATTTGTTTTTCGTTCAACTGATTCCAGTCTACATTAAAGGTCACATTGTAGTCCGCAATAAACAGGCTGTGGTCATATTTGTTCTGCTCTGCATGCTCCTCGGTGGTTGCCATTGCTGATGTGAGCTTGTAGGCGTCCACCGTTCCTGCGTAGGTAAAGGGAACATAGTGCAGGGTGCTGTCCGGCAGATCGCCGTTTGCCGTTCCGGGAATATTCATCGCTGATAGGTCAAAGTAATATCTGCCGCCGGGAGCGAGGGAAAACTGCTCGTCAGGCGAATCATTAGCCAATAGCATTGGCGCAGCCAGCGCCCCCAATGCAGCGGCAGCTTCCGCATACCGGGTCATATCCAGCTCATCGATTTCCTCGTCGGAGAGCTTCTCCTTCGCCTCGTCGATGGCCTCAAGCTGCGCCTTGACTTCTTCGGCGTTATCTTCAGTGATTTCTTCTGCGTTCGGTAAACCGTCGATCATGGCCTGTACGCTTGCCACCGTGACAGCCTCCGCATTGGACGGAGTAGCCAGTTTCTCACTATCCTCACTGCCGCACAGTTCGCAGACATACCCGCAGGGGGTCCCCGCAGTTGCAGGAGAGTAGCCGCACTCATCGTCATGCTCATGCTGGCAGTTTAATTCCTTGGTGATACACCCGCTTTCCTCGTCGCAGATGTGTGGGCAGTTCTCCGGCTCCCGTTTTTGTGCGCCGGACGGGGTCGCTTCATTGCCGGAAACGCTTTCCTCCGGGTAACAGTCCTCGTCATGTTCATGGACGCAGTTGGTTACTTCCTCATAGCAATCTGCGGTGTGTTCGTGGACGCAGGGTGTTCCCGCCGTTCCCTCCGTGTAGCCGCAGTCCGCGTTATGCTCCGGGTGGTGTTCGCACAGGCCACTTGTGCCTATTGTAACGCCGCCCGCCTGCCCATTCTCCTCGGCCAACACGGATTGAGAGCAGAGGGAAAAAAGCATTGCGCCGCAGAGCAGCAGGCTCAATATCCGTTTTTTCAATTTCATTTAGTCCTCCCTTTCTTCCGTACTGACTGTACGGTCTTTTGATTTGTTTTTCAGCCGGATGCAGATCATGGTCACTGTCACCCCCACCGCAAAGGCGGCGATGCCGACCACAACGTATGCGCTTGTGCCTCCTCGCAGCAGCACAGAGCCATAGCTGTCTGTCACGGTGGGGACGCCACCTGACTGTACCTTCCGCAAAAGAATACCGATCCCGGCAAAGAGAAGCAGACTGCACACGCTTAAGGTGGAAAGCACGCGCCTTTCGTACCGCTTCCTGTATTGCCTCGTCCGTCGCCGGATCTCCCGAATCCGGCGCTCCGTTCTGCCGGTCATTGTCAATGCCTCCTTTCGCTTTTTGTTTTCAAGGTCAATCAACGACCCTCTACTTCCTAAAAGACATGAAATCCAAAATCCTTCCACCCAAAATCGAAAAAAATTCAAAAAAAATGAACCGCCCCGAATTTGGGACGGCTCTGCGCGCGAAATCTGTACTTATTTAAAGGAAATGTTCTGCCTTGGCAGCAGCTGCTTTGCTGCGTATAGGCAGAGAAGGAGCAGCGACGGAAAGAGGTATCCTGCCGTTTTCCATACACCGTCCGCCGTGATGAGCAGATTATAGATGGCATGGAAACCGATGCAGGCTCCAAGAATGCCCACGGTGCCGGTTGCTGCCAGCCAGTGACGGCGAAACACATAGGAAACACCGAAGCCGGAAAGAACGCCACAGAGAATATGCAGCGCTCCGGCGGAAATCCCGCGAATCAGCAGAAAATTGAAATTGGCCGCGCCGTTTTCCGTCAGATAGCAGACGTTTTCAAAGGTAGCAAAACCAACGGCGATGGCGATGGCTGCCGCAGGTATCTCTTTCGGCTCCGGCTCAAAAATCAGATAGAAAAACAGCAGCGGCAGAAGCTTCATGACTTCTTCACATACGGGCGTGATCTCGATAGCGGCAACGGTGCCGTCCACGCCGTATTGCCCCATGAAGAAGCTGCTGACATAGGCGCTGAGCAGGCAAACGGCCATACCGACGGTCAAAAACAGCGCATAGCGCCGAACGCGCCCCTTGATGAAAAACATGGATAAAATCAGCGGAAGCGCAAGGCAGAGGAAAATATTTTCAATATAGGTCAAGCCTGCTTCACCTCCCGCAGCGTCAGAGGCAGCAGCGCCGCCATGGATAACGTCAGCGCAAGGTCTACAGCGTAGTAGAGCTGAAAGCGCGTGTAGTCGTGCGTGAAGTCAGAAACCAAATATAACAACACCTGCAACATAACGCAGATGATCATAAAAAAGTCTCTTTTTCGGTACAAGCTGCCGTTTTGTATATGAAATACCGAGAGATACATGATCGCACCTGCCGTGAGCGCAAACAGTGCGGAAACAAAATAAGACGGGCCAAAATCGTGGTCGAGAAAAGCAACCGCCGCAATGACCGCCGCGGTGGCTCCGGCAGGGAGCGAAAAGCGGCACTTCATCCCCTCCGTTCGCAAAATCTGTGCGGACAGGTAGAAAAGCCACGCAGCCAGCCATGAGATCTCCGCCACATAAAATACTTGCGGCCAGATACCAATGATGACCAGATACAGCACATAGTATATCGTCCCCATGGCAAAGCAGGCATAGGCAAGAGATAAAATCAGGAGGCTGCGGTTCCTGTGCCGAATGGCAAGAATACCGGCAGCGACACAGGCGCAGAGCAACATCGTGATCTGAAACAGGTTATCAATGAGTTCAAAGTTCTCCATCTCCGGCATCCTCCTGCTTCTGTCGTTCACATCTCCGATGCAGACGGTATAAAAGAACTGTCACGCAAACCCCAAGAAGAAACGCCAACAGCCCCATCATGATATAGCCAAGTGCGGCGTGGCTTCCTATCAGGCTTGCCGTTCCCGAAGAATGGACGATGCTTCCGTCCGCTGCGCCCTTCATCAATCCCGGCATCATTGCGCCGATGCCGATCACCAAAAACAGGCAGGCCGCCATGCAGACTGCATATAGCCCTTGTTGTTTCTTTTTTCGATGCTCTTGTTTAATTTCCTCTGTCCGCCTGTGGATCAGGCGGGCACGCTCCTCACTTGTCCGCATAAGCAAATCCCTCCTGCTCCAAAATTACTTTCAGGCTTTGTTTTCCACGGTAGACCAGTTTTGTGATCTGGCTCTCACTTTTGTTCATGACCGTTGCCGCATCGCGGTAGCTCATATCTTCAAAATAGACAAGATAGAGTGCTTCCCGGTATTCTGCTTTCAGCTTTTCAAGCGCATCATAAAGCTGGCGGTCTCGTTCGCTGCGAAGTAGATTGGTATCGATCAGGGTGTTGCTTTGCGGCTCAAAGTCCAACTCATCCAGGCACAGAAATGCAAGACGGTGTTTCTGCTTATGTCGAAGCGCAAGGTGACGAGCGGTTTTGTAAAGATATGCCTTAAAACTGCCCACACCCTCAATCGGCCTCTCCTTTGCGAAAAGCTGTGAAAAGGCCTCGATCATCAGATCCTCCGCCTCGTGGATATCCTTTATGTATCCAGTTATGTAAAGTGTCAGCGCATCGCCGTAGCGTTCCACCAGCAGGTCGGCAGCTTTTTGCTCTCCGTCAAGATACCGTCGGTATGCGGTTTCATCGGAGATCATATCCACCGCCTCCTTCTGTGGCCTTCCTACGAGGGTCGGACGGTTTCTCCGCATTTTCCGGGATCGCCCATGAGCGCCCGAACCGGGACGCGCCGGGGATCCGCCCCTCGGCGCAATACTGGTTGACCCGCCGCTCTGACACGCCCCAGCGATAGGAGGCCTCCCTTATGGAAATATAGCCTTTAATCCCGTTCATACCGCACCTCCGCATGGATAATACTCAACATGATACATTATATACGAATATCAGAAGAAATACAAGGCGTCCGGCGAAGTGTCCAGAAAAAAGTTACATCGCTGCGAAGGACGGGAGAAAACGGGGCAGCGCCCCCAAATGCGGCTGCTGGCGTTTTTTAAACAGGCCTGTCCCATGCGGTTTGGGGAACTGAAAAAAGTTCTCAAGCCCATCACCAACACAGCTCTGACCAACGCCCTGAAGGAGCTGGAAGCGGATGAATTGATCCAGCGCATCCAATATAATGAAATGCCCATACGGGTGGAATACTCCCTCACCGAGAAAGGACGGGATCTGCTGCCTGTTTTTTATGCTATCTCTCAGTGGGGCATGAAATATATACCGTAACTCCAAATATAATGACGCCTTTTTAGAATAGGAAAGCCGGGAAGCATTGGCACTGAGCCCACTTCCCGGCTATTGTTTTTTTCATTGACAGCTGGAGTTTCATTGTCAATGGCGTTTGCTTTACATTATTTTACGGAAAATATTTTATCACTTGACAAGCAAGGATGCAAACTGTGTTTTAAAACGACAAAGTTTCACCGTCGGCAGGGACCTTCACTCGAGAGAGAAGATTCTGTAATTCCAACTGCTCACTTAAAGAAGTGCGAGAAAGAGAAGCATGTGCCACATTATCCATATGACTGATAATAATATCGGCTTCTGGAGCGTGTGCGATTACTTGTGCCACATCTTCAGCATCCATAATCAGTCTGCCAAAATCAACAAGCTCCGCAGCACAAGCATTTAGTATGATAACATCAGGCTGAAACCGTCTCAAGTTTTCCTCTACCTGTTCATACCAAACGGTATCACCGGCAAGATAAAGTGTTTTTTCCTCTCCTTCCATCATAAACCCCATGGCAGAACCACAGGGAATCGTCACGCCATGTCGTGCCGGTACATTTGTCACGGTTATTTCTCCAATCGAAAGACCAGACTGCGGCAAGATTCTTACATCTTTAAATCCCGACCGAACAAAAACCTGCGCATCTTCGTCGTTCTGTACCAGCACGGGTGTTTCCTTGTTTAACATATTCCCAACTGTTCCGTCCATCTCCATATCAATATGATCCGGATGGATATGAGTAACAATATAATAGTCCACATCTGCAAGAATTTCATCAACCGTTGTGGGAAGCGGACAGATGGGCATGGAAATGAATGTTTTCTGAGAATCCGGCGTTTTAAAGGGAATGGATTCGGGAAGTCTTGCAAAGCAACCAAAACCGTCCTTGGGGGCGAGCCACGGATCGACTAAAAAAATCTTTCCCCCATAGTGAATTTTAATGGTTGCATTTCGTATCTGTCGAATTTGCATAATTTACCCTCCTGTTTGAATTTTAAATATCAAAATTGTATCCTTTACTCTGCCTCTAAGAGAAAAATGACTGGCCGAATTCCGTCTGGACAAGCAAACACGCCAATCGTATCATCATTCAGCCAAGTACCAGATGGCTGAACCAATTCCCCCAAGGATAACTGACGCGCCATGGGAGCAATCACCTGCCAGGCAACGCCACACATCCCATCCGGCGGATTGATGCCATCGCTGTATAATACTTGACCTTTCTGATGAAAAGGACACATCCCCAAATTAGGAATTGCATACGGTTCTGCCAGTTCCTGATAGTATTCCGTGCGCAACACGGTGATTTTAACCTTCTTATGCATTAGCATCCCCTCTTTCAAATTGTTCCGCGTAACAGTAGAGGGATTTTCCCTCGGCTGTACGAAGATAGCGGATGTCCAGCCCATTCGGTCCCAAGCGGAAGCGATCCAGCGCATCAGCATCCTTGAAGATGTGATACAGAAGAATGCCGCTCTTCTGTTCCGTCAATGCTGCCTCGCCCAAGACGTCATCCCTGTCGTGAAATGCCATGACCAGATAAACTCGGTTATCAAAGGACAGCGAATTTGTCTGACAATAGTCCCTGTAGTAATCTGCTGCTCGCTGGCCATGGTCCACATCCAACCAGTCATTCTGGCGGCGGGAGTCATGGAAAACCGCGGCGGCACACAGTGCCTCCCGCTCTTTCTGGGATAAATCCATCTTGTCTGCGATCAGCAAAGCGAACAGCAATACCCTGGCACAGTGTTCTTTAGTGTGTTTCTCGCTATCAGACAGCGAAAACTGTACTTCTTGTTCGAGAAAATGATACCATCTCTTATAGTCATTTTGAACTTGTTTCGGAATCGTCATGCCTCGCACGCCTCCCGGAGAGCAGGCAGCAGCTCATCCAGTCGCCCGTCCAGTCCGAAGGACTTCTCTTTGATATTGTCCGCAATGTAGATCTCACCAAGATTGATGGTCACATAAGTGGCGTTTGGCTCGCTGGCCACCAGGCGCATCATCGGGGCCTTGATCAGCTGATTGCGCCAGCCAATGCCCAGCTCCAAAACCACCAGTTTCTTCCCGTGGTAGGTTTTCAGAAAGTTTTGGAACCGTACCTTGGCAGCGGTATCCGGAATCATTCTCTGACCCGCACCCATGTGGATGTCCATGGGACCGCCGCACTTGGGACAGTGCGGCATCAATTCTGTAGGCACATGGCCGCTCTGTTCGGCAGCCGATAATTTTTCTGCCACCTCCAGACTAGGATAGATGGTGTCGTGGCAGGGGCGGGCACACTGCATAGTAAACCAGTTGCCCTCAATCTCATAGATTTTCGACGGATCGAAGCCACACAGTTCAAAGTGACCTTCTCCGTTTGATGTGACGACAAAGTAATCTTTCTCTCCCACAATGGCCTTCAAATCGTTCATCACCGGCGTAGGCTGGTACTGCCCGCAGTAATGATGGATGAGCCGGGCCCAGAAGGCCCATTTTTCCTCCTCGCTGGGCCATCCAGCCATCATGCCCTGCAAAATACACCCAAGGCCGTATTTCCGTTTAAAATCTCCAAACAGTCTTTCAAAGGCCGCATTGTCCGCAAACAAATGCAGTCCTTCGGTGATGGACAGTCCGTTACTGGCCCCGATCAAGATAGCGTCCGCTTGACAAACTGGGTATCCTGATTGGTGGTGAGGATGAAGAAGTCCTTGCCTTTCAACAAAGCGTCTAGATCCAGATAGGGATGACGCACAGGTGCGGTCTGGGTGGTGTGAAGGAAGGTGGCAAGATACCCCCAATACTCTTCCCGAGTCTCCCAGGGGTGCATCATCCCTGCAAAAGCACCTTTGAAGTGGTACTTCTCCGCAAAAGGCCGGAAGTATTTGCGGTAGGAGTCGTTATCCTCATAGTAAAAATCTCCGCCACCGGCAGCGGACAGACCGGAGGCCCCGCCCACTACCACACAGTCAGCTTTCTTTACCTCCTGTACCAACCGATGGATCTGTTCGCTATACGGCAGCGGCTTTTTGTCAGTCAGCTGATAAGGCGTACTGCCGGAAGCATAGATAGGATAGTGCCTGGAATAATTCATCTGGGTCTGCATGACCAAATCATCATAGAAGTTCATTGTCGCCATTCCTTTCAGGTGGGTGTTATTTTTATTCTTACTTCAAATCATTTTAGCATCCTCTTGCGCTGCTGTCAATATGCTGTTATAATAAAAATAACATCAAGAAAAAAAAGGAGATCAGTCCATGAAATATCCCACCCGCCTTAGCGATGCTGTTCATATTCTGGCTTTTATCGCTCTGTACCCAGACTGCGACCTGACCAGCAACAAGCTGGCAGAGAGCATTCAAACCAATCCCGCCTATGTGCGCCAGCTCATGTCCGCCTTGCGGAAAGGAGGGCTGCTGGTCAGCGTGAAGGGACATCCCCGGCCTGCCCTGGCTCGCGAGCCGGAGAAAATCACTCTGCTGGATGCCTATCGGGCAGTGGAGGGCAACAAGCCCCTGCTCCACCAGGACATCCATACCAATCCAGCCTGTGGCGTGGGTGTAAATATCCAACTGGTGCTGCGGGATTTTTACTTGGACATTCAAAAAACAGCGGAACAAAGAATGCAAGAAATCACGCTGAAAGATGTGCTGGAACAATATCACATGAAGTTGGAAGGGATGCCCTTGCAGCGTTTATGACGGATCGACTTTCAGAAACGCTTCCATTTGGGACAAAAATTCTTCTAAACGGGAAATACAGAACCTCCTTGCGGGACTATACTGAAAACCTGCGAGACCTATACCCCGTATTTTGCGAATGATTGAAGATGATCGCTACTGCGAGGACATTTCCAACCAGCTGTTGAAAAAGCTGGTTACATAATAATAGACAATGGACCGGCCCAATCTAAATGGCCGGCCCTAAATTAAGGAGGAAATCAATATGAAACTTGGCATTATTCGTTGTATGCAGACAGAGGATTACTGCCCCGGAAGCCGGGATTTTCGGACAATCCGAGAGAGAAAAGGCGCTTTTATGGGAGAGGATGACATTCAGTTAGTGGGCTTCATCAACTGCGGCGGCTGCCCCGGGAAAAAATCAGAAACATCTCAGAAGTAAAGTTTCTTTTCCCTCCGACCTATGGTAAGATAGACTTCAAGGAGGAGTGCTAAATGGTTCAGAACCACTTACCCCACGACCACGGACAAACTATCGAGCAGGAACTGGAACATATGCCCAGCGTAGAAAACTTTCAAACTGTAGCTGATATTTTCAAGCAGCTGGGGGATGGCAGCCGTATTCGCATTTTTTGGTTGCTTTGCCACTGTGAGGAATGTGTTATCAATCTTTCGGCTATGGTAGATATGAGCAGTCCTGCAGTTTCTCACCATCTCAAGCAGTTGAAATCAGCAGGTCTGATCGTTAGCCGCCGGGACGGAAAAGAGGTCTATTATAGAGCTGCCGATACCGAACCGGCCCAAAATTTCCACCATATGATTGAGTGGCTTGTAAAAATCGCCTGTCCGTCGCAAGTAGAAACACAGAAAGGAACGCCATGAAAAAAGAAGAATCCAAAGTTATCGCTCAAAAACTCCAAAAGATTCCAAACGGCACCCTCGCCTTGAAGCATTGCCGGGCTGGTGGAACGGGTAGCACACTCTTTGGAGAACAGTTTCGAGCGGTTACCGCTGGAAAAGGATGTGTGGAGGCATATGAAACTTTTCCTGGAATAGAGGTATCCTTCAATGTTTTTCTTGCTTCAGAGGTCAAGTTTCAGCACGATGCTTCGGATTCTGTTTTGGAAATTTACTATTGCCGCAGTGGTCGCGTGGGTTGGAATATGCAAGGCGGTACTGCCGTCTATTTAGGTGCAGGTGATGTGACTGCGCACAGTATGGCCTGCTGCGCGGATTCCGCCATGATGTTTCCCCTAGGATATTCAGAGGGGATTTCCATTTCCGTGGATCTGAAACAGCTCTCTTCCATTTGCCCGGAAGTTTTAAAGAATGCCGGTGTAGAGGCAGACCAGTTACGGGATCGATTTTGCTCCGGAAAGCCATCCGCAATCCCGTCCTGTTCCGATTTAGAGCATATTTTTGCCCCACTCTTTTCTGCTCCTGTGTCCGTTCGAATTTCCCTCTTGAAATTGAAGGTTCTGGAAATTTTGATTTATTTGAGCAACATGAAATCGGAGCATAAAGAACTGACTCAATACTTCTCCCAGCAAACCGAATTGATAAAAGAAATTCATCAACAGTTGACAGAGCACTTGGATCAACGATTTACGATTGAAGAACTTTCTAAACAGTATTTGATAAATACCTCTACTCTAAAGGAGATATTCAAGGCAGTCTACGGCCAGCCTATCGCCACCTATATGAAGGAATTTCGGATGCGTCAGGCTATGAAATTATTACGGGAAACAAATGCCACTATCGCGGATATTGCTTCCCAGGTAGGCTACCAAACCCAGGGAAAGTTTTCAAGCGCTTTTCAGGCTATAGTCAAAATGTCGCCCAGAGAATACAGGAAAATCCAGGGTATAGCTCCATCTGATTCGTTTAGCAAAACACTGTAATGAAAAATTCTGGTAGACTACTGCCAGCAAAGCCTAACATAAATATAATTTTGTAGGTCACTTTTTCTTTGGGCTTGTACGCTTCGGCTCTTTTAGCAATACTATCTACCGGAATCTTGCCCTCGCCCTCTCCAAACTCCACATCAATGTGGATTTAACTGTCGGCTTTTTTGTGGGACAAAAGAACTACCGTCTCGACTGTTGTTTCAGTTTCCAAGGGAAGTTCTTTCACTTCCTCGCCATCAACAGGCACAGGGAAGTTGAATACAATCTTCTTTATCCAGCTTCCGTCTTTTCTCTTTTCCGGGAACATCTCAATTCGCTCAATAAAGGCTTTCATAAACTCTTTCTGTTCTGCTTCCGTTGCGGAATGGTAGACTTCATCAAATGCCAGTAAGAGCCGATAAATGTTATCGCCGGAGATTTTCTCCTGCTGGATGCTGCGTATCTGACTTTGCAATTCGCCAATCTGAACTTCGATTTCTTCTATCGTATCATACTGTTCATCATATCGGCGCTGCAAATCCAAAATTTTTCTGTCATAGTGGGCATCGTTGATGTCCAAAGTATCCATCTGACGCTCCAAGCGGCTTTTCGTTCCAAAGGCTTGCTTTAGCTGTCCTTGCAGAACGGCGATCTGCTTTTCCATATCCTCTGTATCAACCGCCGTTCCAATTTTCGCTTGAATTGCTTCTATAAATCGGGGATTGCTGACCATAGCGGAGATGACCTTCGCCACAAATTTGTTGATTTCCGTCTGCTCGATATTCAGCCGGAAGCTGCACTCATGTCCCGTCGGCGTAACCGTATTTTTGCAGTAGTAATAATACCGTGTTTTCTTGTCCTTGCTATGAGCCTTGGCAATATTGCCGTACATACTCTTTCCGCAACACGGGCATTTCAAAATACCGGATAGGATGTGTGCGTGGTCTGGATTGTTGACCTTTTCCCGCTTAAAGGAATTGATCTTGCGCTTTTCCTGTGCCAGATACCAATCTTCTTCGGAAATGATGGCTTCATGCTGACCATCGTAAACAGGGAACTCCGACTGCTCGACCACGTGCATCTCATTTCTTGTACCTTGCCTCTTTTCGGTTCTCCGTCTGCCATAAGCAATTTTACCCATATAAACGGGATTATCCAGTACGTCCTGCACGAAGTTCCTTGAAAATCCGGGGATGGTGTTATTTTGCCGCAGCTTCTTCACAAACCCGTTGCGGTTGAGATATTTAGCAACTCCGGCAACGCCCTCATTGGTATGGATGTAGCGGTCATAAATAACACGGATTACTTCCACTTCATCCTCCGCAATGACAAGGTTTCCGCTTTCCAATTTGTATCCATAGGGAGCGAAACCGCCGTTCCATTTGCCCTCACGAGCCTTTTGCTCCCGTCCTGCCATTGTCTGTGTGCGGATATTCTCTCGCTCGATTTCCGCCACCGCAGACAGCACGGAAATCATAAGCTTTCCGGCATCCTTGGAGCTGTCAATGCCATCCTCCACGCAAATCAGGTTGACACCAAAATCCTGCATGAGCTGCAAAGAGTTCAGAACATCGGCTGCATTTCTGCCAAATCTGGAGAGCTTAAAGACAAGCACATAGGAAACGCCGTCTTTGCAGTCCTGGATGTCGTTCAGCATCCGTTGAAACTCCTGCCTCCCTTGGATGTTCTTGCCGGAAAATCCTTCGTCAGAATACTCCCCGGCAACGACCATATCCTCGTATGCCGCATACTTCCGCAACTTGTCCCGCTGGGCATCCAAGCTGTATCCGTCTACCTGCATGGAGGTGGACACTCTCGTATATAGATAACATTTAAGTTGCTTCTTTTTCAGAATCGCCACCTCCTTCGCTCATTTCTTTTACCATCAATCCCTCGTTGCGGATATAATACTCCAAAAGTCTAAGCACATAATCCGGTGCATGGCGGTTGTCCAATTCCCACTCGGTCATAGTCCGGTAAGGAATATGGACGAGCTTGCAAAAATCTTTCCGGTTCAGTCCTGTGCTTTCACGCAACTTAATAATTCTGTTTTTACAATCCATTCGTCTTTTCTCCCAAAAAGCAAAAATACACGTTGCGTACATATTATAGCATAGCCGCAACAAGTACGCAACGTGTAAATTGTAAATTTTTACGCAGCCTTATCCGTCAAAGGCTGCGCTTGCTTATCATCCTTGGAACACTCCACCGTTTGCGGTGTATCCTGCTCTAATTTATCCAAAACCTGATGCCCGTACTTCTGGAGCATCTGGCTCATAACATCCACACAGCGGTCAAATGCCGCATTATATTTCGCTTCCTCATAATATTTCTTCAATAGGCGATTCCTCCATCAAAGTTCCATATCCTGTCCACGCTTCCGGTCAGGGTGTTTGTGTTCCTGCGTTTCCTTTCCTCTGATGAGGATAGAATTGATAAAAGCCCGAACCCTTTCGGATGCAATTTCCAGTGCATCCAGAAAAGGCTGGGCTTTCTGTTTCAGTTCCATATATTTTTCGTTTACTGCTTCATACCGCTGTTTCCAGATGGAAACCGTCTTTTCAGCGGAAGCCAGTTTCTCCTTCAAGCGCTTGTTGTCAGCATTGGCGATAATGCCGTTGACCGCATAGCGTTTGAGCGTGTCGCACTCATCCGGTGTCAGCGTGATATTATTTCCGAATGTGGCTTTCTTTCCCATCGTTTCAATCTCCTGCACCGTCAGAGCAACGGTCTTTGCTGTTTTGGTTTCCTTTTGCAGAGCTTCCAGTTTCTTTTTCTGTTTCTCCGTGGCATCTTTGGCATTCTCCAACCCCCGCTCCGCCTGTGCCACCTGTCCGGTCATAGCTTCCAAACGCTGCTGTTCAGCCTGAACCTTGAACTGTGTCACTGTCAGATGTTCCTCGGTGCTGCCACGCTCTCCACGCTCCACATCGGTATATCCGGCATTTCGCATGAAATGAAAAAAGTCATCCTGCAACACACTGTAGGACGACTTCAAAATCTTTTTTCCGTTTGCGTTGAGCATGGGATTTCCGTTTTCATCAAGCAACGGCTTGGAGTCCCATTTCTTACTTCGGCTGACCTGTGTAATTGTTTCCTTTACCGTTCCCCGGAGTGCTTCATCCTTACACCGCTTCGACCAAAGAATCTGCTTTTCCACCACCGGGATATAAACCACATGAAGGTGATAGTGGTACACATCCTCGCCAAGAGCTTCGGACATTGCCCGGTTGCGCTCATCGGCGTGCATCACAGCGGAGAGGATATACTGCTCACCACCCACGATCTCCACAGCGGCTTTATAGGCATCGGTATAAAACTGTTTCGCAAATTCATAGCCGCCGTGGTTGTAGAAATAGGCGGAGTTCACATCAAACACCAACTCGCCGTATTTCACAGCATCCGGTTTCAGACCTCTTGTGGAGATCACATTATCATGCTCCATCTGCTCAAACATTTTCACATAATCATCCGTGGGTGCTTTGAAATGAACGTTCAGAGAAGTGCGCTCCGGCACGATGTCCTGATTGCTGTAGCTGTCCTTTTCACGCTCATTGTGTTCCTGTACCTTCGCCACATCCGCAGGCGTTTTCAAGTCCTGATTTCTGGCTATGGTACGGTCTATTCCATCATTTCTTGCCATTGAATTTTTGTCCTTTCTTTGAGATTTGCAGACAGTGGGGAGCTACGGAGAGGCACTTTTTCAAAGTGTAATAACCCACTATGACACTTTCATCCATACTGGCTGCAAAGTGCCGTGGGCTCTCCGAGGGCTCTCCCGAGGGGGAATGCGGTCACTGCGGTGACCTCTGCTGACCAAGGCGAAAATGTCTGCGCCTTTTCCCATGGTCAGCCCGTCTGCATGAAGCTGTTCTGTGTCAACTTCCTCTTGCAGCCGGTGTCCACAGACACTTTTTCAAAAGCCTGTGGACATAGAAACAGCCCGAACGAGAGGATGTGTGCTGTTTCTATAACAAGCGTTTTACGCTCTTTTGCTGCGTACATACATACCAGCAATGGGATTTACTCGACCTGCCGCCATTCCTCCGGAATGTCCTCCGGTACGTACGTACACGGCGAATCTCCGTAAAACCCATTTATATGAGGTCGTGCAATGGCTTCCACTCCCATGAATCCCCACACCCGCCGTCCGGCTGAGTTGGTGATGTTGTTGCAATGCTCCAGATTGAATTTCTTGGCATTGGCAATCATGGCGTCGCTGAAGCTGCGGACTTTCAGCGGAGCAAGAGAATTTTCCTCGCACCACATCCGATAGATTTCATAGAAATCCTTGGAGCTGATGGACGCATCCGCTTTACGCCGGATGTATCCCTCGGAATCCATGAAATCAAAGATATTGTTGTTGTCACGTTTGACCGCTTCCCGGTTTTCCCGGATACGGTCACTCTCCGTAAACTTAAAGTTGTTGGCAACAAGCCGCTGCAAGCCTTCAAATGCCCACAGGAAGATACCCTCGGATTCGGCTTTCATCTTCTCCGCAAGGTCGGGATCGTCAGCTCTGTCCACTGGCTTTTCCTTGGTGGTCAGCACAAGCTGTCTGCGGTAAAAACCATCGCTGCGATCATAAAGAGCTTGCAAATCGCCGTTGCTGAACGCAAGCAGCCGGGCGAACATCCAGCCCTGATAACTCTGCTTGCCTTTGCGTTCCAAATCCATCTTGCCCTGTGCTGTCACGATGGATTTTACATAGTTGGTCTGGCGCAGAGCTTCCATCCGCATATCATCATCCACGCACAGCAGGATGTGTTCCAGATCAGCACGGGCGAAGCGGTTTTCAGAAATCTTGCCGATGCTGCCGTCTTTCATATTCGTGCCAAAGATAGCCGAAAGCACAGCTCCGATTTGGGATTTGCCCTCGCCGCCATTGCCCTTAATCACCATCATACGCTGTCCCTTGTTGGAGGGAATCAGGCAGTAGCCGATGAACTCCTGCAAGGTGGGAATGTCCTCCGCATGGAGCAGTCCGTCCAGAAAGTTCAGCCAGATCACCGGCGCAGTAGCATCGGGATTGTAGGCAACCGGCAGACGGCTTCGCACGATAGTCGGCCTGCCCTTGGTAAATGTGCCGTCCAGCAGCACCGTACCGTTGGACACATGGATGCGATCCTGCTCCGGTGGAAAGTCAGGCACTTGCGCTTCCAGTTTCAGCACTTCCAGAATGTTGGTGATCTTCCGGGGGATGTTGTTCACGGCACAGAATTTCAGCTTGTCGTAAATCTCCCCACGCAGAGGAAGATCGTCCGTCACTCGACCATCGGGCGTGAAAAAAGCTCCGTTTGCGAAGATGATCCTGCGCTCTTGCAGAAATTCTTCACAAAACAGAGCTTCGTTGATGTTCTGCCCGTCAAACCACATGGGCAAGTTCATATCAGGCGTTTTCCGGTTCTTCGCCATGGTGCGCCACCTCCTTTTTCTTTCGTGCGGTATACTCTTGCAGAAAAGCAATTTTGCCGTCCAGCATCAGCTTGTCCACCAATGCCACCCGTTCTTCCAGATCACCCACCGTCAGCACATCTGCCATATATTCGATATGGCAGTGCATCTGGCAGGCTTCCACAAAACGGTCATCCAGAGCATCTTCCGGTGTCTTGGGAGCATAGCGCACTTTCCAATCTTCCAACAGATGCAAATAATCCGTCAGCACCCGGAAGCACAGCATTTCATCCTCCCGGAACTGACGGATATAGGGACGCTTCGGCTTGACCATAGCTGCGGCAGTGGGCGATTTCGGGTCAAGCCCGAAGTCCAAAGCCAGCTTTTGCGCTGCTTCATAACTGCTCAGATTGAACAGCCTTGCCACAAGGTCGATCACATCCCCTTTGGCTCCGCAGCCGAAGCAGAAAAAATAGTCCTCATTCAGCTTCAAGCTCGGATGCCTGTCGTTGTGGAACGGGCAGCAAGCCATGCCGTTGTGGCTCACTTTCAGCCCGTAGTGTTCGGCGGCTTGCTTGACGCTGATTGCCGCCTTGATGGTTTCATAGATTGTCATAGAAAACCCTCCGTTCATAATATTCTGGAAAGCACGAAGCAGCCGCCGTGATTGGCAGGTGCTTCGCTCCTTCTATTATGGTTATGACGGATTTTTCAAAAAACAGGGTAATCGGAGGACAACCCCGTTTCAAAAAACAGGACAACTTTTCAGAGAATATGGATTTCTTTACATTTGCATGATACAATCAAGAAAGTAGAAAAACAGGACAGGAGGGGCAAGCATGAACCAAGAACTGATGACATTGGATTTTTGGCAGGATACGGTTATATATGAGGGAAAAACACTTCCTGTCGGCACGCTTGCCTGTGATGCGCTGAATGTCCCTGCGGATACCATTTCAAGGATGAACGAGCAATGCGAGAACATCAATCTGCTGCTCGGAACATTAAACGCCGGACAGGATGCTTCTGCACTCTGTCCCATTGCAAGGGAAGCTACTCTGGCGATGTTGGATATTCTCAGCGAAACTCCGCCGTTCTCCTATATGGATATACCAAAGCACAGAAAACGGATTGAAAAAGTCTTTACTGTGGACAATACGCTGAAATATGTGGAGTTTGCCATAAAAGCCGCAACCAATTCTTTGCAGTTTGAAGAAATCCAGAACTTTACCGATGCGATGATGCTCCAACGCTATACCGCAGTTTTCGGGCATCTGGCATACTCCCTTGGGGAATACCAAACGGCCATGCTTGATTTTGCAGAAAAAACAGACGGCAACGAAGCAGACCGCACCGCAGAGGGTTTTGCAAAAATGTTCGGCAGCTATTTCCCGCCGGAGTTTTCCATCACGGAAGGCAATGCCTGGATGTCTACCCTGAACAATTCCGTTCAGTATGTATCCGTCATCCGTCCCGGCGAAAAAGTTGCGAAGCTGGTCAAGCGGATGCACTATGTATCCTTTGTAGGGATGTTCCGGTCTGATCTCTTTGAGGGCCTGTGTGTTGGTCATGCACCGAAGAAATGCAAAATCTGCGGCAAGTGGTTTCTGACCACCAACGCACGGCACACCAAATACTGTGGCGGCTATGCACCGGGGGACAAGCTGCACCGCACCTGTCGGCAGATCGGCAACCTGAAAGGCAGAGAACAACGGGAGCTTGCGGACGATCATCCGGTGAAACAGATTTATGAGAAACGGCTGAACACCATAAACCGCTATGTGAAGCGTGGTACTCTGGACGCTGATCTTGCAGAGGTTATGAAAAAGCTGGCAAAAGATAAGATGCTCCGGGCATTGAGCAATGTAGCCTATGCCAAGGGAGCTTATGAAAAAGAAATGGACCAGGCGGCTTTGAAAAAGGAAGCAAGTGCAAAAATATACAAAGAAAGGGACAAACATGAATAGAAAAGAACTTAGTCAGAATCATTGGAAATACTACTTAATGCTCGAAAAGCGTTTTGTTGAATCAATAGAGTTTGTAGAACTACATGAGGACAATTTTGATGCATTTTCTAACGGATATGCCCTCTTAATTCAAGCCATAGGGGCAGAGTTGGATACTGTATTCAAAGAGTTTTGCGGTTTCAATACAACGGATCGAAAAACGGTTGCAGACTATGCACAGTATATTTTGACCAACACACCGGATATAAAAAATCAAAAAATCAGTGTACAGGAATACGATATCGAAATACAACCGTTTATGAATTGGGATATTACCCAGCCCGCACAGTCGTTGCAATGGTGGGGAGCATTTACAGATGTCAAGCACAACCGCTATGAGCAGTTGAAGCAAGCAAAGCAGGAGAATGTACTAAATATCTTGGGAGCTTTGTATTTGATAGAAATGTTGTACTTGAAGAAAATCACTGATGGGACAGACGAATTTGATGTGTTTGATGAATCTTCCAACTTGTTTAGTTTGAAAAACTGGACTTCTAAGGCTGTGCCGCTGAGCCAAGCTTTTGCCGTGCTAAGCGATATGATGGACGACGAAAATAATACTACTAACAAAAAGTTCGATGCATAATTACTGTCGATATTGATAGAGAAAGAACCGAAAGGAGGTGCGCTATGCTGAGTGATTTTTCATGGGACATGACCGGATACATACCAAAACACGCTGTCAATCCGCACGGTGACGGCATCATTCCTTATGCGGCAGAGCGCATCTTCCAACTGGAACCGGAGCCTCCAGCGGTGGGCAATCTGAACGAATATATCCTGTCTGCCTTGCAGGAAAAGAATTTGATATATTTCTCATTCTTCCTACACCACTACGAGCCGCAACTTAACAAGCGCATCAAAGACTTTCTCGGTGTGGATGGCGGCGATCTGTACGACACAGACCGATTTATAGATATAAAGCTCTCCTGCCGGGAGCAAATGCTCCAAAAGCTGATGGACTATGATCCTGCCAAGGGTGCGAAGTATGCTACATACATTTTTCCATTCATTCGGGATGCTATGCTACGTTTTCGCATGGGAGAAGAAAAATGGTCGGTATCCTCCCTGACCAATTACAAAATGGTGCGGTCAATGGCTTGGCTCTACCATAACAGCAAGGATGCAGTCAGCGAATTTGCCAAGAAGTACAACTGTGATCTTGCCCTTGCGGAAGAATATCTGAAAGTTGTCCGTGGCATCCGCAATCAGCAGCCTTTCTATGTGACAGACGAGGACGGCGAGGAAACCGACGAAGATGTTGCCCTTGATGATACTTGGAACTATGCCGACATTCTCTGGAACGGCATACAGGCGGAAAAGGTGCAGCGGGCTTTTGAGAAACTGAACTACCGGGAGCAGACCTTGCTTGAAAAGCGGCTGGCAATCTGCATGACCTGTGGGCGTGTCGGCTCATGGAAAGGTCGTCCCACCTTTGAGGAACTTGCAGTTATGTTCGAGGGCAGCACAGCCAGCGGTGCAGAGCGAGCCTACCGGAAAGCGGTGGACAGGCTGACGGAATTATTGGTTGCCGAGGGCGCAATCCATGCTGTCCGGCTGAAACAGAAGTCCAAAACCAAGCGCAAAAAGAAAATTGCCGCCGCAATCTACGAATACCAGGCAGACTGCGACGGCGAATGGGGCGAGATTTCCTTGGATTTTGAAAACGGCACAGCGGAGATTATCCGACTTGCCGATTGGGATACCATGAAAACAAACCGCTTTGCCAACAAGGTAATATCCTACCTTTTGAGCTGCGAGAATGAGAAGCTGCCAAAGGAAACTACAGTAGCGTTTGAATAAGCTTATAAATATTAAAAATCATTTCTTTTGACACAGAGAATACAAATCGGTGTTGTACAGTAAGGGCGAAAGGAGGAAAAGTATTATGAACAGTAAGATTTTGATTGTAGAAGATGAGGCCAAGTTGCGGGAAATCCTGTGTGACTATTTCAGCAGCAAGGGAGAACTGCCTGTTGAAGCAAGCAACGGAATACAGGCGCTTGAGCTGATTGATGAAAATGAATTTGACGCAGTTTTGCTTGACATTATGATGCCGGAGCTTGATGGGCTTTCTGTCTGCCGTGCTGTGCGCAGAACAAACGATGTTCCTATCATTTTCCTCACAGCCCTTTCCGACGAGGAGGACAAACTGCTGGGTTATGAACTCGGTGCAGATGATTATGTGACGAAGCCATTCACCATGTCTGTCCTTTATGCAAAAACTATGGCGCTCATCAAGCGTAATCAGCGCAGTGTCCTTGCCGGTGACCGGATGGAGGTCAGCGGGATCACTCTGGAGCTGACTGCAGGCAGAGCTTATGCTGGAGGCAAGGAAGTCTTTTTGACGCCGAAGGAGTTTGCTCTCCTTCGCTGCCTGATGCAGAATAAAAACCTTGTCATGAGCCGTGAGCAACTTCTGGTTAAGTGCTGGGGTTACGACTACGAGGGCGAATCTCGGGCTGTAGATACCCATATTAAGCGATTGAGAGAAAAACTTGGCGACTATGCCGAATGCATCAAGACCGTTATTAAGGCGGGTTATAGATTGGAGGGGTGACGATGAAAAAAATCTCCAAAGGCTATCGGATTGCATCAGCTCTTTTCCTAATCTGGGCGATTGTTGATTTCCGCAATTATGCAACAATCGGGAAAGACCTTGTAGCTTATTATTCTGGTGAAAGCATTATTTGGGAATTAGTACAGGATAAACTGTTTCAAGGAATTGTAAAGGTTGTTTTGGCTGTCGCCATCATCGTGGTTGGTCTAATCAGAGCAAGGAAAAAGAAACAGCGTACCGCTCTGACAGCTATTACTTGCCTACTTTCCCTCGCATTGTTTGTAATTTGGGGAGCAGGAATGTTCTGCTTGACCTCCGTTACTGCTGAGTATGCCGCCACAAGATATCTAAATGGCTATCGCGATTTTGCATCTACCATCGCAACTCGAAGCTTTGAACACTGGTTGGGGAAAGGTTTTGATTCCAGTTATGCGAACTACGATGCAAATCGCCGGTGGGAGGCGGTAGACGACGGCGGACATGCAGATACTTTTTATGGTGCGAGATTTATAGTTGGTGAAGATGATGAATTTCTAAAGCGGCCAAACAGCAACAAGGTATATTCTGCTACTGCTGTTTATGATGCAGGAGGAAATCTTCTTGAATGTAGTTGGTCGGATTTCTTTTACTTCGAGTATTTGACAGAAAACCAATGGGATAATCGAGAGGAAAGATCCGGGAATAATGCCCGTGCTTTCTTTGATAGAGAAATGCTTACTGAGAAAGGTAAGGAGATACTCAGCAACAGCGTTCTGACATTCGATGCTGCCGCAATGCGCTTTACCGGGACTTTTGATGGTGTCGAGTTCACACCCATCAAAATTGAATATATCGATTGGGACGAATTCCAGCATGCCTTAGATTCAAAGGGAAGTGGTCAGTATACCGTTTCCGGCATCGTAGAGGATTACGATCTTCAATGGAACACCATGTACGAAGATGCCTCTGACGCTTTATCCAGTGAGGACGTTGTTGTATTCTACTCTGATTGGTTTGATGTTTGCTATAATGAGATATCTCCTGCTTTTTCGTACAAAGGAACAGACTATGAAAATGTAGCTTCCCTTGTTGCCAAACTTGGACCGGAACTGGCTGCCGGAGCAAAGAATTTGACTTTCTACGATGGCCTTGACCTTTTAATCCCAAGTGTGAACTACTGTCACAGCTTCGATGGAGAAACCTATTATGACCCATACTATTATGGGGAGGCTGCCTATGCAGAAGAAGCGCCTGATCTCCATTTTTATACCGTGAGTGTCGTGTACTGCTCTCCTTGGCGCACCGCATTTGGCGAACTGAGCGTTGTGTACTTAATTACACTTCTTATTGCAGTGGCACTTGTGTTCGTATTACGCTCCATAATAAAAAATCATTTAATCCAACCTGTCCTATCGGTTGGAGAAGCGCTGATGAGCGAAGAAGAGAAGAACTACCTATATCCGGAAATGTCAAAAGCTTGGTATGAAAGCAAGTTGCTACAAGAGGGTTTCGCCAAGCATAGCGATAAGAGCCGGATGCAAAGAAACGAGATTACACGCTTGAACACGGCACTTGAGTATGCAAAAGCAGCTGAGGAAAACCGTCGTCAGATGACCTCTAATATTGCCCATGAACTGAAGACTCCGCTGGCGGTGATTCACAGCTATGCAGAGGGACTGAAGGAACACATTGCAGAAGACAAACGTGATAAGTATGTGGATGTGATCCTTGCGGAAGCCGAGCGAACGGACGGTATGGTTTTGGAGATGCTGGATTTGTCCAGACTTGAAGCGGGTAAAGTGAAGCTCTCACGGGATGAGTTTTCGCTTGCCGATCTTACGAAAGCCATCTTCGAGAAACTCCAAATGGCGGCAGAGGCAAAGGAACTGCAGATCAGCTACGAGTTCCCGGAGCAAAGCACCATCGTTGCGGACGAGAATCGAATTGCACAGGTGGTTGAGAATTTTGCGACCAATGCAGTCAAGTACACCCCCGCCGGTGGCAGTGTCACAGTACGGATTCAGAACAATCGTGGTAAAACCACATTCTCCATCGAAAATGACAGCAAGCCTCTTTCCGCAGAAGCTTTGGCTAAAGTATGGGACACTTTCTATCGAGTTGATGAATCCCGCTCCGGAGGCGGCACGGGGCTTGGTCTTGCTATTGCGAAGAATATCGTGGAACTGCACGGCGGCAAGTGTTCTGTCCGAAACACGAAGACGGGTGTGGAGTTCCAGTTTACAATTTAAAACCTTGTTAGAAACAACACGGCCCACCGATCATTTTGACCGGTGGGCTGCGCTATGTTTATTCAGTTCAATCCATCAACTGATGTTCCGATACGCCTTGCACAAACCGTTCTAAATCACCGCCAAACACAAGCTGTGCATATTCCAGCGGCTTGTTGTAGATTAGCCAGTCCAGCTCCGACCGCTGATACATATTATCGGCAACCTCATTCTCCACGGCAATCGTGTCAATCGCAATCATGCTGCCATCTGCAAATTTCAGCTCCACACAGGCGTTATCCATGTTGAACTCACAAGAAATCAATCTATCCATAAGAAACCTCCATTCTGCGGGATGTTAGATCATCCCAAAATATTTGAATGCTTCTCGGATTGCTTTCTCTTTTTCTGGTGGACACTGGGGCTGTCTGGAATCCTCGGATTTCGGCAGATTATAGTTTTTGCCTACCTCAATCCCGCATTTCCGCTTAATCTGTGAGATATAGAGGTTGGACACCTTTAACCCGGTATGCTCCAACACATACTCCTTGATCTGCGGATAGGTAGCTCCATCTTGGAACTCTGACATATCCATATCTTCCAAAGAGAACTCAACCCGAATCTTTTTCGAGTCGACCTCGCCCTTGGAAAGCAAGACAACCGTCTCACAGTTTGCCGTTGCCGGGAACATGTCCACAGCGCAGGCCTTCTCCAGCTTGTAGCCACGCTCCTGCAGCACCACCAGGTCTCTGGTTAAGCTGGTCGGCTTACAGGAAATGTAGACCATGCGGTCCACGCCAAAGTCGATGATCTTGTCTAGTGCCTTCGGGTGGATGCCATCTCTTGGCGGATCCAAAATGATCAGATCCGGCTTATCCTTTAACTCTCCGATCACCTTCAGCACATCCCCGGCGATAAACTCGCAATTGTCCAGCCCGTTTCCGGCGGCGTTCTCTTTCGCTGCCTCTACGGCTTCCTCCACGATTTCTACGCCCACAACCTTCTCTGCCACCGGCGCAATGATCTGTGCGATGGTTCCGGTTCCGCTGTATAAGTCAAAGACAACCTTATCCTTCGTCTCACCCACGTAGCTGCGTGCCGTCTCATAAAGCACCTCTGCTCCCAGGGAATTGGTCTGGAAGAAGGAAAACGGGGTAATGCGGAATTTTAAGCCCAGAAGCTCTTCGTAGAAGAAGTCCTGACCGTAAAGAATGGTTGTCTCATCGCTCTGGACCACATCGGCAAGGCTGTCGTTGCGGATGTGAAGGATCCCGGCAAAGGTTCCCTCAAGCTGCAGCCCCTGCAGGCAGGAAAGCCAGCCCTCAAGAAGCTCCTTTTCGCTTACCGAAGTCGTATGCGCTTCGGTCACGCCAAGGTTTTCGGTCTGTCCGGAGGTAACCAGCGCAACCAGGATCTCACCGGTCTTCACTGCACGGCGCACCAGCAGATGACGCAGATAACCGGTATGCTGCATCTTTTTATGGTAGCTGATATGCTTTTTTGTAAAGTAATGCAAGGTTGCCGTCAGAATCTTGCAGAAATCCTCATGCACGATCTGGCACTCCGGTGTATTTACAATATCATAGAAGCTGCCGCGGCGGTGCATGCCGAGTGCCAGCGGTCCATCCTTATATTCATCTCCAAAGGAAAATTCCATCTTGTTGCGGTATCCGTCAGAAACCGGGCTTGCCTTGATTCCCTCAAATTCGTAGGAATCGCAGACTTCATCCAAAAGCGCTTTGATCTGACCTTCTTTGATTTTCAGCTGTTCTTCATAGGGAAGACTCTGGTACAGACAGCCACCGCAGATGCCAAAATGCGGACAGGTTCCCCCGCTCCGCTCCAGCGGAGATTTTTCCAGGACTTCCAGAAGGCGTGCCTCGCATTTTCCTTTCCGTTTTTTGTTTACGACAAACCGCACCTTCTGTCCCGGAATGGCATTCTTGACAATGACCCGTTCACCGTCTACATGTAAAATTCCCTTGTTCGGGAAATCTATGGTCTCTACGACCGCTTCGAACATATCTCCCTTTTTCACGTTTTTACTCCTGTTTTTCCTAAAAATTATGATGTTGGGGACAAAAGTTTGTTTTCCCCAATGGTTTCGGATTGCTTCCCGCCCTGTTCATGCCGATTTGCCTGACACATGCAAAACGTACATGAAACAGAGAAAAGGCGCATCCCGGTCTGCGAGACACGCCTGATTTTTCTTCTGCTAAATGATTGATCTTTATTATTTCTCTTTGGTGTCGTCCTCATCCTCAAAGAAGTCATCATCGAAGTCGTCGTCGAAATCATCTTCAAAGTCTTCCAGGTAATCCGGGGTGAAGAAACGGTATACGCCATATGCGATCGCTGCAACGGCTGCTACTACTCCGATGATTGCAAGAATCCAGAGAATACAGGTTTTCTTTTTCTCCTCTTCCTCTTTTCTGTGTAAGAACTCATTTAATTTGGTGGAATTCATGATTTCTTCCACGCGTGCCATTGCGTCTTTGCTCATGTTATCAAAACGGTTCATACTGTCACGTCCTTTCTATCATATTCCAGCCAGCTTTTTTGTAAAACCGGCTGACCCATTACTAGGATTATAGCATTCTTTTTCTCTTTTTACTATCCCATTTTATTCAAATTTATAAATTCTATGCGCTCCCGCGAACCTCACTTCTCCCGCTTTCCTGCCAGGCAAAACGGCTTCCGCCTGTTCCGGTCTTTCTTGCCGGGAGCCCCTGCCTATTCACCCAAGCTTCTGAAGCTTTGCGAAGGAAGCGAACATCTTCTTGACTCCGGCTGTGTCAAAGTTTACGGAGACCTCAAAATCCTTCGCTCCGTCCTTGACACTCAGAACGGTTCCATCGCCGAATTTCACATGATGCACCCGGTCGCCCACTCCATAGTCCAGAAATGCCGGCTTCTGCACGGTAAATGCCTTTCCAAAGCCCGGTCCGCCGGACTTTCCTGCCTGTCCTGCAAACGCCCCGGCGGCTCCTGCCGCGCTTTTTCCAGCCGGTTTCCGGTCGAAGATTCCGCTTAAGTCGCGGCCTGCCATCTGGCCCATACCGCCCTGACGGCCAAAGCCAGCAGACACGCCACCTTGTCCTCCGCCATATGCAGCACTGCCAAAGCTTCCCATTCCCGTATACCCACTTCCAGTCCCCGAAACATACGATGCGGTCGGCGATGCATAGGAATTCGATTTCATGCCGAACTTGCTGACTCCAAGACGGCTCTGGTTCTTATTCCACGGAAGATCATCATCGTCAAATTCATCCCGCGCTGCGCTGCGCCCCAGTCTCGGCTCCAGCTTTTCCATCTGGATGAGCTCCTCCGGGATTTCTTCCACAAAACGGCTGACCTTGGAATAATGGGTCTCCCCGTTGATCATGCGCATGCGGGATGCCGTGATCACCAGGCGTTCCTTTGCACGGGTAATGCCGACATAGCAGAGGCGTCGCTCCTCTTCCAGCTCCGTCCGGTCATCTGCTGTGACCGCCATGCGGCTTGGGAAAAGCCCATCCTCAAGACCACTCAAATATACCACCGGAAATTCCAGTCCTTTTGCACTGTGTAAGGTCATAAGCGTTACCCGGTTCTCGGAATCGTCCATCCGGTCGACATCGGCAACCAGCGCTACCTGCTCCAAAAATTCATCTAAAGACGGATGCTCTGCGTCCTCGCTGTAGCTGACTGCCTTATTCATGAGCTCTTCGATGTTCTCCAGACGCGTCTGGGACTCGACCTCTCCCTCTGCTTCCAGCTCTTCCCGGTAACCGGTATCGGAAAGGATCATTCCGATCAGCGCTTTGATGCTGGCCTCGTCCTCAGTCAGAGCCTCCCGGAAGTTCTCGATCTGGCCGGTAAACACAGCGACTTTTCCTGCAGCCTTGCCAAGCCCCGGCACGGCTGCCGCCCGGACACACGCATCGTAAAAGCTGATGCCCTGCTCCGACGCCCATGCTGTGATCTTCGCGATCGATGCTGCACCAATGCCCCTCTTCGGCACATTGATGATACGCTGAACTGCCAGGTCATCCCGCCCGTTTGCAATCGTCTTTAAGTAAGATAATACATCCTTGATCTCTTTTCTCTGGTAGAAGTTTACGCCTCCCACCAGACGGTACGGCACGTTATGCTCGATACATTTTTCCTCCAGAAGGCGGGACTGCGCATTCGTCCGGTAAAGGACCGCATAGTCCTGAAAATCCCGGCCATCCTTTAAAATGTCGCGCACAATGCCATCGGCCTCTTCGTAGGCCTGCTCGTACTGGTGGAAGATCACCGGCTCTCCCTCACCGTTGGCCGTCCAGAGGGTCTTGTCCTTCCGGCCCTGGTTATTGCGGATCACCGCATTGGCTGCATCCAGGATATGGCTGGTGGAACGGTAATTCTGCTCCAGCTTGATGACCTTCGCCCCCGGAAATGCACTCTCAAAGTCCAGGATATTGCTAATGTTAGCACCACGGAACTTATAGATGGACTGGTCATCATCGCCCACCACGCAGAGGTTTTTATATTTTCCGGCCAGAAGCTCGATCAGTCGGAACTGCGCTGTGTTGGTGTCCTGGTACTCATCCACCATGATATAACGGAAGCGCTCCTGATAATATTCCAGCACATCGGCATTTGTCTGGAACAGATCCACGGTCTTGAAAATAAGGTCATCGAAATCCAGCGCATTGTTTTTCTTTAATTCGTCCTGATATGTCTGGTAGATTTCCGCGATCTTCTTTGCCCGCCAGTCACCTTCCGCATTCAGCCGGAACTCCTCCGGGCTCATCAGCTCATTTTTTGCGCCGGAAATGGCAGAAAGCATGGCTCTGTCCCGAAACTGCTTCGAGTCTAAGTCCATCTTTTTTAAAATCTGCTTCATCAGCGTTTTCTGGTCATCCGCATCGTAAATGGAAAAGCTTGTGCTGTAGCCCAGGTTCTCGATAAAGCGGCGCAGGATCCGCACACAGGAGGAATGAAACGTCGAAACCCAGATGCTCTCAGAGCCAAAGCCGACCAGCTTGTCCACACGCTCGCGCATCTCCCCCGCTGCTTTGTTGGTAAAGGTGATCGCCATGATATTCCACGGGTTCACATCCTTTTCTTCGATCAGGTACGCGATGCGGTGTGTCAGGACACGGGTTTTTCCGGAGCCTGCTCCTGCGAGGACCAAAAGCGGGCCTTCGGTGCTAAACACTGCCTCCTTCTGTCTGTCATTTAAGGTATCATAAACTGCCATTGCGCTGTTATCCTTTCAAAATCTATTTTGATCACCCCATTCTACCACAAAACAGCAGGTACCGCAAACCTTTGTTCGCAGTACCTGCTGTTTTATTCATCGGGTATTTTCGTTCATACACGCATATCCGCTGACAGACATGACGCTTTGCCTCGCATTCAGACTCTGTTTTTCCGCCGGATTACTCAGCGTATGCGATTGCCTCGATCTCTACCAGTGCTCCCTTCGGGATCGCTGCAACCTCGAAAGCTGCTCTTGCCGGGCATGCACCCTCAAAGAAGGTAGCATAAACCTCGTTCATAGCGCCGAAGTCAGAAATATTTTTCAGAAGGACCGTGGTCTTTACAACGTTGGCCATGCTCAGTCCGTCGCTCTCGAGAATGTTTTTGATGTTGGTTAAGGACTGCTTGGTCTGTGCTGCGATGTCTGCGCCTGCAAACTCGCCGGTAGCCGGGTCGATTGGAAGCTGGCCGGAAACGAATACAAATTTGTCTGCATGGATTGCCTGGGAATATGGTCCGATCGCAGCTGGAGCATTGTTGGTTGCTAATACTTTCTTCATAAGAAATCTCTCCTTTGTTCAATCTTTATAATTTTTATTATAGACATTCCCAGTGGAAAATTCAATCACTTTCAAAAATTTTATAAAACTTTTTGTTTTCATTTAATACTTTTTGTTTTTTCTTTTCCGCTTGCTATCTGGTTTTCAATACTATATAATAGGGTAAGAGGTGACATTATGAAAAATAATTCCGAAAGACTATCCGATATTCTAAGCTGGCTCGACTCCATCTCGTATATCAAAACAGAAAAAATCCCGGAAGTGGACTTATATATGGACCAGGTCACTTCCTTCATGGAAGAACATTTAAAAAAGACCAAACGAAACCCGGAAGACAAGGCGCTCACCAAGACCATGATCAACAATTACGCAAAGAACCGCCTGCTGCCTGCCCCGCTCCGCAAAAAATACAGCAAGGAGCATATCCTGCTGCTTTTGTTTATCTACTATTATAAAAGCCTGCTCTCCATCAGCGACATTGAGCAGCTGTTCCGTCCGGTCACGGAGCAGCACTTCAATACAGCCGATAGCCTGACCCTCAGCGATATTTATGAAGAGGTGTTCTCCCGGGAAGCTCTCCAGATGGAACATTTAAAAGACGATATCCGTGCAAAGTTTGAGGACAGCCGCCAGACCTTCACTGATATCGAAGGGGAAGATCAGGAATACCTGCAGTTGTTTTCCTTTATCAGCGAGCTTTCCTTCGATGTCTACCTGAAAAAGCATATGATCGAAATGCTGATCGACCAGCTCCGTGAGGAAATGCCGCTGGACCCGAAAGCAAAGAAAGCAAAAAAGTGATGCCGCCAAAGCATCACTTTTTCATTCTTCCTATTCGTTTTCTTTTGTCTCCTGGTTCTGGGCAATCCGTTCAAACACCATGTCGTAGCCGTCGTTTCCATAATTTAAGGAGCGGTTTACACGGCTGATGGTTGCAGTAGATGCTCCGGTCTTATCTGCGATCTCCAGATATGTTTTCTTTTCCCGCAGCATTTTTGCTACCTCGTAGCGCTGGGACAAGGATAACAGTTCGTTGACCGTACATACATCTTCAAAGAATATATAGCACTCTTCCGGAGTCTTTAATGTCAAAATTGCTTCAAACAGATGGTCTACTGCCTCCGTCTTAATCTTCTTATTCATTGAATACAATCCCTTCCTGAAAATACTTCGTTCTGCAGTTCTAACTTTTACCAGTTTACCACACTAAATTTTTAAAGTCCATAGTTCTGCAGAAAAAACTTTTCAACGACATGGGCCACACCATCATCGTTGTTCGACAATGTCACATAGTCTGCTGCATTCCGTACTGGACGGACCGCATTTTCCATGGCCACGCCAAGGCCTGCGTACTCGATCATGGACAGATCGTTAAAGCCATCTCCGCAGGCGATCATTTCTTCCCGGTCAATGGATAATAGCTTTAAGAGCTGGGCCAGACACTGTGCTTTATCGATCCCCTTCGGAAGGATTTCAAGGAAATAGGGCTCCGAGCGGTATACGCTGAAATTTTTTCCGAGTGCAGCCTTGACTCTGGCCTCAACGAGTGCAAGATAATCCCCGTCGTCCAGCATAAGGAATTTCGGAACCGGGAAGTCCAGATAGCTGTCCAGGTCTTCTACCTTTTTTAATTTCAGATGGTTAATCCCAGACTCAATCTTTGCATAGGGATTGTCCGGATTATTGGTAAGAATGTGGGCGCCCTCATAAGTCAGGACATCGACCTGCTCCTTTCGTGCCAGCTCCAGAATACGCCGGTTTGCCTCCACCGGAAGCTTTTTTTTCAGAAGGATCTCCTTCGTACGGCAGTTCATGATGATGCCGCCATTAAAAGATAAGATATACCCCTCGTAGGTTTCCAGCTCCAGCTCCTCCGCCAGCGGCATGACCCCGTAAGTTGGACGTCCAGATGCCAGGACCACCTTCAGTCCGCGCTTCTGTGCCTCCATGAGACTTTGTTTGGTTCTCGGAGTGATGATCTTGTCCCTGTTGGTCAGGGTCCCGTCCAGATCCAGAACGATCATTTTATAATTCATGTATCATGTCCTCCCAAAATGTGCCTTGGCACATTCCTGCACCTGCGTTACGTTTCGGGCGTTGCGCAAACGTTACTGTTCCCGCATTGCACAAACAGCAGCTGCTTTCTTTGGATATCATACCACGAAGATGTCCGTTTGTCACGGACATCTTCCGGATTCCTATCTTTACATATTCTAGTGCCGTTTTCTATTTTTCTGCTTTTCTACTCTACGGCCTTTTTGGCAAATTCCGTGGTCACAAGCTTTTCATACGGCACCTGCTTTTCCAGTTCTCCCGCTTCCTTTAAAATATTTTCCAAAAGTTCAAAGTTGGACTGTTCAAAAACCAGATCCTTCTTCCAGGTGTCCTGGTCCTGGTAGCGCTTTACGATCTTTGTGATGTTCTCAAGCGGTGTCTCCGCAAACTGCGGCTGGATCACCTTGGCGATTTCTTCTGCTGAATGGGAATTTACATAATCCATTCCCTTCTGGATCGCATTGGTAAAGCTCTGGATGCGTTCCGGATGCATGGCCAGATAGCTTTTTTTCGCACAGTACGCCGTGTAGGGCACGTACCCGGAATCTGTGCCGAGGGATGCCACTACATACCCGTTTCCTTCCAGTTCCAGTCCCGTTGCAAAGGGTTCAAACTCTACGGTATAGTCCGACTGATCACTGGTGAAGGCCGCTGCCGTCAGTCCAAACTGAATGCTCTGGTCGATCGTCAGGTCTGTTTTGGGATCGATCCCGTTTTTCTTTAAGATATACTCAAATACCATCTGTGGCATGCCACCGGCACGGCCACCCAGAACCCTGCTGCCTTTTAGTTTCTGCCAGTTAAAGTCCGGATCCGGCTGCCTTCCTACCAGAAAGTTTCCGGCCCGCTGGGTCAGCTGTGCAAAATTTACCGCATAATCCTCCGCGCCCTGGGCGTAAGTATAAATGCTTGCCTCAGACCCCATAAAGCCGATATCAGCGTCACCGGCCAGCATGGCTGTCATGACCTTATCGGCCCCGGCCCCGTTTACCAGTGTCAGATCCAGCCCTTCCTCCTCAAAGTAGCCCAGCTCAATAGCCGCATACTGCGGCGCATAAAAAATAGAATGCGCAACCTCATACAAGGTTACCGGAGTCAGTCCGGATGCTTCCTTCGCACAGCCGCATAAGACAGCGCAGGCCAGACCCGCCACACACAGACACTTGATCTTCTTTTTCATGAACCTAACAGTCCTCCCAGTCAGTTTCCTATACTTCCATGGCATCCTTTCGGAGCATTTTGCTGCCGATCCTTTTACAGGAAGATGCGCTAAAAGTACATTTCTTAATACCTACAGTGTATGAGCTGCTTTCCTGTCCGGTTCAGCTTTTGCAGGATCATTTTCAAAAAGACTGTGCCTTGATTCTGGTGCCGGAGCGCAATTGCCTTGACCACTTCCCACAATCTTCTGCTATGAAATAAAAAAGCAGGAAGCCACCTTTCCCAGATAATCCAGAAAACCAGCCTTTTCTACACTTCCATCCGTTAAAATATCCACCTCTCCGAGCACCGTTCCATTTAACTCGTAGCGCAAAACCCCGGCCTTCTCATCTGCATTTACCGGTGCAGTCAGGGCTTCCGGAAGCATCAGCTTCTTTTCGACCGCTGAAAAATCATCCCCGCTCAGGCTCAGATAAGAAAATCCCCCGGCATATTTCAGTGGAACAGAGGATGTCACGCCATCTGTCACCTCCAGCGCGGGAAGCTCCGGCATTTCCTTGTCTTCATACAGGCGGCAATTTGCATACCCGTAATCCAGAAGCGCCTTTGCATCCGCAAAGCGTGCCTTGTAGTCGGGAGCTGCCATGATCACTGCGATCAGACGGACCCCGTCCTTCTCCGCCGTTGCTGACAGACAGTATTTCGCCAGGGAGGTGGAACCTGTCTTAAGGCCTGTCACCTTGAAATTGGTTGCCATCTTTAACAGCTTGTTGGTGTTGGAAAGGCCAAACTCCTTGGTCCCCTGCTTTGTGACATGTGTGATATTTTCCATCCAGATCGTAGAATAGGTATGGATCTGCGGGTATTTCGTGATCAGCTCCCGCGACATGAGCGCAATATCCCGGGCCGTGGTCAGGTGCTGTGGTGACTCAGTCAGGCCGCAGCAATCCACAAAGTGCGTCCCTGTCATGCCGAGGCCCCTGGCACGCTCGTTCATGCTCTGGACAAAGGCCTCCTCGGAACCAGCTATGTACTCCGCCATCGCCACGGATGCATCATTGCCAGACGCAATAACGATGCACTTGATCAGGGTTTCTACCGTCTGCACCTCGCCCTCCTCTAAAAACACCTGGGAGCCTCCCATAGATTTTGCGTGGGCACTGGTGACCACCTCATCACTCAGACGGATCTTTCCTTCGTCAATGGCATCAAAGATCAGGATCAGTGTCATGATCTTCGTGATACTGGCCGGACTTCTCTGTTCGTCTGCGTTTTTCTCATAGATGGTTTCTCCGGTCGATGCCTCCATCAAAACCGCACAGGGCGCCTGCACAGCCACTGCCGGCTCTGCCTGCCCTTCCTCTGCAAAGCACAAAAGCGGCAGCCCGGCCATCTGGGAAAGTGCGGGCAGCATCACCAGGTAAAGCAGCAGACTGGTGCACAATACCAGCACTGCCCGTTTCATAAATCCTGCTGCCTGGCACACTCGCGTGAACCGTAACATAACTCCCCCTTCTTTCACCTTTTCTACACTGTAATCTATGGCTATTTCCTGGGTTCTATGCTATGATGGAGCCATAAGATAAGAGGTAACTTTAAGGAGTTTTGTATATGAATGAATATTATTCCGGCAGGTCCTACAGCCACAGGCGGCGCCGCTCACGCCTTCCCCGTTTCCTGGCCGTGGCAGCCTGCATTGCACTGGCCGGAGCGCTTGGCGCCGGCGTTTTTTTTCTAAGAAAGCATCACTCTGGCAATGCCCCGGACACCACCGGCTCCATTGTCATTTCCACAGAAGCACCTGACACTGCAGAGTCTCCCACCGAGGGAGATGGCTTTGTCATGCCCGATACCCCTGCTGCAGACCTGCTGCATCAGGCTTATCTGCTGGCCTCCGGCTACGACTACGATGCTGCGATCGAGCTGTTAAAGGCTTCGGAAGAATTCGCTTCCGACCCGGAGGTGGTTTCCGCTATTGCTGGATATGAATCCACCAAGGCCACCCTGGTGCGTACTCCCATCAGCAAGATCACCCATGTATTCTTCCACACCCTGGTAGCGGACCCGTCCAAGGCCTTCGACGGCGATGCCGACCAGGATGGCTACAACCAGGTCATGACCACCATCGATGAATTTAATAAGATCCTGGACAACCTGTACAGCAAAGGCTACGTTCTGGTGCGACTTCACGATATGGCTTACGAGACAACCGATGAAAACGGAAACACCGTCATGAAGGCTGGCGATATCATGCTGCCACCGGGCAAGATTCCGTTTGTCATGTCCCAGGATGACCTCTGCTACTACCCTTATATGGATGGAGACGGCTTTGCAAACCGGATCGTCATCGGGGAGGATGGCAAACCAACCTGCGAAATGACCATGGATGACGGCTCGGTCTCCACCGGAGACTATGATCTGGTCCCGATCCTGGAAAAATTCTGTGAGCGTCATCCTGACTTTTCCTATAAAGGAGCGCGTGCTGTCTTAGCCTTTACCGGATACGAGGGCATCCTCGGTTATCGCACTGCCTCCTCCTATGCCGGCTCTGAAACCTACGAGCAGGACCGCCAGGCTGCTTCCGAAGTGGCACAGTGCCTGCGGGACAACGGCTGGGAGCTTGCCTCCCACAGCTGGGGCCATTTAGACCTTGGCACAGTAGAGTGGGACCGTTTCCAGTCTGACACGGATAAATGGGAATCCGAAGTAGAATCCCTCATCGGCCCTACCGATATCATCCTGTTCCCATTCGGGGCCGATGTCGGTGACTGGCATCCGTACAGCATGGACAACGAGCGCTTCCGCTATCTTTATAATGCAGGCTTCCGCTATTTCTGCAATGTCGACTCCAGCCAGTACTGGGTACAGCTTGGCGACGATTACCTGCGCCAGGGACGCCGGAACCTGGACGGCTACCGGATGTGGAAGGACATCACCGCAGAAGCAGAGGGACGCCCGCGAAAGCTTGATGACCTGTTCCGGGCTGAGGATGTCTTCGACAGATCAAGGCCAACCCCCGTGCCGGAGATGTGACCCAGGCACTACTTATCATAGTTTCAGCCAGACATAAAAAGCTGCAGATGAATCCGTCATCTGCAGCTTTTTTCAGCTTTCATTTTGGAAACTTCAATTTTTTGCTTCTTTAGCCTTTGACAGCTTCAGCTTTCCGAAAAACAGATAGTAAATGATAAACAGAATGGTCGTGGTGATCCAGGTCAACGGATAACTGAACATGATCGTGTACATATCGCGCTTGAGCGGAACAGCGATCAGAATCCAGCTTACACGGAGCACACAGACTCCTAACAGACAGATGACCATCGGCCACCAGCAGTCTCCCACCCCGCGCAATGCGCCGGAAAGGATCTCGATCGCCACATATTCCACATACATCGGTGCCAGATAACGCATCATGGCAATACCGATGGTGATCACATCCTGGTCTGTGGTAAACAGCTCATATCCATACACCCCAAACCGGTAGATCAGCACGGACATACCCAGGGATGCCACAACCGTCATGGCCATACAGGTCCGCACGCCCCGGTG
Organism: Clostridium sp. AM42-4; assembly: GCF_003480105.1. Taxonomy (NCBI): domain Bacteria; kingdom Bacillati; phylum Bacillota; class Clostridia; order Eubacteriales; family Clostridiaceae; genus Clostridium; species Clostridium sp. AM42-4. The sequence goes on from NZ_QUIK01000007.1 coordinate 39,066, forward strand.
TACCCGTTCCATTTTCCCGGCACCATAATTCTGCCCCACAAAGGTTGTCACGGAAATACCAAAGGCATTGATCATCATCCAGAAGACAGAGTCCAGCTTGCTGTAAGCCGCCCAGGCCGCCACGCTATTCGTTCCCAGCGAATTGATCCCGGCCTGGATAATGACATTAGACAGACCATACATCACCGACTGCATCCCGGCCGGAAGTCCTATGCGGATGATGCGCCTCAGCATCCGCCCGTCCAGCCGCAATTCTTTTAAGACCAGACGGTGCATGTCCCTGGTCCGAATGAGACATACGGCCACCAGCACTGCACTCAGAAGCTGGGACAAAATGGTTGCCAGTGCTGCTCCCACAACCCCGAGCCTGCATACGACAACCAGAAGAATGTCTAAGGCAATGTTCGTCAGGCAGCTGGCCGCCAGAAAATAAAGCGGCCGCTTTGAATCCCCGACCGCACGCAAGATCGCCGCGCCCATGTTGTAGACCAGATTGGCAATGATCCCCAGAAAATAGATTCTTAAATAGATTACGGAAAGCCCCTGCACATCCTCCGGCGTTCCCATAGCGGCAAGCATAGCCGGAGCCAGAATGATCCCGGCTGCCATGATCACAATACCGGAAAGAATGCTGAACATCAGGGCGGTATGAACGGCATAGCCGACCATCTCCGGGCGTTTTGCCCCGTAATACTGGGAGACGATCACCGAAGCGCCGGAGGAAAGTCCCACAAAGAAACCCACGATCAGCTGGGTCAGCATACTGGTGGAGCCACCCACGGCCGATAATGCTTCTTTTCCCACGAAACGTCCCACGATCATGGCATCTGCAGCATTGTAAAGCTGCTGGAAAAACGTACCAAAGAGAATTGGAAAGAAAAACAGCAGAAGCTGCTGCCAGATGATCCCTTCCGTAATCCGGTTTTCGTTTGTCTTTTCTTTTGTCATCCCCCAAAACCTCCCAACCATTCTTTTCCATTTCATAAACTGTTCTTCATCATTTTACAGACCATTCTTTATCTTTTCATGATAGCATAGTTTTCCCAAGAAGTAATCTAAAATTAAAAATATCTTAAAGCTTTTTCTCCCGGTCCTTGCTATAATGACAACACTATGTTTTTGGGAGATTGATCATGCAAACTTATCGCAAGCTTCTGGTTCTTTTGCTTTTCTCTGCTGCCGCTGCTTCCATGACCGGGTGCGGCGCCCCAAAAAGCAGCACAGGGCAGGATTTTTCCACCCAGCAGGCTGCAGACAGCAAAGCTGCCGAAGAACCATCCAATATGATTCTGTTAAACAATGTCCTCTACCACGATGCCGGGCGCACGGTATACACCATGCCAGACCACACCGATGGCACCATCCAGTCGGTCACGGCGAACGCTACTGCCCCATCCTGCAATGAAGAGGCCAATTTTGACTGTAAGGGTGCCTCCTACTGTATTCTCGCAGACGGGGCTGCCGGTGTCATAACCGATGAGGCCGCTGGGACCTGTGAATTATTTCTGGCAGACGATACGGTAGAATTCCAGGGTGTCTACAAAAAAAGGAAAGAGCTTTCCGCAGACACCTTAAAATGGCTTAGCTTCTACTACAGCCTTTCTGAGTCTGACCGGAATGCTCTTTCCATGATCCCATCCGAATTTGCAGGGCAGGTTGCCGGAACCGGAACCTATGCGAGCGAGACAGATGCCACCGGAACCTCTTATCTGGAGGCGCTCACACAAGAGGAGTTAAACGCCACCGAAGCACTGGCCCAGTATTATTTCACCGAAGAAGTAACCTCCTTTGAGGGAGTTGACCAGATCTACCCGGCAGATTCCTCTGACCCGCAGTATCACAACAGCGGAATTGAAGATGACTATGGTCCGGGAAACATCATCATCTACCGCGTGCTGACCAACCTTGACCGCAGGGACGGAAACCCGTTCCGCTACATCAGCATTGCGCGCAAATCCAAATCCGATGACTGGAAAATCATAAACAGCGGCTTTTAAAAAGCCGCTGTTTGCTATTCCTTCATCCGGTAACCCACTCCGATCTCCGTGAAAATGTAGTGCGGCTCTGCCGGATTTGATTCAAGCTTCCGCCGGATGTTCGCCATATTCACGCGAAGAATCTGGTTATCGGTATCTGCATAAGGTCCCCATATTTCTTTCAGGATAAAGTCATAAGTAAGCACCTTTCCTGCATTTTTGGCCAGCAGGGAAACCAGCTTGTACTCAATCTGTGTCAGATGGATATCTTCCCCGTTCAGATTCACGACACGCTTGTCAAAATCGATCGTCAGACCGTCGCGGGAATATACGGTTTCCCTCGGGCCTGCACTGACAATCTGTGCACTGTGGCGCAGCGCCGTGCGGATGCGTGCCAGAAGCTCTTCCGAGCCAAACGGCTTTGTTATGTAATCGTCGGCTCCCTTATCAAGCGCCTGCACCTTTTCTGCCTCCTGGGTTCTTGCGGAGATCACAATGACCGGCACTGCCGAAAAGCCGCGGACCCGCTCCAACACTTCGATCCCGTCCACATCCGGCAGGCCGAGATCTAACAGGATCAGGTCCGGATGATGGGAGGTACATAAGGAAAGACCCGACATTCCGTTCATGGCACGCAGCGCTTTATAGCCGTTCGATATCACGATCGTCTCAATGTAGTTTCCAATATTTTTTTCATCTTCAATGATCAGAATTACCTGTTTATTCGTCATGTTCTTTTTCCTCTTCCAATGGTAATGTAAAAATAAATTCGGCTCCCTTTAGGCGATTGGCAGCTTCAATGGTTCCGTTGTGGGCATTGATGATGGTCTTACAGATGGTAAGACCGATTCCCATTCCCTTATGGGAATCCCCGCTTGCATTCGGCTCAATCCCGGCTCCGTCAAAAATCGTCTTCAGACGCTGCGGGTCAATGCCTCTTCCGTAATCGCGGATGTGGAATGCCACACAATCATCTCTTTTTTCCACATAAAACTCGATCGGCTCATCTGTCCCGGAATGGTAAACCGCATTTTCCAGCAGGTTGATGATGACCTGCTCGATCAGCGTTGCATCCATCGGGACCATGAGAAATTCATCCGGGATCTTGACATCCACCTTTCCCTGAGGCAGACGTTTGCGGAATCGCTGTACGGCCTCTGCCACCACCTCCTCGAGCGGCTCCGGCGACGTATTCACGTGGGTATCACCCACACGGATTCTGGTAACCGATAACAGGTTTTCCACCATATTTAAAAGCCAGTTGGCATCCTCCCGTATCCCCTCTAACAGCTCCCGGCGCTTTTCCTCTGTCATCTGCGGGCTGTCGTTTAACGCTGTGTCTGCCAGTCCGATGATGCTGGTAAGCGGAGTTCTTAAGTCATGTGACACCGCACGCAGAAGATTCGCCCGCATGGTCTCCTTTTCTGCCTCCACCAACAGTTTCTCCCTCTCATTTAAGAGCTGGCTCTGTTTCTTGAAACGTGTTGTCGTCGTGCTGGTGATCGATGAGACCAGAAGCATGCCAAGAAACGTTACCGGGTAGCCGTCCAGGGAAAAGTTAAAATTCATATACGGATAGGTAAACACATAGTTCACGAAAAACACGCCGAAAACCGATGCAATGATACCGGTAATATACCCGGTCGTATAACGGGCCACCAGCATAACCGTCAGTACATAAATGATCGCCACACTGGTCGAATTCTTACTGTAGTGAAAAAACGCCTGCGCGATGATCGTCGATATCCCCATGATCAAAAGTGTGATCAGGACATTGTGAAGGACCATCTTTCGGATGTCCGGATGCTCCTTTTCTGCCTTTTTCCGTCTTATTTTGTTTTCTTTTTTATCATTCTCCATACACAAAAATCCCCCTAAAAAATCCCAATTTCCTATGAAATAAAAAGGGAACGGAAATAGCTTCCGTTCCCCATATTTTACTACAAAAATGATTTTGTGTATAGTTTTTCGCCTTTAGCCAGATGATTCCTTAACAATACCTTTACAGTGGTTTCTTACTTATTGTAGTTTACGATCGCACCAAAATCCGGTTTTAGGGATGCACCGCCTACCAGGCCTCCGTCGATATCTGCCTGAGCAAACAGCTCCGGTGCGCTTGCCGCAGATACAGAACCACCGTACTGGATACGGATTGCTGCTGCAGTTGCCTCGTCGTAGATCTCGCCGATGCATGCGCGGATTGCTGCGCATACTTCCTGCGCCTGCTCAGTCGTAGCAACCTTTCCGGTACCGATCGCCCAGATCGGCTCGTAAGCGATCACGGCAGTCTTTGCCTGGTCTGCAGTTACATTTAAGAATGCAACCTTGATCTGCTGGCGGATCCAGTCAATGGTGATTCCCTGCTCTCTCTGGGTCAGACTCTCGCCGCAGCAGATAATTGGGGTAATACCATGTTCAAATGCCTTTAAGACTTTCTTATTTACGGTCTCATTGGTCTCTGCAAAGTATTCTCTTCTCTCGGAATGGCCGATGATGACATATTTTACGCCTGCATCGACTAACATATTCGGGGAAATCTCACCGGTGTAAGCACCCTTCTCCTCGAAGTACATATTCTCGGCACCGATCTGGATGTTGCTTCCCTTTGCAGCCTCCATAGCCGGGATAATGTCGATAGCCGGAACACAAAGCAGAACATCTACTTCATCGTTCTTTACAAGTGGTTTTAAGGTTTCGATCAAGGCAACTGCCTCGGAAGGAGTCATGTTCATCTTCCAGTTGCCTGCGATAATTTTTTTTCTGGACATTGTAGGATCCTCCTGTTTATTTATCATCTGCTGCTGCTACGCCTGGGAGGGATTTGCCCTCTAAGAACTCCAGGGATGCGCCGCCGCCGGTGGAGATGTGGCTCATCTTGTCTGCGAAGCCAAGCTGGTTCACTGCTGCTGCAGAATCGCCGCCGCCGATGATAGTGGTTGCGTCGGTCTCTGCCAGTGCCTTTGCTACGGCAATGGTACCTGCTGCCAGAGTCGGGTTCTCGAATACGCCCATCGGTCCGTTCCATACCACAGTCTTGGCGCTCTTTACTGCCTCAGCGTAAAGCTTTGCAGTCTCGGTACCGATATCCAGGCCCATCATGTCAGCCGGGATCTGGTCTGCTGCTACGTTTGCAACCTCGATCGGAGCATCGATCGGATCCGGGAAGGATGCTGCTACTGCTGCGTCTACCGGAAGGAGTAATTTCTTGCCAAGCTTCTCAGCCTTCGCTAACATCTCCTTGCAGTAATCTAACTTGGTATCGTCTACCAGGGATTTACCGATTTCCTTGCCCTCTGCCTTTAAGAAGGTGAAAGCCATGCCGCCGCCGATGATCAGTGTGTCGCATTTCTCAAGCAGGTTGGAGATTACGTTTAACTTGTCCGCAACCTTAGCGCCGCCCAGGATTGCTACGAACGGTCTTACCGGATTTTCTACTGCATTGCCGAGGAAGTCGATCTCTTTCTGCATAAGGTAACCAACTGCGTTGGTACCGCCCTTTGCGGTGATGAATTTGGTTACGCCCTCTACGGAAGCGTGTGCTCTGTGGGAGGAACCGAATGCATCGCATACATAATCGTCTGCCAGGTCAGCCAATTCTTTGCTGAACTGCTCGCCGTTCTTGGTCTCCTCTGCACCACGGAAACGGGTATTCTGGAGAAGGACTACATCGCCCTCGTTCATAGCCTCTACTGCCTTGGTTGCTGCCTCGCCGGTTACGTTGTAATCTGCTACGAATACAACCTCTTTGCCCAGCTTCTCGGACAGGCGTACTGCAACCGGAGCTAAGGACTCACCCTCGTTCGGGCCGTTCTTTACTTTGCCAAGGTGGGAACAAAGGATAACCTTTGCACCCTCACCGATCAGCTTCTGGATAGTCGGAAGTGCAGCCACGATACGGGTCTCATCGGTGATCACGCCATTCTTTAACGGTACGTTGAAGTCACAGCGGACCAGAACTCTTTTTCCTTTTAAATTTTTCAGATCATCAACACTTTTTTTATTTAACATGGAGGTAATCCCCTTTCTTTGTATAAATGATGGTGGGACAAGCCCTATACCTATCGACGCAAAAGGGTCCGGTCCACATGTGACCGGACCCTTTCCTGAGCCTTTTGTAAACTGTTGCCGTTCATGCACTGCATAAACAGCAGCATAAGAATTTCCTTTAGCAGAAATTATGCCAGCTCTGCGAAGTACTTAATGGTGCGAACCATCTGGCTGGTGTAGGAGTTCTCGTTGTCATACCATGAAACAACCTGAACCTCGTACAGATCATCTGCGATCTGAGCCACCATGGTCTGGGTTGCATCAAACAGAGAACCATATCTCATGCCGATAACGTCGGAAGAAACGATCGGATCCTCGTTGTAACCGAAGGACTCGCTTGCTGCTGCTTTCATAGCTGCGTTGATATCTTCTTTGGTAACGCCAGCTTTCTTAACAACTGCAGTTAAGATGGTGGTAGAACCGGTCGGTACCGGAACACGCTGTGCGGAACCGATGAGCTTGCCGTTTAACTCCGGAATAACCAGGCCGATTGCTTTTGCAGCACCGGTGGAGTTCGGAACGATGTTTGCAGCGCCTGCTCTTGCTCTTCTTAAATCGCCTTTTCTGTGCGGGCCGTCCAGGATCATCTGGTCACCGGTGTAAGCGTGGATGGTGCTCATGATACCGGACTGGATCGGAGCGTAGTCGTTCAGTGCTTTTGCCATAGGTGCTAAGCAGTTGGTGGTGCAGGATGCTGCGGAAATGATGGTATCCTCAGCAGTCAGGGTGTTCTCGTTTACGCTGTAAACGATGGTCTTTAAGTCGTTACCAGCCGGAGCGGAGATGACAACCTTCTTTGCGCCTGCGTCAATGTGAGCCTGTGCTTTCTCTTTGGAGGTGTAGAAACCAGTACACTCTAATACTACATCTACGCCGATCTCGCCCCACGGAAGGTCTGCTGCCTTAGCCTCTTTGTAGATGGTAATCTTCTTGCCGTCAACAGTGATGGAGTCCTCGCCAGCCTCTACGGTGTGTTTGCCCTCACCGATGTGGCCTGCATATCCGCCCTGTGCGGTATCGTATTTTAATAAGTGAGCTAACATCTTCGGATCGGTTAAGTCGTTGATTGCTACTACCTCATAACCCTCTGCGCCAAACATCTGTCTGAAAGCCAGACGGCCGATACGACCAAAACCATTGATTGCTACTTTAACTGCCATGATTCATTCCTCCTAGATTGTTAAAAATATGATGATTGTTAAAAAGTCATCAACCTGGTTCTTATTGTACCTAATAACAAGCAAAATAGCAAGCCTTTTTTTGCCATATTAACAAAAACACCTGGATTTTCGTCTTGTTTTTGTCAAAGAAGCCCCCCGGAGGCTGGCTCCGAAGGGCTTTCTTTTGTTCTTTGTATACAATATTCGCTATTTTCGTATCTTTTCCTGCACCAATCTGTCATTATTTACATCTCATCTTTTACATAACCTGCCAGATTGTATGCATGGTCAGATACACGCTCCAGATTGCTGATGATATCCAGGAATACCACACCGGCGGAAGCTTTGCACTCGCCTGCAGACAAACGCTCGATGTGCTTCTCGCGAAGCTCCTCCTCCTGGCTGTCAACATCGTCCTCATACTGGCTGACTTTCCGTACTGCCTCCATATTGCCATTCTGTCTTGCATCAATCGCATACTGGAAGGATTTTAATACGCTGTCGCTGATGGATTTTAAGTCTTCTGCACCAGTGCTGGAAAACTGAAGTCCGTGTTCTACCATATACTGTGCCTGTTCTGCCAGGTTTTCCGCATGGTCACCGATACGCTCGATATCGCTGACGCTGTAGAACAGGTTATTTACGACCTTCTTCTGTTTCTCAGTCAGGGAAAGATTGTCTACCTTGATCAGATACTCGGTCAGCATCTTTTCCATATTGTTGATGGTCTGCTCGGTCTTAAATACGGTTTCTACCTCATCTGAGTTCACGGTCAGAACGGCATCGATGGCACGGGTCACGTTTTCGTAGGTGATCTGTCCCATATGGACTACCTCAAGGGCTGCAGTCTCAACGGCAAAGGCCGGGGACTCGAAGATACGCTCGTCCAGATGTTTGAGGGTTGCAGCTGTTTCTGCATCCTCCACAACCGGCTCTTTCTCTTCTTTTTCCTTCACAACCATACCGGAAATCTTTACCAGAACGTCTGCAAATGGGAACAGCAGCGTGGTCATGGACAGGTTAAAGATCGTATGGAAGATGGAAATCTGCACCGCATTGATATTTGCTGCTGCAAAGGCCGGGCGCAGGCTGAAAAAGATAAAACCAATGGTTCCAAATACGATCGCACCGATCACGTTAAAGGTCAGGTGCATGACCGCTGCACGCTTAGCGGTACGGGAGCCGCCCATACTGGACAGCATTGCCGTTACGCAGGAGCCGATATTCTGGCCCAGCGTAATGTAGATTGCCGCATTGGTCGTTACGATCCCGTTCATGGCAAGGGTCTGTAAGATACCAACCGATGCAGAGGAGCTCTGCAGCAGTGCAGTAACCAGGGCACCGATCAGCATACCTAAAAGCGGATTTCCGCCCAGAACCTCAAATGCTTTCGCGAAGATCGGGGCATCGGTATAAGGATTGATAGAGCCTGACATAAAGTCCAGACCGATAAACAACAGTCCAAGACCGATCATGATCTCACCGACGGTCTTCTTCTTCTGGCTCTTTGAAAACACCAGGAACAACGCTCCGATTCCAATGATGGCCGGCGCATAAAAGCTCGGCTTCATGACTTCAAAGGCATCGCCTAACTGGCTCATGGATACGATCCATGCGGTGATGGTAGTACCGATGTTGGCACCCATAATCACACCCACTGCCTGTGACAGATTTAACACACCTGCACTTACAAAACCAACAACCATAACTGTTGTCGCACCGCTGGACTGGATGATTGCCGTGATCAATGCACCCAGAGCCACTGCCAGAAAGCGGTTATTGGTGAGCATTCCAAGGAAACTGCTCATCTTGCTTCCTGCTGTCTTCTGCATACCGTCTGCCATGATATTCATGCCATAAAGGAACATGCCAAGACCGCCAAGAAAGCCAAACCCGTTTGAAATGTCGCTGATTGACATACTCTCCTCCTCGTCTCGCGTACTTTTCTCTTTATTCTCTTCAGTCCGCAAACAATTCAATCATACCATACCACTACCTTCATTTCCAATCATTTTTAAAATTTAAATAAATTTTGGGTAAATAGTATGTAAAAATGCCTGCCACAGCATCTGTGACAGGCATTCTAAACGAAACATGGTAAAACAATTGTTAAAAAAGCAGTATGATCCGGGAAGAAGCCGCCATGGTTTGGTAAGCAGCTGCCGGTCACGCATGTGTGAACCATAATACCTAATGATCTGCAGCATACGCTGCTACAGCCGCCATAATTGACTGGTTGCTGTTCCAGACATTGCCAAATTCACTGACTGGCATCGGACAGGCTACGCCTCCCACTTCGATCGTAAGACTTGGGACCGGATTGTCTTTGATCTGGACATAATCCTTAAACCCGCCTTTTCCGCTGCTTGTATTCGTGCGGTATCCGGAAATCCCAGTTACCAGATCTGCCAGTGCTTTGGACTCTGCTGACACCTTATTTCCCTCAAAATCCCAATAAACCAGATTTCCCATGCTGTGGTAGCTGATGGTCAAAGACCAGCTTCTGGAGTTCACGAGATTTGCCAGTGCCTGGCTCTCCGGCTCGGAAAGCGCACTGGTTCCCTTATAGTTTGCATAGGAAGCGTGGGACGGTCCCGTGCTGATGGAATCCCACAAGGCCGGGAAATTCTGGTTTAAGTCCACACCGCGGCCATTGGCCTTCCATAAGCTCAAATACCGGTCAAAGGCCTGACTGGTCCGCCCATCTGCCGTATCCTGGGCATAGCACTGGTTCACAGTCTGACGCAGGTCGGAAGAGCGAAGCGCTGACACCCCAAACTGACTGATCGTAATTCCATCCGGATTCACCATCGGTACAATGTGGACAGCCACACCACCCAGAATGTCTGAGAGCTTGCGCCCCTGGTATGCTCCACTGTCATAAAAGGCAAGCAGATGCTCCGCCTGCTTCATGACCAGAAGCGGTGTCATGTATTCCCGCGCATGGATTCCTGCATGAATCAGCACATGCTTTGACGCATTGGGATTTCCAATGATCATCTCATAAAGGGTTCTTCCATCCAGGCTGGTGCCGATGGAATTCACCTGCATGTGGCTTCCATAACGCGATTTCAGGCTGTTGATGTCCTTTGTCATCTGGTCGTAGCTGTATTTGTCCACAACCTTGACGATAGGACTGGAAAGCTGTCCTGCAAAGGAAATATTTCCGGCTCCTACTACGGCAGGAACCGAAATACTGCTTCCCGGTCCGCTGCCCGGTCCTGCCTGACCGCTTCCTGCCGTGATCACTCCGGAGGTTACGACACCAGATCCGGTTGTCTGACTTCCAGATAATGCAGGTGTCGAACCGGATGTCTGGCCACCCGCAGTGACTGTCTGGGATGCATTGCTTTGTGCTTCTGATGCGGCCTGCACGGTTTCCTGTGCAGCAGGAGCCGCATTTCCTGCCCCGGTGCTTTCGCCGGGTGCTGATGTAAGTCCTGCCGGATCGGTCCCCATCGTCACCGGACCGTCCGCGTAAGTCATAAAAGCACTACTGGCCACCATAAAGGCAGCCAGAGCACCTGTAAAATATCTTTTACAGTTCATAGTTTAGTTTTCACTTTCCTTTTTTGCAAGGTCACCCGGCTTCATGCTGAGGCTGATCTTGCCCATCTTATCTACGTCAAGAACCTTAACGGTTACCATATCACCGATATTTACAACATCTTCCACTTTCTCTACACGCTTGTCGGAAAGTCTGGAGATGTGGATCATACCATCTTTTTTCGGCTTCAGCTCAACAAAAGCACCGAACGGCATAATGCGGACAACCTTACCGGTAATGACCTGGCCCGGCTCAATGTCAGTCACAATGCTCTTGATGATGCTCTTTGCTTTCTCGATCATCTCTTTGTCGGTACCGCAGATTGCTACGTTGCCTTCCTCGGAAATGTCGATCTTCACGCCGGTCTCCTCGATGATCTTGTTGATCACGCAGCCCTGCTTACCAACCACATCGCCGATCTTCTGCGGGTCGATGCTGATCTGGTCAATCTTCGGAGCATATTTGCCAACTTCTTTTCTCGGCTCAGAGATTGCCGGTTTCATGCAGGTATCCATGATGAAGAGTCTTGCCTCACGGCATCTTGCGATCGCACCCTCTACGATTGGTCTGGTCAGTCCGTGGATCTTGATATCCATCTGGATTGCAGTGATACCATCGGTGGTACCGGTTACCTTAAAGTCCATATCGCCGAAGAAATCCTCAAGGCCCTGGATATCAGTTAAAAGAACGAAATCGTCATCAGAATCACCAGTTACAAGACCACAGGAAATACCTGCTACCATCTTCTTGATCGGCACACCTGCTGCCATTAAGGACATACAGGAAGCACAGGTAGATGCCATGGAGGTAGAACCGTTGGACTCGAAGGTCTCGGATACGGTACGGATCGCATACGGGAACTCTTCCTCGGACGGCAGTACCGGAACCAGGGCACGCTCTGCCAGTGCGCCATGACCGATCTCACGGCGTCCCGGTCCTCTGGACGGCTTGGTCTCACCTACAGAGTAGGACGGGAAATTATAGTGATGCATATAGCGCTTGGATACTTCGTTCTCATCCAGGCCGTCTAACTTCTGCTGCTCAGACAGCGGAGCCAGGGTACATACGTTGCAGATCTGGGTCTGGCCACGGGTGAACATAGCGGAACCGTGTACACGCGGGATCAGGTCGACCTCTGCAGCCAGCGGACGGATCTGGGTGATCTCACGGCCATCCGGTCTCTTGTGGTCTTTTAAGATCATCTTGCGGACAGTCTTCTTCTGGTACTGGTAAACAGCCTCGCCAAGCACTGCAAGCCACTCCTCGTTGTCCGCAAATGCCTCCTCCAGCTTCTCGGTAATCTGGCGGATGTTCTCCTCACGGGTCTGCTTGTCATCGGTGAAGACAGCCTCTTCCATCTGCTCCGGAGTTACGATCTCCTTGATCGCTGCAAACAGCTCTTCCGGGATTGCACAGCTCTCGTAGCTGTGTTTTGCCTTGCCGCACTCTGCCACGATGGTGTCGATGAATTTGATGATCTCCTGGTTGATCTCATGAGCCTTGTAGATTGCTTCGATCATCTTTGCTTCCGGGATCTCGTTTGCACCAGCCTCGATCATGATGACCTTCTCACGGGTAGATGCTACGGTTAAGTTTAAGTCACCCTGCTTCCACTGCGCCTGGGACGGGTTGATGATGAACTCGCCATCGATCATGCCAACCTGGGTCATGGCACACGGACCGTCAAACGGGATATCGGAAATGCAGGTTGCGATTGCAGCGCCTAACATTGCAACTAACTCCGGACGGCACTCCGGATCTACGCTCATAACCATGTTGTTTAAGGTTACGTCGTTGCGGTAATCCTTCGGGAACAGTGGTCTCATCGGACGGTCGATAACACGGGAGGTCAGGATTGCATTCTCAGATGCTTTTCCCTCTCTCTTGTTGAAGCCTCCCGGGATCTTTCCTACGGAGTATAATTTTTCTTCATATTCTACGCTTAACGGGAAGAAATCGATACCGTCTCTCGGTTTATCGGATGCCGTAGCGGTAGATAATACGGTAGTGTCGCCATAATGCATAAATGCTGCGCCGTTTGCCTGCTTTGCAACTCTGTTGACGTCCACAGTCAGGGTTCTTCCGGCAAGTTCCATACTAAAACTTTTGTACATGGGTTGTCTCCTTTTCTCTTTCATTCTATATATTCACAGAAGGCTCCGAAACTACTGCTCTGTACGCAAACAGTTGTGTATACAGCAGCGGCTTCGGGATATACCTTCCAGAAAATATCACTTTTCACAAAGTACGGAAAAACAAAAGGGTGGAGATGACCTCTCCACCCTAACGTCCTAATTACTTTCTGATGCCTAACTTTTCAATCAGTGCACGATAGCCTTCCAGGTCGGTTTTCTTTAAGTAGTCAAGAAGACCACGTCTCTGACCTACCATCTTTAACAGACCACGTCTGGAATGATGATCCTTCTGATTGCTCTTTAAATGCTCAGTCAGCTCTGCGATTCTTGCAGTCAGGATTGCGATCTGAACCTCTGGTGAACCGGTATCTCCTGCTTTTCTGCCGTACTCAGCGATGATTGCTGCTTTCTTTTCCTTTGAAATCATGGTGATTTCCTCCTTAAAAATAATATACTCACCGTAAACCAGGTCATTGGTTGGAGTTATCCAAACGACTGGGTCCCGGCGCTAACTCATACCGGACTATAATATCATATCCGTTTTTCTGTGTCAACTCGTTTTTATAAATAGTTTCTGCGCCAGACCGCATGCGCAAACAGAACTATAAATAGTTCTGATGCACAACCAGAGCCAGCAGAATGCCAAGTGCTGCCCCGGCTACTACCTGAAGCGGTGTATGCCCGACAAATTCCTTCAGCCGCTTCTGGATCTCCTGGTTGTTTAAGTTAAACCAGTCCTGCTCCATGATCAGGTTTAACAGCTTTGCCTGTTTTCCTGTCTCCTGCCGTACACCGATGGCATCGTACATGACAACGGCCGCCAGTATAAAGCTGATCGCAAACTGAAAGGAATCCACCCCGTAGCAAAGTCCCGCCGCAGTCGTAAGACCACAGACGGTTGCTGAGTGGGAGCTTGGCATGCCGCCGGACCCTACCAGGCGTTCCGGTGTAAAGCTCTTATTTAAGCCAAAATCAATCAGTGTTTTTAAAACCTGGGCAACCGTCCAGCCCACAATAGCGCTGATGAGTACCTCGTTCCCCAGGAGTTTATCCCAAAATCCCATGTTGTAATCCTGCTTTCCTTTTCGTTCTGTTCCTGTTTTTCCTGTGCAGGCCAGACCTTTGGGATCAATAACCGATCAGCCAGTCGTAAAGCTCCTGGTATTTGCCCGCTGACTGCTGCCAGGAGAAATCTGCTGCCATGGCACGGTCAATGATCTTGTTCCATTCCCGCTTTTTATCGTAGTAAATATACTTTGCATAGCGGACGGTGTCAAGCATCTCGTGCGCATTATAATTTGAGAAGGAGAAACCGGTTCCGCGGCTCTCGTATTCATTGTACGGCTCTACGGTATCCTTCAGGCCGCCGGTCTCACGCACGATCGGCACCGTTCCGTATCGGAGCGCCATCAGCTGGCTTAAGCCGCACGGTTCAAAGAGTGACGGCATGAGTAATGCGTCACAGCCTGCATAGATCTTGTGTGACATCTCGTTGGAATAATAGATCTGTGCAGATACCCGGTCATGATATTTCCAGTCGTAATGACGGAACATATTCTCGTATTTTTCGTCGCCGGTTCCCAGTACGACAAACTGCATATCGTCGCTGCAGAGTTCGTCCATGACACACTGAACCAGGTCTAAGCCCTTCTGGTCTGTCAGTCTGGATACAATGCCGACCATGAATTTCTTTTCATCGACCGGAAGTCCAAGCTGTGCCTGCAGCTGCTTTTTATTCTTTCCTTTTTCCTTGCGGAAATTCTTCGCATTGTACGGCTGCGCGATGAGTTTGTCTGTCTCCGGGTTAAATTCATCGTAGTCGATACCGTTTACGATACCGCGCAGGTCACCTGAGCGGGCACGCATCAGGCCGTCAAGTCCTTCGCCGTAAAACGGCATCTTGATCTCCTCTGCATAAGTCTGGCTCACAGTGGTAATGGCATCTGCAAAAACAATGCCGCCCTTTAACATATTTCCGTCTTTGTATGCTTCCAGCTTATCCGGAGTAAAATAATAGTCCGGCAGCATGGAGAAGCGCTGGATCGTCTTGACATCCCAGACACCCTGGAACTTTAAGTTGTGGATCGTCATGACGGATTTCATGTTTGCGAAAAACTCCCCGCCGCGGAACCGGTCCTTTAAGTAAACCGGGATCAGTCCGGTCTGCCAGTCGTGGCAATGTACAACATCCGGCTTAAAGCCAATGACCGGGAGTGCAGACAAAGCCGCATTACAGAAGAAGGAAAACTTCTCCAGATCATACAGCCAGTCTCCATATGGCTTCGGACCGCCAAAGTAGGATTCATTGTCGATAAAGTAAAAGGTGATTCCATCATAGATATATTCCATGATTCCCACATAACGGCTCTGTCCCAGATAATCCATATAAAAATGGTCGATATAGGTCATTTCATTGCGCCATTTTTCCGGGATACACAAATATTTCGGTATCATGACCCTGACATCGAAATACTCCTTGTCAAAGCATTTTGGCAAAGAACCAACGACATCAGCAAGCCCTCCTGTCTTGATAAACGGAACTGCTTCTGATGCAACAAATAATATGTTCTTCATACGAACCCTCCTCTGCACCAGTCTGCCCCCAAGCGGACTGTCTTATCTATCAGTATACATGATTTACTCTGTTTTAGGAAGTAAAATCTTTATGAAACTTACGTGAAAATTCGTTTTTTTCATAAAACAGCCATTGGAAAGCAGCCTTTTCAAAAATCAGAGTGCACGTTTATAATCCAGGCGGATCTTATCTGTGATCAGCGCAATAAATTCGGAGTTCGTCGGTTTTCCTTTTCCGCTGTTTACCGTGTAGCCAAAGATGTCGTGGATCACCTCAAGCTGTCCGCGGCTCCATGCCACTTCAATCGCATGGCGGATTGCCCGTTCCACGCGGCTTGACGTAGTTCCATGCTTCTTGGCGATCGTCGGATATAAAACCTTGGTAACAGACACCAGCATATCCTCTTCTTCTACTGAGATCGTAATGGCATCCCGCAGATACTGGTAACCTTTGATATGGGCCGGGATCCCGATTTCGTGAAGAAGCTGCGTTACATCATCTTCCAGATTCTGCCGCAGGTACTCTCCTTTATTTAAATAGGATTCCACCGGTTTTTCGCGGACTGCCGATATCATTTTTGAGTGGAAACGCTCCTTTGCAACCAGACGGATCTTGTCGAGAAGAACCTCACGGTCAAACGGCTTCAATATGTAGTAACTGGCTCCATTCCGAAATGCCGCCGATGCCACAGTCTCATTTCCCGCTGCAGTCACCATAATGATGGAGGGCATATTTTTCCCACCCTTCGCCTCTCGTACCTTCTCTAATACGGTAATTCCATCCAGCTTCGGCATGATTACATCCAGAAGAACAATATCTGGTTCTTTCTCCATGATCATCTGATAGGCGTCTTCTCCATTGTCTGCTGTCCCAACCACCTGAAATCCATTCTCTGCTTCCAGGATGCTGCTCAGTAATTCCAGCATCAACGGGTTATCTTCTGCAATCGCAATCTTTAATTCTGCCATGATCCATTCCTCCTGTCCCCAAATCCGGCATATTTTATTTTATGACGGATAGTTACACAATTTGTATTATACTCGCCGTCTTTGCAAGGCAACAACCTGGTTTTAGCGCACAGTTCGACGCTTCCCGCATAATTCGACAAACGCTCAGCCAAAGCTTTTACAGTTGTTTCACCGTTTGTTTTCCAGAGCGGTCTTTGCACCAGTCCAAAAAGACTGCCTTACATGTTCAGCTTTCATACTTTATGACGAATGAATCCTGTCAGATATAACGCATTGTGAAGAATTTTTTTGTATTCTTTAAAATTTTCTCGTTATGTTATGTTGTTGTATTTTCTACCGATGAACAGCTTGCCCTCCCCCCGCAGCTTTGCCGCCTGCTACGCTTTTCAGCGTCCGCTCCAGCACGCCAATATCAAGAGGTTTGGATATATGCGCGTCCATGCCTGCGTTCAGGCAGTTCTGCACATCCTCGGAAAAAGCATTTGCTGTCATGGCGATGATGAGAATCCACGAGTTTCTGACCGTCGGGATAGAGCACGCAGGTAGCACCATTCATATCCAGCACCGCCTCCAGGATTTCTGCATTCAGGGCGTTATCCTCAGCACAGAGGAAGCCTTGATATATCAGAAAAACACTCAATGCAACATCATATCCTCCGCAAAAATCCCATACCCTCGGCTGGAATCCTGCACAAACACATGCGTTACCGCCCCGATGAGCTTTCCATCCTGCAAAATCGGGCTGCCGCTCATGCCCTGCACGATTCCCCCGGTAAGGCGTAAAAGCCGTTCATCCGTCACCTGGAATACCAGGCTCTTGTTTTCCCGCGCCGGGTTGTAATCGACCCGCTGGATTTCTATCTCATAATCGCAAGCACTTCCCGAAACATAGCTGCGAATCCAGGCCTTGCCTTTTTTCACATCCTGCCGGTGCCCCACCTCCACCGACTGCTGCAATACCTTCTGGCTAAATTTTTCGTCCACCGTTCCGAATATCCCGCAGTCTGTATTTTGATCCACACTTCCCAGCCTGGAACCAGGTCCATAGTAGATGACGCCAGCCATCACACCCGGATTTCCGGTACTTCCCTTCTCAATTCCCAGGATCTCTGTCTCATACAGCGCCCCGTTCTCAATCTCTACCACACGTCCGGTATCACTGTCACTGATCCCGTGTCCCAGTGCCCCAAAGCTTCCATCTTCCTTTAAGTACGTCATGGTGCCAATTCCCTGGGTATCGTCACGCACCCAGGCACCCAGCTTGCGGCTCCCATCCTCTGTCTTTACTGTATCCACAGACAGCTCCAGCTCCTTTCCGGCCCGCCGCACCAGCAAAAGTGCCTCACTTTCGCCCATACGGTTTAAGCTTGTGACCAGCGCTTCCTTGTCTGAGAGCGGTTGCCCGTTGATCGCCTCAATGTAGTCACCAGACTGCAAGATCCCATAGGCCGGCTCTGCCTCGTTTCCGTTTTCATCCGTCACTATTCCGGTCCCGACCACCATAACCCCACGGGATTTCAGGTAAATTCCCACCGGCATACCACAGGGAACTGCATAAGAGGCATCCTCCACATCCACGCTGATCTGTTTAAACGGGATCGCCCCGAACAGCTTCAGGCCCAGACGGAACTGACCTTCTTTTTTCGCATAGAGAGAAAACTCCTGGTCTGGCCGGATCCGGATCTCGTCCTGCGGAATACCGGAATCTCCCTTTAGTACGACCTCCTCACTCTCACTGAGTATGGTGGTATAAAAAGGCAGATCCAGCACTATGGATTCTTCTTCCCCCTCTGCAATGCTAAAATGCTCCGGGATCTGGTGCTCGGTATAGTACCAGCCATATCCCGCCGTAAAGACCAAGCTAGTCCAGAATATCACCGTAAGAATCCGGTAAAAGTAACTTCCTGTCCTGTGTGTTTTTCGCATCCCACATTCCTCCTGTCCGTTGTCTCACCTGCCGTCTGTTTCATTCCTGTACCATGGAACCTGATTCCCGATTTTCTATGAAACAAAGAAAAAAGGAGCCTTTTTTAAGCTCCTTTCTAGTATGTGTGCCGGATGTAAAAAACACACTGTCAGTTTTTAGTTGTAAATATCTTACCTGCGCTTTTTTGTCTGTTCGGCCAGTTTTTTCATCTCGCTGGCATTCTGAAGCACTGCTTCCGTGATCTGGGCGCCGCCAAGAAGTCTTGCAAGCTCCGTCACCGTATCCTTCTCATTCAGGCGCAGAATCCGTGTTTTTGTGCTCTCACCGTCTGTCGATTTTTTAATCTCAAAATGGCAGTCGGCCATGGATGCGATCTGCGGCAGATGGGTGATACAGATCACCTGGTGGTTTCTGGATATCACAGCCAGCTTTTCCGCAACCTTCTGTGCCGTGCGGCCGCTGATTCCGGTATCGATCTCATCGAAAATCAGGGTTGGAATGTCATCGCTGTCTGCCAGCACCGTCTTGATCGCCAGCATGATACGGGAAAGCTCACCACCGGATGCCACCTGTCCAAGGGAACGTTCCGGTTCGCCGGGGTTTGTGGAAATGACAAACTCTGCCTCATCAAAGCCATTTGCCGTGTAGTGCGGCAGGCGGCGAAATTCCATGGAAAAACGCACATCCAGAAAATTTAAGTCGATGAGTCCCTCGCGGATCTTTTCGGTCAGCTTCTTTGCTTCCTCCATGCGGACCTTTGACAGTTCCTCGCTCACCGCCTCCAGGCTTTCTTCTGCCTTTTGGTATTTCTGTTCCAGTCTGGCGCGGTACTCGTCAAAATGCTCCAGCTGCTCCAGACAGTTTTTCTTTTCTTCCAGGGATTTCTGGATCTTTTCTATGGTTTCCCCATATTTTGCCTGCAGTCCACGGATCAGGTCCAGCCGCTCCTGGGTTTTCTGAAACGATGCTTCATCAAAATCAAGCTGCTCTAAGTATTCCCCGATCGCATGGTGGGCATCCGACAACACAGCCTCCGCATCGTAAAGCTGGTCCTGTATTGCTTTTAATTCCGGATCAAATTCTGCCACCTCGCTGACCTCGTGCAGGGCATTTCCCACACCTTCCGAATCTACCGCACGGTATGCAGCTGAAAGATTTTCGATGATCCGCTTTGCGTTTGCATATTTTTTATAATTTGCCGCAAGAAGTTCCTCTTCCCCTTCTTTTAAACCGGCATTTTCAATTTCTTCAATCTCAAAACGCAGAAAATCGGCTTCTCTTCTGCGGCTCTCACTATCTGTATCAAGCTGCTCCAGTTCTCTCTTAAGACAGGTATATTCCCGATACAGGGATTCCGTCTGTAATTTCAGCTCAAGAACACGGGATTTTGCGTAGATATCAAGAATTTCCAGATGCTTTGACGCATGGAGCAAAGACTGATGCTCATGCTGTCCATGAATATCGATCAGAAGAGATGTGATCTGTTTTAACCTGGCCGCCGTAACCGTCTCATCGTTAATACGACTCATACTGCGGGATGGCATGATCTTGCGGCTGATGATCAGGATGCCGTTTTCATCGGGTACGACATCCAGCGCACGGAGCGCTTCTTCTTTTTGCGGATCCACCGAAAATACAAGCTCCACATAAGCATATTCCGCACCGCTCCGGATCATCTCTTTCGAAGCTTTCTGGCCAAGCGCCAGATTGACCGACCCGATCATGATGGACTTTCCTGCACCGGTCTCGCCGGTCAGGATATTTAAGCCATCTTCCAGTTCCACATCTGCCGCCTCGATCAGCGCCAGATTTTTTACATGCAGTTCCAAAAGCATTTCTGCACCTCCTTTTGCCTAACGGGCCAAGATCAGTTTTTTCAGTTTTTCCATCAGCAGAATGGTATCGTCCACGCTGCGCACTGCACACATGATGGTGTCATCTCCTGCGATGCAGCCCACGATCTCATGAAAGTGGATCTCATCCAGCGCTGCTGCAACCGCCATCGCCATGCCAGACACTGTCTTGATCACAAGGATATTCTGCGCCATATCCATGGAAACATATCCATCTTTTAAGATGCGGATATATTTGTCACTAAAAGCGGTCTGGTTCTGCATGACCATATAGCGCTGGCGTCCGTTTTCAGACTGTATCTTTGTCAGCTTCAGTTCCCGGATATCGCGGGAAACCGTTGCCTGCGTTACCTTATAGCCTTCCTGATTCAGACGCTCTGCCAGCTCCTCCTGGGTTTCAATCTCATATTTTCCGATCAGTTCCACAATTTTGCTGTGACGTTCCAGTTTCATTTATTACCTCCGTTAGATGCGGTCCATTTTCTGTCTGATATTTTCAAGGAATGATACATTTTTTAATTGGATCAGCGTTGTATACTGCGGTGCGCGGCAAATTTCCAGCCGTTCCCCGCAGTGGAGCGGAAATGCCTGATCCCCGTCAAATACAGCCGAGTACGACTTTCTTCCAGTCCAGTTTACCAGGCGGATGCTGACACGGTCCTCCGGGGAAAGCACGATGCTTCTCGCATTCAGGGAATGGGAGCAGATCGGGGTCAGAAGCATCAGCTCGGCCCCCGGCGCCACGATCGGTCCACCGGCTGACAGATTATACGCAGTAGAACCTGTAGGGGTTGCCGCAATGATTCCATCTGCCATATATTCGTTGAAAAATACTCCATTCACATAAACCTGGAAATGCAGTACCTGCAATACATCCTGCCTGGTCAGAACGATCTCATTTAAAGCAATGCCTTTGACTTTTTTTTCTGCCCCTACGACACTGCCTTCCAGCATCATGCGCTTTTCCAATGTAAAAGAATCTGTCAAAAGAGCATCCAGTACCGGATCGAGGGCTTCTTCCCTCGACACCTGGGTCAGGTAGCCAAGATGTCCCATATTAATTCCCATCATGGGAAGATCGAGACTGATCAGATCTCTGGATGCCTGGATCAGGGTACCATCTCCGCCAAGTGTGATCACACACTCCGTGTCAGACGGAACCTGATCCGCCCTTGTATATCCCCGGTTATGCGTGCAGTATGCACCGCGGCGGATCAGTTCTTTTTCTATTTTTTCCGCTGCATCCAAAGCTCCTGGTTTCGACGGATTCGCGATCAGATAAAAATGTTTCATAAACTCTCCTGTTATTTGTCCAGTTCTCCGTGAGCCGCATCGACAATGGCTTTTGCGTCGACCTGATACTCCGTGTAGGTTTGTCCATCTGTATGATTCTGAAGATAAAGCAGATATTCGATATTGCCCTCCGGCCCCTTGATTGGGGAATATTCCAGATTCAAAATTTCAAATCCAATGCTCACCGCAAATTCGATCACCTTCTCAATAACTTCCAGATGCGTGCTCTTTTCACGGACCACGCCCTTCTTTCCAACCTTCTCCCGCCCTGCTTCAAACTGTGGTTTGATCAGGCAGACGATCTGTCCGTCATCGGCAAGAAGCGCCTTCACCGGACCTAATACCTTCGTCAGGGAGATAAAGGAAACATCGATGGAAGAAAAGTTGAGCTTATCTGCGATATCTTCCGGAGTTACGTAACGGATGTTGGTCTTTTCCATGCATACGACCCGCGGATCGTTGCGGAGCTTCCAGTCTAACTGGCCGTGTCCTACATCGACCGCATAGACCTTCACTGCGCCATTTTGCAGCATGCAGTCGGTAAAGCCTCCCGTGGAAGAACCGACATCCATACAGATCTTATCTTTTAATTCCACGCCAAAATGCGTCATGGCCTTTTCCAGCTTCAGGCCGCCGCGGCTGACATATTTTAATGTTGCGCCGCGCACTTCGATGTTTGCAGTCTCCTCAAACATGGAGCCCGCCTTATCTTCCTTCTGTCCATCTACATAAACAATGCCCGACATGATAATGGCTTTCGCTTTTTCTCTGGAAGCGGCAAGACCTTTGTTCACGATCAGGATATCCAGTCTTTCTTTCATGTATCTTCCTCTTTCTGTTTCTATTTCTGATTTTCCTGCATTATTTCATGAGACTGCGCCTCAGACAACCTCTCATCCAGCGGTTTCCACGCGTTTCGCATCGTGCGGATCACAGAATCACTGTCAATGCCCAGCCCCTCGCGCAGGACTGACACATTGCCATGCTCCACATACGCATCCGGAAGTGCGATATTCAATACTTTAACCTGTGGGTAACGCTCCTGCACATAAGCCTTCACCTGCAGGCCATAACCGCCCTGAAGCACATTCTCCTCCAGTACCACAAGCAGCTCATGGTCTGCTGCCAGCCTGTCTGCCAGATCATAATCCACCGGCTTGATAAAACGGCCGTTGGCAAGTGTGCAGTTAAAACCTGCGTCTTTTAATTTTTCCCGCACATGCTCTGCCGTGCTGACCATGCTGCCGACTGCAAGCAGGGCAATGCGGCTGCCCTCGTAAAGCAGTTCCCCTTTTCCGTACTCAACCGGCTGATTGAAGTCTTTTAAGCCGCGGTAAGCCTGCCCACGCGGGTAGCGGATCGCGATCGGGCCATCGTAATGGCAGATTGCAAACTCCAGCTCCTGCCGAAGCTCCCACAAGTTTTTCGGAGCCATAATGCTCATATTCGGAATACAGCTTAAATAGGACAGGTCAAAAATGCCCTGATGGGTCTCCCCGTCACTCCCGACCAGTCCCGCCCGGTCTAATGCAAAGACCACCGGCAGGTTCTGGATACAGACATCGTGAAGCACCTGATCAAAGCCTCTCTGCAAAAAGGAGGAATACACGGCAACGACCGGTTTTAAGCCGGCTGCAGCCATACCCGCCGCAGAGGTTACCGCATGCTGTTCTGCAATTCCCACATCAAAGAAACGGTCCGGATACTGTTTGGAAAACGCTTTCAGACCGGTTCCATCCGGCATGGCTGCCGTAACCGCAACCAGTCGTTTTTCGGTTTCCGCAAGCTGACAGATTTCCTTGGAAAATACATCCGTGTACGTCGGATAAACCTTTTCCTTCAATGACTTTCCGGTTGCAATGTCAAACGGATCGATTCCATGGAACCGGGACGGATTCTTTTCTGCCGGTGCATACCCTTTTCCTTTTTTCGTCAGGACATGGACCAGCACCGCATGCTCCATTCTCCGGGCTTCCCGGAATGTTTTTACCATGGCTTTGATATCGTGCCCGTCCACAGGTCCCAGATACGTCACGCCCATATTTTCAAAGAGCATTCCCGGAATAACTAACTGCTTGATGCTGTCTTTGGTACGGCTGATCTGCTCTACCAGTCCGGCACCAACCACCGGAACTTTTAACAAGGTCTCCGATACATGGCGTTTCAGCGCATTATATCTGGTCCCGGAACGCAGACCGCTTAGATATTTTGACATGCCGCCCACATTTTCTGAGATGGACATGTTATTGTCGTTTAATACAATGATAAAATTCTTTTTCAGGTGAGCCGCATTGTTCAATGCCTCGTAAGCCATGCCACCGGTCAGGGCTCCATCGCCGATCACGGAAATGACTGCATAATTCTCTCCTAACAGATCCCGCCCCTGGGCGATGCCAAGACCTGCAGAAATGGATGTGGAGCTGTGTCCGGTATCAAACGAATCGTACGGGCTTTCCTTGCGTTTCGGAAACCCGCTCATTCCCCCGTACTGCCTCAGTTCATCAAACATTTCCCGGCGTCCGCTTAAGATCTTATGGGTATAGGACTGATGCCCCACATCCCAGATGACTTTATCCTTTGGCAGGTCAAATGCCAGATATAAAGCAATAGTCAGCTCCACCACACCCAGATTGGAGGCAAGGTGTCCGCCGGTCACACTGATCTTTTCGATCAGAAACTGCCGGATCTCTGCCGCCAGGGTCTTAAGCTCCTCCGTGTTTAATTTTTTCACGTCCCACGGACCTTCAATGTGTTCCAGAATCATGGTTTTTGCAACTCCCTGTTTCTTTCCTAAAGTAATTTGTAACTGCCTGATATCCCCCAGTTACAGTATTTACATATAGCTCTTATTTTTTCCGTTCCACCAGCATCGTGATCAGGTTTTCAAGGAACGGATTTTCACCTGGCAGCTGTTTTAGCAGCGTTACCGCACGGGCAGAGATCTCTGCCACGTCTTCTCTTGCCTTGTCCAGGCCAGCCAGCGTTACATACGTAGTTTTCTGGTTCTTTTCATCGCTTAAGACCGGTTTTCCGAGTTCTTCGCTGGTGCTTGTCACATCGAGGATATCATCCTGGATCTGGAATGCCAGACCGACAGCAGACGCAATCTCCTCTACGCGGCTGATCTCTTCTTCAGATGCACCGCCCAGAATAGCTCCGATCATCATGGAAGCCTCCAGGAGTGCCCCGGTCTTTAAACGGTAGATAAAGTCCAGCTTTTCCTGCGGGATTGGTTTTCCGGTCAGCTCCACATCGACTACCTGGCCGCCGATCATACCGTAGATGCCGGTTTTTTCTGCCAGAACGCCAATCGCCCTTGCGGCACGGTCCGGATGAGCAGTCATGGCAAAGGCTTTGGATGCTGTCTCAAACGCATAGATCATCAGCGCATCCCCGGCCAGCACAGCCATGTCATAGCCGAATTTTTTCCAGGTTGTCGGAAGTCCCCTGCGCAGCTCGTCATTGTCCATGCACGGAAGGTCATCATGGATCAAAGAGGAGGTGTGGATCATCTCCATGGCTGCCATAAAGGGCTCTACTGCCTTTTCCGTCCCGCCAAACAGACGGTAGGTCTCCTCCATGAGCATGGGACGAAGGCGCTTGCCGCCGGCCCGAACACTGTAATTCATGGCTTCAAAAATCGTCTTCTGATGCCCCTCTTCCTCCGGGAGATAGCTCTCTACAACTTTCTCTACCTCACCGGTCCTCTTTTTCAGTTCCTCATGCATCTCCATCTTCCTCAGTCCCTCCCTGCAGGATGATCATCTGTTTTTCTACTTTATCGATCTTGTCGTTGCAGGCCTTCACCAGCTTCATGCCTGCCTCATAGCAGGCAAAGGATTCCTCCAGCGTGCTGTCCGGTGCCTCCAGCTTTTCCACAAGCCCGTCCAGCTCTGCAAAGATCTGTTCTATTGATTGTTCCATGTCTGCTGCCTCTCCTTCTGCCGTTGCTGTTCCCATCTGTGTGCCCATCAACTGATTTTCCGTTTAGGAACTTCCTGCCTGCGCACAGTAACAATACCGGCCGTTTTTCATGTCTCCGGTGGGCATGTTTCCGGGATTTCATGTTCTTCTGTCTCCAGCACCCTTGCCCGGACCGTTCCATCCGAAATACGCAGGGTAATGGCTTCTCCCGGTGCCGTCTGGCGGACACTCTCTAAGCGTTTTCCCCTTTCATCGGTTACAAAGCCAAAGCCAGCGCTGATCCTTTCTAACGGGGACAGCCCGTGAAGACGACTTCCCAAAAGAGCCAGCCGGTGGCGTGACCCGGTTACCTTCTGTTCCATGACCTGCCTTAAGGCATCCTGGATATCTGCCAGACGCTGTCTCTGCTCCCGCAGTGTGCGCTCCGGATCATGGAGCAGAAGCTTTAGCCGGTACTGCTCCGCCCGGTAGCGGAAAAGCTCTGTTTTCCGTTCCATGGCCTGCCCGAGTGCCTCCTGGTAAGACAGCCGTGCCGCTTCAAACTGGCGGTAATCGAACACAGCCAGCTCTGCCGCTGCCGACGGGGTCGGTGCCCGCAGGTCTGCCACATAATCTGCAATGGTCACATCGGTCTCATGCCCCACTGCCGAGATGACTGGTGTCGCACAGTCAAAAATAGCCCTCGCCACAATTTCTTCGTTAAACGCCCACAGATCCTCGATGGAGCCGCCTCCGCGGCCCACGATCAGTACGTCCAGCCCCAGCTTATCTAATGCGCGGATGCCTCTGGCGATGGAAGCCGCAGCCCCTGCACCCTGCACCAGCGCCGGATATAAAACCAGCTGGGTATAAGGGTTTCTTCTGGCTGTGATATTCATGATATCCCGGATGGCTGCCCCGGTCGGTGCTGTTACCACGCCAACCCTTTTTGCATAATCCGGAATGGGCTGCTTATACTCCGGTGCAAACATGCCCATCTCCTCCAGCTCATCGCGCAGCTTTAAGAAGCGCTGGTATAAGTCACCGCGTCCCTCCTGCTCAATCTTTCTGGCATAAAGCTGGTATTTCCCGTCGCGCTCGTAGACCTCGACCGACCCGGTCACTACTACCTGGAGACCTTCCTGTAACTGAAAAGAGAGACCTTTCCTCTGGCCGGCAAACATCACTGCCGACAAAGTTCCGGTCCCGTCCTTCAGCGTAAAATAAATATGTCCTGATGTGTGATACTTGCAGTTTGAGACCTCGCCCCGCACCGTGATCCGGCTGAGGGCAAAGTCCTGGGCAAACATATTTTTGATGTAGGAATTCACCTGGGAAACAGAATAAACACTGGCCATATTATGCCTCGGTCACCAGCTTCGCCAGAACACCGTTGATAAACGCCGGTGAATCCTTTCCGCCGAATTTCTTTGCAAGGTTTACTGCCTCATTGATTGCAACCTTGGAAGGTACCTCGCTGTCATATAACATCTCGTAGAGAGCCTGGCGCAGGATGGTAAGCTCTACCTTTCCCATACGTCCGGTCTTCCAGCCCTGTGCCACCTCGTCGATGCGGGCATCTAACTCCGGGATCTTGCCGGCAATGCCTTCCACACGGTCTGTCAGGAAGGTGCGGTCTACCTCTTTCATGTCGACGTTGTGGACCACCTCTTCTTTTCCGTTGTCGGCTACGTCATCCTCCTGTGGGGCGTCAAAGTACTGCTCCACCTGGTCTTTTATTTCTTCTGCCGGGTAAAACTCTACTCCGAACAGGATCTTAAAACAATGCTCACGCATTTCTCTTCTGGTCATCTATCCTTTATCCTCCTGCTTGCAAGGGGCACAAAACCGCCGTCTCTGCACTGTCTGCAAAGCCATCTGGCCGCACCACTGCCAATCTTACGCATTATCATACCACATTTTTTTCAGTTTCACAACGCTGTTTCCTTTCATCGCATAAAAATCGTTGCCGGGCAGCTGCTGTTCATGCCTTGCACAGACAGCAACGCATAAAAACTGCCGCATAAGACACACTATCCCATGCGGCAGTTCCGTTTTGTTCTTTTGCGGTTCACGCATTGCGCAAACTTTTTTCTCCAGGAGGTACTGTTATGTTTGGATTTTTTGTTGCCCTGATATCCGGCGCCCTCATGAGCATCCAGGGCGTGTTGAATACCGGCCTGACCCGGCAGACCGGAATCTGGCTTTCCGCCGGATGGGTCCAGCTCACCGCGTTTTTCACCTGCATGGTATTCTGGATCTTTTCCGAACGGGTTCCCGTCTCTGCCCTGTTTACCGTTCGCCCCTGGTACATGATGCTTGGAGGCATTTTCGGAGCCTTCATCACTTACACGGTAATCCGGAGCATGGACGGCCTTGGCCCGGCCAAAGCAACGCTCTTTATTGTCGTGACACAGATCATCGTGGCTTATGCCATTGAACTGTTTGGATGGTTCGGGGTGGAAAAAGCCGCGTTTGAGTGGAGAAAAGCCATCGGCGCCCTGATCGCCATCGGCGGGATCGTACTGTTCCACAGCAGATGAGCTTCCTCCGGCTGCTACACACGGAGCCCGCCATCTGCTGTTTCGCAAACGGCCGGCACCGGTGCCTTTTCATGGGTACACTTACTTCGGAGCGTTCATCTTTCCTTCCCGGTCCAGCATCCTGAGGATAAAATCGACTGAGCCGTCAATTCCGTAGGCTGCACTGTTTAAGCACAAATCATAGTTTGCGGCATTGCCCCATTTTTTTCCGGTAAAGAAGCGGTAATAATTCTGGTGCTGGCAGTCCAGCTGCTTTAACAGATGCTTTGCCTGCTTCTCATTTAAGCCCGGGTGCACCTCCATGGTCCGGCGCAGGCGCTGCTCAAACGGTGCTGTGATAAAGATGCTGATGTGCGGGATGCGGTTATTGGTTAAGATCACATCCGCACAGCGTCCCATCACGATAAAGTCTTCCTTCTTTGCCATATCGCAGATCAGGTCACTCTGGTTAAAGAATACGGCATCTCGCTTGTTCAGGCCGTGGTAGCGGTTAAACCCGGTTGCCCAGTCCTTCAATGTCAGCTTCTTCGGTTTTTCAAAAGCAGCCTCCTGGTCGGCTTTATCAACAGCCTTGCCAGGATATCCGGCTCTGTCTACCACTTCATCCTTCTCCGCTTCCAGCCGTTTTAAAACCGCGGAGAAGATTTCTGCATCATAATAATTGATTCGCAGGCGGTCTGCCAGGGTAAAGCCGATTTCATTCCCTGCACAGCCATACGTGCGGCTGATGCAGATGACCAGATGGTCGTTTCCCGAAAACCGGTGTTCCAGGTTTAAAGCATTTAAGCTGGCCATGTTCTGGTCCAGAACATCACCGCCGCCAAAGCTGGTCGGCATCGCAATGATCTCATGCAGAATGCTTGTGTATTCCCGCATGATCATGGAACGGCTCTCCTTATCCGGGATAGTCCGCGCCATGTTACTGATCAGTGCAAGCTCACTTCTGATCTGGTGCCCGCTGTCGCGCTGCATCATTAACTGTACCAGCTCCGTCACGCAGCGTTCCCGGTCACGGTTGAACACACGGCCAAGGGAAGATCCAAGACAGCTATAAACCTCTGCATCCAGATCGTAGATGCGCTCCGCAAGCTCGCGGAGACTTTCCTGTGTATATTCCATAGTCTCTTTCCCTCCTTATAAAAAGAATACCAGCATGTCCAGAATAAATACCGGAACCAGAAATGAAACAGACCAGAGCAGGTACCCGAAAAACGAAGGCATGCGGATACCGTTCTCATCCGAAATCGATTTTACCATAAAGTTCGGTGCATTGCCGATATAGGTATTGGCGCCCATGAAGACTGCACCGCAGGAGATTGCCTCCAGCATGGCGACCGGAACGGTACCGAGGATCGTCGGCATTCCTTCCGTAAAGCCCAGCGCACCGGCTGTCGTGAGGAATACCAGATAGGTCGGTGTGTTGTCCAGAAAGCTGGAGAGGCATCCCGTTGCCCAGAACATCTCAAACGGCTTGGTCAGTCCAAGGCTTGCGCCGTTCGCCTTTAAGATCATAAGAGCCGGCTGCATGGTGATGAAAATACCGACAAACAGTATAGCAACCTCATGGATCGCACCCCAGGTAAAGTGGTTCTTTCTGCGGATTTCCGGGCTGGTTGTCTTAAAGGACAAAAATGCTGCTGCCAGGATGATCACAACCTCGATCAGGGCCGGGTAAGTCAGTGTCACTTCCCCAAACAGATGGATTCCGCGCACAGCACCCTCTGCATCCTGAAATGCTGCCATGCCCGGAAGGGTTCCGCTTAAGATCACGGCTGCCACGATCATAACCAGAAATACCAGGTTGTGAAGTCCCATAATGTGAACCTCGGTACCCGGCTTGCTGATGTCAGGCTTTAAGCCCTCTGCAATGTCCTTCCGGTAAGCGCGAAGGTCCAGGAAATAAAAGACCGTCAGCAGGATCACTACATTAAATAAAAGTACCGGTAACAAATGCAGGCTCCAGAAAAACGGGACTCCACGCATAAAGCCCATCAGAAGCGGCGGGTCGCCGATTGGGGTCAGGCATCCGCCGATATTGGAGATCAGGAAAATAAAAAATACCATGATATGGCTTCTACGTTTTCTCCACGCGTTCATCTTAATGACCGGGCGGACCATCAGCATGCTGGCACCGGTTGTTCCGATCCAGCTTGAAAGCATGGTTCCGATCAGCAAAAGGCCTACATTGATCCGCGGGGAACCGGCAAGGTCTCCCTCCAGGGTAATATTACCCGAAACGCAAAAAAGTCCGAACAGCAGAATGATAAAGGTCAGGTAATCGTCTACGATACACTCTAACACCTTCTCAAAAGCCTGTCCAGGGCCATAAACAAATGCAAAGGGCAGCACAAACAGCAGTGACCAGAATACGACCGCATGCGGCTGGTGTGCTTCCCACCATTCTGCCTTCACCAGCGGAAGCACCGCGATGCAAAGCAGAAGTCCTGCAAATGGAATACAAAATGCAAGATTCATCATCATTTCCTCCTTTGTCTGTTGCTGTTGCGTAAACACACGGCAACGTTTGTCTTCCTGTTTAGTCTCCAGCCTCGCGCACCCAAAATACGCTGCAGCTGTTCTCTTTTCGGAAACAGTGATGGATTATAGCACCTTTCTTACCAAAATGTAAGCATAGATATTTTATTATCAGTTTTCTTTACGGTATCTTTACACAATGGACCAGCCAATCAGCAGGCGCAGCACTAGCGCCCCTGACATGCAGCTTAAAATAAACTAATGAAAAAAGGACCAATCCTCACGGACGGTCCCCTTTTCCTGTTTTTCGTAACTGTACAGTACCTTCACAGTCACGGTTTTTCTTTTGATTCCTTCTTCTTTCTGCCTACTGCTCGTTAATGTTGACTCCGGCAATACGGATATTAACATCCAGCACGGTGAGGCCGGTCATGTTTTCGATCGCAGACTTTACACGGTCCTGGACACGCTCGCTCACGTCCGGGATGTTATAGCCGTACTTGATGTTTAAGGAGAGGTCAACCGATACATGCTCCTCGGTCACATCTACCTTCACACCCTTGGACAGGTTCTTCATGCCAAGCTTACCAACCAGCTCGTTGGTGATGTTTCCTGCCATGGAGTCCACACCGTCTACCTCGGTCGCTGCGAGGCCTGCAATGATAGCCACCACTTCATCTGCGATGCGCACCTCGCCCATCATCTCTTTTTCATATAATTTATGCGTATTTCTTCCTTCTAACTCTGCCACAGTATTCCCTCCTCAGATCAGACAGGTTCCTGGCTGCATTTCTGTTTTTCCAGCCTGCCGCCCGGAATCTCTTTTGTTTATAGTATAGCAAATCTGCCCTGTTTTGCAAAGAGTATTTTCAGTCCAGAAAATCCCTGCCTGCAAACAGCAACTGTACCGTAGCGTCAGTCTTCCAGGTTTAAAAGCGTGATAATGATATTTTCTGCCCCAACCTCCGTTTTTCTTTTCACAATATCCTCGATCTGTGCACGCTGCTGGTCCGTGATGGATGGTGCATTGATCACCACATCCACCTTTCCGTCACTTAAGCTTACGACCGGGTCTGCAAAACCACGGGCCTGCAGAAGGGTTTCTGCCGCATTTTCCTTTTCTGCGACCGCTGTCATGGCGATCATGTTCTGGATTGCCTCCTGCTTGGCAGCCTCATCGATACTGGTATTGTTGATGATGGAATTTAAGGCTTCCTTGTTTCTCGCCCGGATCTGCTCCCGGTTCAGCTGCACATTTGCTATGTAGTCCGACACCGTCAGCCCGCTGGTTAAAACTGCCTCCCCAGGGTTTTCCATACCGGTTTCCTCCCCATCCCAGCTTTCGATCTCGGCAAGGTCACTGCCAGGCTCCGCCTCTGCAAGGGTTTCGCCCTGTGAAAGCGCTCCTCCCTGCATTGCTTCGGCCTGCAGCATTTCTCCCTCCGCCTGAGGCTGTGCCTCTCCGGTCACATCTGCATAGCTTTGCCCGGCCTTCTGGTTTTCTGCCATCAGCTCTTCCTCTGAGATATCAAAGGTCCCCGCCTGGTATATCCCGTTCCCGCTGCTGGCCTCAAGCTCCCGTTTTCCCGCATAATTCAAATATCCGGCAGCAGCGATCATGATGGCCAGGGTCGTAATGATGATCTGGTTTCTCCGGAACAGCTTTTTCATATTGATATCCTGTTTTGGTGTTCCTTCCCGTTTCAGCTTCATACCGACGCTCCTTTTTTACTCCACCCGCTTTAGCACTTTTATCTTATGCGCCGGAAGTCCGAATAATGACTCCATGGCTTCCGAAATTTCCGCCCGCACGGAGGCACTGCCGCCGCCGGACGCACTGATGACGATACCGGAAATCTCCGGATAGATTTCTTTTGCCACGACCGGCTCCTGGCCGCTTCCGCTTCCGGTCAGTACTGTGCTGTGCTCCTGGTCCATGCTTTCCACCACGCGGTCTGTTCCACCTCCTTTTTCCGTTGTCGTGGATCTGGAGCTGCTGTTATCCACCTGGATCACCTTTTCCGAGGATGCTTTTAATACGATCATGACATCGACCTCACCAACGCCCCATACGCCACGCAGGATTTCCTTTACCCGCTGCTCCAGCTCCTGTTCATATGCTGCTGCATCCTGCTGCGTCACCACAGACTGCCCCTGCGTGGCAGCTGTTTCCTTCGATGCAGGAAATGCGATCTTGCTGTTTTTATTCCCTGCCGGAAATGTCAGAATGCACAGGATCACCCCCACCGTCAGCAGAAAGATCCACCGGTCTCTCCCCTGCGGCAATTTCAATTTCCACATACCGCTCCTCCAGCCCATAATACTCCTGAATCTTGTTTGACAGCTGTTTTTCTTTGTCTGTGTCAGACTGCGCCGGAAGTACTGCAAAGATCCGCATGACCTTGCAAAAGCTTTCCCCGTCCTCCTTCCTGCCGATCTGTACCCTGCAGGAAAGAAGGGAAAGCCCGCAGTCTTCTGCCAGTCTCCGGACATCCTGACCGACCGCCTCCTCGTATTGTGCCAGAAGATGCTCCATGCGCTCTTCCCCCGCCGCATCCAGTCCGTCCGGCAATTGCCCGGCTTCTTCCCGGACGATCAGGCCCTCATAGCTGCGTGCCAGGATTTCCTCCAGGCCAGAGCTCTCTGCAAAGGGCTCCACTGCCAGAAGGACCAGGACCATTCCCGCAAACAACCGGATATATTTTCCATACTTATCTCCCGGCAGCAGATTTTCCAGCACCGACAAAAACAAAAAAAATGCAGTCAGGTTCCGGATCCATTCATAAACTGCTGCCACACGCACGCCTCCTTCTGCCATTTTCAAACATATTAAAATTGCTTCATCAGGATGCCAGATATGCTGCATTGGTTCCCTGGCAGATCAGCGCCAGGGTCACAGCAAATAATAAAAAACCTGATGCCGCTACCGTCAGAAGCAGCTTCTGTGCCTCCGCGGCCCCGCCAATGCAGGCCACCAGACGCTTGTCTGCCACCGGCTGCAGCACAGCCGCTACCCCACGGTAGATCAGATACAGCACAAACAGCCTTGCCAGCGGCCAGACAGAAAGCAGGAACAAAACCAGGACTGCTGCGGCCCCCAGCGTATTTTTGATCAGCACACCGGAGCCAAGCATCAGCTTTGTAAGTGCACCTGCCCCATCCCCAACACCCGGAATTGCCTGCAAAAGGCGCTGGACCCCAGCATTCCTGATAGAATCCGCATAGGGAAGCACCATCCCCTGGATCAGCTGAAAGCCGATCACAAGACCGATCAGCGACCGGCTTGCCCACAAAATCCCGGTCTTAAAAAGCTCCAGCAGCTTAGACAGCATATCCTCCCTGGTCATAGAACCTGCCACTACCGCCAGAAAATAAATCCGCACAAGGGGAAGCAGCAGCCCTGCATACAGCCTTTGCACCCCTGCGATCAGAAACAGGGCGGCCTCATACCATGCAGCCGAGGAAAGCCCTGCACCAGACCAGACCACTGCCGCAAAATAGGACGGAAGCAGAACCTTCATAAACTGGATCTGGCGTTCCAGCACCTTCGCCGCGGCCCCTGCACTCTCCCCAAACACGGCAGCAAGGATCGCAAATGCCAGCAGATAGGTCAGGAAAAATCCGGTTTCTGCCATCTGTCCGCCGGAAAACACATCGGAAAAGCCGGCAAATAGGGCTCCGAAAAGGCCCAATGCCAGAAGCCGTCCCGCCATACGGTTTTTCCCCTGCAGTTCTCCCAAAAGCTCTTGTCTAAGTGCCTCCATACAATAAGAAAGCAGCTCCTTTGTATTCCCTGCTGCCAGTGTCTCTGAAAGCTCCCGAAACGAAGCCTGCCGCCCGGAGGTTTTCAATTCCTGCTTTAAGTACGCCTCAATTTCTTCCATTCCGGTAAGCCCGTCCCACACAAGTGCAGACTCTGCCGCTTCCTGCGTTTTCACGGCTTCCGCATGCATCTCCATCGCCCAGGCACGCCCATAAGGAGAAAGCAAAAGCCCCAAAAACACGAGAAGCAGGATGCAGCCTCTGCATACCTGCCGTCTCATGTCAGAAGTCCCTGCAGCGTATCCAACAGGGCCAGGATCACCGGAAGGCTCACAGCCAGAATGGAGAGCTTTCCGAAAATTTCAATCTGGCTGCCCAGTGCGCCATACCCGGCATCCTTGCAGATTCCGGAGGAAAACTCCGCGATGTAGGTAATCCCTGTCATCTTCAGGAGCGTATTCAGATACACCGGATTGATGCGGATCAGCTCCTGTATTTTCTGCAGTCCATCCAGGATTCCCTTTAATCTCATACTTCCGTAGAAAAAGATCACACAGGCCGCAGCCATCACCAGATATATCCCGTATTCTCCCTTCAGGCTTTTTAGCTGGACTGCAAAAAGCACTGTCATGATCCCGATGATCCCTGCCGTTACAACTGTCATGCCGCCCCCTATAATGCAAACAGATTTTTCATGGTTTCAAATAGATCATAAATGTACGGCACCAGCCAGAACAGTACCAGCACAAGGCCGGCCAGACTGGTCAGAAATGCCTGTTCTTCCCGTCCGCTGTGCCGGAGGACCTGGCAGATCACCGATACCAGGATCCCAACTGCGGCAATTCGGAAAATCAGATTTACCCCCATAGGTACCCTCCATCAGACCAGGATCACAGCCAGAAACAAGCCTCCCATGATTCCAAGGCTCGTATAAAGACGGCAGCGCTCCTGCCTGTGCTCCCGAAGGACCCCAAGCTCTGCATCGACCTGCTCCAGATAAAGAAGCAGCGTGCGTTCCTGGGTTTCCCGGTCTAAAAAGCCAAGATGCTCTCCCAGTGCAGCCAAAGTCTGCCTGTCCGTCTTGGAAAGTGCCGTATCGTTCATGCGAAGGACCGCCTCCTTCCAGATACTGTTAAATGGTTCTCCTGGTTTTTCTGCCAGGCTGGCAGCTGTCTCCAGAAACAGGCTTCCCAGTGCCCCACCAGAGCGTTTTCCCACCGTTTCCAGCGCCTCCGGAAGCGGTGCACTGGCATATAATATCTGTCCTTTCAAGAGGAACACCATCTGCTTTAGCTGTTCCAGCTCTGCGATACGTTTGCGGTAATGGCCTGCAAACCAGATCCCGCAGCCTGCCGCTCCCCATAAAATGCAGGCAGCTCCCAAAAGCTTCATCCATCCCTGCATACTCAAAAGCATTCACCTCCCACCGGGTACAGCCTGCAGCCTCTGGAATCGTAGATTTCCCCAATATTGCCTACCTTTCCCCTGTTATTCAGGATCACATAACGCTCAAACCATTTTTCGAGGACCATTTTCCTGAGGACCGGTTTTTGCTTAATGTCCTCAATGGAGCTTCCATGTACGGTCGCCACCAGCTTGCAGCCGCAGTTCATTACGTATTCGATCGCCTCCAGATCCTCCCGGCTTCCGATCTCATCCACCGCGATCACCTGGGGGGACATCGTCCGGATCAGCATCATCATTCCCTGTGCCTTGGGACAGCAGTCTAGGATATCGGTCCGGATCCCCAGCTCATTCTGTGGGATTCCCTGGTAGCAGGCTCCGATCTCAGACCGCTCATCGATCACCCCGATGGTCAGTCCCGCATGTTCCGGACTCCCGTTTGATACCTGCCGGATGATATCCCGAAGGAGCGTGGTCTTTCCGCACCGCGGCGGTGAAATGATCAGCGTATGGAAGATCATGTCCCGGTCATACAGATACGGAAGCACTGCCGCTGCACAGCCCTTTACCTGATGCGAAAGCCTTACATTGATGAAAGAAATAAACTTCATGCTCCGGATGCCATGTCCATCGGTGATGGTCTTTCCTGCAATGCCAATGCGGTGCCCACCCTGGATCGTGATAAAGCCCTGCCTGATCTCCTCCTCAAATGCGTATAAGGAATAGCTGCTCATATAATCCAGGGTTTCCTTCAGCGCTTCCCTTGTCACGAGATACGCTTCCTCTGCCTTCATGCTTAAATTTCCTTCCGGTGTGATGTAATACTCCCGGTTGTTGCAGATCATCAGAAGCGGTGCATGGACCCGCAGGCGTATTTCCTGCACCTGGTCGAAATCCACCATGACCTGCTTTAAGATCACCCGGATATCTTTTGAAAAGATTTTGATCAGTTCTTCCCGCTTATCCAAAAATCACCCCTCCCCTACATAATATATATGAGGGAAGGGGTGATTTATACCCGGACCTTGTCTGTGTTCTTTTATTTTTAGCTGCTTATGCGCTGCACAAACAGCAACCGGTTTTTATTTACTGCTGCAGTGCCCCGGAAGCATCAAAACGGTAAGCGGCACCGTCAATGGTGTATTCCCCGACTGCCATGGCTCCGCTTCCTGTGCAGTAATAACGGCTTCCATTCCAGTCGATCCAGCCAGTCTGCATATATCCCTGTGCATCGAAGAAATACCAGGTTCCGGTTGCAGGCTCCTGCCACCAGCCACCCTTCGGATAGCTTCCGTCCGCATTCTGGTACCACCAGCGTCCGCTTCCATCCTCCTGGATCCATTTTGCCTGGCGTACGATAGAAGCCTCTTTCTCCTCCGCAGCTGACCCGTCTTCTTTTTTACCAGGTCCGCCATTCTTTAACTGGGAGGTGCTTCCACCATTCTTGATCATATCCGCAAAGTCTGCTGAAACATAGGTTTCCTCAGAATCCTCAGACCAGTAACCATCCGTGAATTCCTTGGAATTCGATTTCGCCAGCGCACGTACCCGGAAGGTATAATCGCCTTCTTTTGTCATCTTTTTTTCCATGTCAAAAGAGTCCTTCTTCGTCTTGATGCTCTCCACCTGGCTTTCATTGCAGTAGAGACGGACCTCATACTGGTAAGCATCGTCTATCTTTTCCCAGTTGGCTGTAGTTCCGTCATCGCCCCAGTAAAGGTCTGTCACGGTGTCCAGTCTGGTTTTTGAGGCTGCAAACGCAGTAGCTGCCCCCATCACGGTCAGAAGACCTGCTGTTACGGCCAGCGCGATCTGTTTTTTCCAGTTTTTCATATGAATCCCCTCTTTTATTTTATTTATTATTTTTTCAGTCTTATTTATGGTATGGCTCTTTATGGATGATCCGGTAGCTGCGGTAGATCTGCTCTAATAAGATCACCCGCATCAGCTGGTGCGGAAATGTCATTCTGGAAAAGCTTAAGCGGTAATCGGCCCGGTTCAGCACGGCCCCGGAAAGCCCCAGAGAACCACCGATCACAAAGACCAGCTGGCTGACGCCGCCAATTCCAAGCTTATCGATCTTCTCTGCCAGCTCCACGGAATCGAGCATCTTTCCGTCGATTGCCAGCGCAATGACAAACGCACCGTCCTTGATCTGCTCCAGGATCCTTTTTCCTTCTTTTTCCTTGATCTGCTGCTCTTCTGCTTCACTCGCTTTATCCGGCGTTTTTTCATCTGCCACCTGGATGATCTCAAGCTTGCAGTACCGGCTCAGACGCTTCGCATACTCTGCGATTGCATCTGTATAAAACTTTTCTTTGATCTTTCCTACTGTCACCAGTGTGATTTTCATGCTTCGCTCCTGCTTCTCTCCCGCCCGGATTTTACCCGTTTGACGGTTTTTCCTTCTTTTTTCCGTTCGATCCGGTAGATCACCTCTAGAAAACGGCCGACCTCCTCCCAGGCATCCCGGCTTTCCGGGATCAGCCGCAGCGCCATCTGGAATACATGGAACATGCCCTCATAAACCGTTACCCGGAGCTTTCCATGCGCCTTGCGGACCTTATCGGCCGCCCGCAGGGTATCGTCCAGGAGCACCTCCTCACTTCCCACCTGGAACAAGACCGGCGGAAGCTTCTCAAAGCTGCCAAACAGCGGGGAAATATACGGATTCTTTGGATCTTCCGAACCGATATAGCTGCTGTGGAACAGCATATTATCTGTCGTGCCGCCAAACTGGGGATCCCGGTCAAAATTCGTTTGGTACGATGCCCCGCTGTTGGTCAGGTCGGTCCATGGAGACATGACCAGCACTCCGGCCGGAAGCTCCATTCCATGGTCACGCAGATACATCACCAGGGCGAGCGCAAGACCGCCGCCCGCCGAATCCCCTGCGACCACGATCTTACCGGCCTCGTAATGCTTTTCCCCGATCAGCCACTGGTAAGCCGCCACGGCATCCTCAAGGGCAGCCGGGTATGGGAATTCCGGTGCTACCCGGTAATCGGCCGTCAGCACATCACCACCAAAGCTTCTTCTGGAATACTGTACAGCAAAATCACGGTAAATATTCTTCATGGGACCTATATAGCCGCCTCCGTGAAGCTGCAGCACAACCCGTCCGGTACAGACCCCCGTGGGACGGAGATACTCCATCTTAAAATGCTCCATACCAATGATCTCGTATTCGTAATCCGGCGGGCAGACCCATGCAGGCTCCTTAGGGTCCATCCGGTATTCCCCGGTCTGGATCTTGTGCCCCATAGCGGAATCCATCATATTTTTCATCATGTCCCGCACCAGTTTTCCACGCAGGCTTATTTCTCTGTTTTTCAAACTAGTCTACTCCTTTTTAAGCCCTGTCCTATTTTCTAAGCATAACTGTTTGGTACCTTCCCAGTTACTCCTAAGCTTATATATGCAGGCGCCGTTTCAATTCCTCTTTCCAGCTTCTGCGCCCGCTTACATAATCACGGATTCCCTTTGCCGCATCAACTCCGGTATTTCCTACCTGCTTTGCCATGCGGGTTGCCTTTTCCTCTGCACCTCCCCGGCGGATCAGTACCTTGCGGATCCGCGGATAGATTTCCCGTTTTGCCGCAGCAGAAAGGTCATTTCCCTCAAAGCGGACCGATACACCGTCCTCCTTCAGCTTGCCAAAAAACTGCTTCTGCAGACGGCTGTCCGCAAACACGGAGGTAAAGGTGATCACCATTTCATCCTTGTAGGCGCACACCGCACATTTGACCGGCTGGCGGCGGGAAACCCCGATCATTAAATGGAACCTCTCGATCAGGTCTGCATATTCCGGCTCCATGGAGACCGGACCAATGTTCGACAGCGTCATGGTGTAGGCGCGGTCCTTTAAGCGGAATACCAGGGAAAGTGCCGGAACTTTCAGAAAGAGCGGAATGGCACGCAGATACCACTTTTTCTCATTCGAAACGTTGTAAGCAATGCTCTCCGCCAGCTTTTCTTTATCGATCTTTCTGTCCATCTGGCTGCTAACCTTCTGGAGCAGTACCTCAAATGGGATATCCGGATTGCGGAAAAGCCAGCCGATCATGGTAACGGCGAAGAAGTTTGCCATGGTATCGGAGCCGAAAAAAGCGCGCAGATTGATCGGCAGGTTTAAAACAACCGCCCTCTTACTGCTTCTTCCGCCTAAATATTCCTGCCAGATCGACCAGATCAGGACTGCTGCCAGATATTTGGTAATGCTTACGCCATGCTGCCTGCAGACCTTCTTTAGCTGGCTGACCGGAACATAACCATGCAAAACCTGGCCACTTCCAAGCGGCAGATAATGCCCCTCCAGCTGATAGGCCGGCTTCGAACTGTAGCTGCGCGGCTTTCCGTCGTCACCATGCTCTAAATAGCTGTCCTGCACATGGAATACTTCCTGTTTCCGGATGTTTTCATCGTCCCAGGTCATAAACTGGGAAGCGCCCGCTGCCAGTCTTAAATACTGCCTGGTCAGGCACTTCAGGAAATTTACCGCTCCCAGCCCGTCTGTCAGCGCATGGAATACCTCCAGATTGATCCGTTTTTCGTAATAGGTTACCCGGAATAAAAAGCGCTGGTTCCCATGCGGATCAATGAACCGGCAGGGATAGGTATTCTCCCGCTTTACCTGCGGGATCCTGTCGTTTTCCTCAAAATAATACCAGAAAAGCCCCCGGCGCAGCTTCACCCGGAAATTCTGGATCTCCGGCAGGATGTCTGTCAGTGCCTGGCTTAGGATCTCCGGGTCCACCTTTTCTTTTAAGGTAACCGAGATCCGGAATACCTGGCTTACATTTTCATTTGCGATGACCGGAAAAATCTTTGCGGTATTATCCAGCCGTCTCCAACGTTTTTTCCATATGTTCTGTCCCATACTGCTCTACCTCTTGTTCTAGGCTCTAAAATAATAGCCGACGCCCCACTTGGTATGCACGTATTTCGGATCGCTCGGGCTTGGCTCGATCTTCTCGCGCAGACGTCTGACATGAACATCTACCGTGCGCACATCGCCAGATTCTGATGCCTTATTGCCCCACACAAGAGCCAGGAGGCTTTCCCGGGAATACACCTTATTCGGGTTGCAGACCAAAAGCTCCAGAAGATCAAATTCCTTTGCCGTCAGATTGATCTCCTTTTCCCCGATAAAGACCCGACGGCCCTCACGGTCAAGCTTTAAGTCCCCGGCAGTGACCATCTTGTTCTCTGCCTCTTTTCCCTTACCGGATTTCTTGGAATTTCTCCGCATGATCGCTTTGATGCGGGCTTTCACCTCAAGAATATTAAACGGCTTGGTCACATAATCGTCGGCACCGTATTCCAGTCCCAGGATCTTGTCCATATCCCCGCCCTTGGCAGTCAGCATGATGATCGGCATCTCGGAAAATTCCCGGATTGCCTGACAGACCTCAAAGCCATCGTACTTCGGCAGCATGACGTCCAGAAGCACAACATCGTACTCCGTCTGCTTCGCAAGATTGATTGCCTCTTCTCCATCGTATGCGCAATCCACATCCATTCCGTCCTGTTCCAGACTGAAACGAATGCCCTTCACGATCAGTTTTTCATCATCAACCACCAGAATCTTTGCCATGTTCTCACCTATTCCCTATACTGTAATGTTATCTTTAATTTTTTGAAAAGCCGTGTCCTTGATGCCCGGCACCTTCATGATATCTTCAATTTTTGTAAAACCGCCTGCCTCCTGCCGGTAGCGGACAATGTCCTCCGCCCGGGAAGCGCCAATGCCTTTTAGCGTCATAAGCTCTTCCAGCGAAGCCGTATTGATGTTCACCAGCATTTTCTGGCTTCCACCGTCCGTACCTCCGGCTCCATTTCCGGCTCCGGCAGCGCCTGAAGTTTTCGCACTGCCAGCCTGAGCCTTCGCCTGCCATAACGGGTCCTTTGCCTGAGTCTTCGACGGAACCTCCAGCTTCATGCTGTCACAGACCGGCTCTGCCAGATTCAGCCAGCTTTCCGCAGCTTCCCCGGTAAAGCCTCCGGCCAGTTCAATGGCCTCGTAAACCCGCGCGCCCTCTAAAAGTGTGTAAACACCCGGGTTATTGACCTCTCCGCAGAGGTAGACGTAGCAGAGCTTCTGGTCTGTTTTTTCTGATCGTTCTGCCACACCAGATACCTCTGTGCTCCCAGACTGGCCTGCATTTTCAAACTCGCCTGCCTGTTCAGACCGCCCTGCATTTCCAGACTCGCCTGCCTGCGTGAGCCCGGAAGCTGTTTCTGCAGCTTCTGGCGCTTCTTCCGCCATGGAATCTGCTGACGGATCCCACCCTCCAGAAGTCCTGCCTCCGCTGCAGCTGTAAAAGCACCCGGCCGCCAGCAAAAATACAGCCAGCAAAAGCCATTTTAAAATGGCAGATTGTTTTTTCTTCATGTTCTTCTCTCCGTTTCCAAAGAGAATCCCAGATTCAGCCTAGTACTATTCTACCGAAAGCCGTCCACAAATACAAGCGGTATTTTCCGCAAACCGGGCTCACTTTTATAACAATATCACACAGTAACGAACAAGGGCCGAAAGGTTTCGTCCCCGCCATTCGGCGGGGACGGAACCTTCCGGCCCATTTGGACTTACTGTGAGATATTGTTTAATTTACGATTCGGATGGCGATTTGGTCAGCTGGCTCTCATCCTGTCCGGTTGCCGGAGTTGGGGAGGTGCTGGTCTGGACCGCTCCTCCTGCCTGGGTGCCAGGGCCGGTCTGGGTATCAGAAGACTGACCGGCTGCCGGGGTTGCCTGGGTCTGGCCGGAGGCCTGCATATTTACACCAGGACCACCGCTGTTTGAGGAGCCAACGGTATAGGTTTTGCTTGCAGCTGCATTGGCCAGTTCCGGATAATCATAATAGGAAACCTCAAGGCAGACATTGCCGGTAATCCCGGCTACGGTTCCGGTTTCCGTAAACTGCCAGATCTTACGGTTTGTAAATTCACCGTTTGTTCCGTAGCGGGCATACCAGATGTCATACGGGACCTGGGAGATATCGATATGCTTGGTCAGCCATTCGTTGTTGCCGTACAGCATCGGGCGGTACCCTGCATCTGCGATGGCTTTGCAGAAAATGTTTACGTGGTTTGCCAGCTCCTGCGGTGTTTTTCCGTTGTCCAACAGGTATTTGGATTCCACATCATATGCGACCGGATAAGAGACCGGATAATCCTTGATCCTATCCAGCACAAACTGCGCTTCCTGGCGCACGGTGTTCTCATCCAATGCCCTGGTGTAATAGAACACGCCGACACGGATTCCGTTCTGGAGTGCGCCTGCTATATTTTCTTTAAAATACGGATCCTCTTTCAGGTAAGGCTCTTCGCTGTCCATATAAGCCACACGGATCATGGCAAAGTTCACCCCGTCTGCTTTCATGGCTGCCCAGTCGATCGGACCAGCCTGGTTCTGGTATTTGGAAATGGTAACGCCCTTTGCAACCGCACCCGTGATCTGGGTTCCGTCGCTGCGGTAAAAATTCTGGTTTTCTATCTTTAAGGTTTCCTGTGCTGCCATGGCCGGTACTGCCGGGGTCTGCAGGGCAAAGAACCCGCAAAGAGCCAGCGCCGCCAGGCATCTGCCTGT
Organism: Clostridium sp. AM42-4; assembly: GCF_003480105.1. Taxonomy (NCBI): domain Bacteria; kingdom Bacillati; phylum Bacillota; class Clostridia; order Eubacteriales; family Clostridiaceae; genus Clostridium; species Clostridium sp. AM42-4. Next base: position 82,225 of record NZ_QUIK01000007.1, read on the forward strand.
GTTTTTCTTATGAAATAACATGAAAAAATCTCCCTTCTGCCTGATTATACTTTTGTCATGTGTTTTAGTGTAATCCAGATGGAAAGGAGATTCAATTTCTATTCTTTTAAAAATTTCTTACTATTTTGTATGTTTGCAACACGAACGCCTTTGACGCAAGCTTTTGATACAGGCTTTTGATGCAGATTTTGACACCAGCCTACGTAAACACCTGCTCCGCATAATTCACGGATGCCATCGCGTCGCGGCAGTACTGGTCTGCCCCCATGGTATCGGCATACTCCTGGGTCAGCACGGCGCCGCCCACCATAACCTTGACCCATGGTGCTTTTTCGCGAAGCTGTACAATGGTTTCTTCCATGCTTGGAACGGTTGTCGTCATCAGCGCAGAGAGACCAACTAACTGAATGTGTTTCTCCACTGCGGTCTCCACAATCGTCTCCGGCGGAACATCTTTTCCGAGGTCCAGTACGTCGTAGCTATAGTTTTCCAGAAGGACCTTTACGATATTTTTTCCGATATCGTGAATATCCCCCTTTACCGTAGCCAGGATGATGGTTCCCTTCTTCTCCTGCTTCTGACCGCTGGCATCCATCTTCTCTTTGATGATCTCAAACGCGCCTTTCGCTGCCTCCGCGCTCATCAGAAGCTGCGGCAGGAACATGGTGCCTTTCTCAAAACCTTTTCCCACGACATCGAGTGCCGGGATGATCTGGCTGTTGATGACATCCAACGCATCCTGGGTTTCCAGAAGTTCTCGCGCCGCATGTACAGCCTGATCCTTCAGGCCTTTTACAATGCTGGCATGCAGATCAGAAGTTCCCTGACCGCCTGCTGCTCCGGCTGCGCTTCCTGCTGCCGAACCGCCATTTCCAGTCACCGCACTCTGTCCCAGGCTTGCTACCTGACCGCTGTAGACGGAAATGTACTCACTGCACTGCGGGTCTAAATTCATCAGCGCGCGGAAGCTGTAGTACGCACGCATCATCGCCTCAGAATTCGGGTTGATGATCGCAGCGCTTAAGCCATTCTGCATCGCCATGGTGAAGAACGCCGCGTTGATGATCTCTCGCTGCGGAAGTCCGAAGGAAATATTAGACACACCTAAAATGGTCTTTCCGTGGAGTTCATCACGCACCCGTCGTAATGTTTCCAGTGTCGTGATGGCGCCCTGGCTGTCTGAACTTACCGTCAGGCAAAGCGCATCGATCACGATATCTTCCGGTCCGATGCCATACTCGGCTGCGGTCCGGTAAATCTTCTTTGCTACCTCAATACGGCCTTCCGCGGTTTCCGGGATACCGCCCTCATCCAACGCCAGTGCTACCACAACACCACCGTATTTCTGCACCAGCGGGAATACGGTGCGCATGGATTCTTCTTTCCCATTAACGGAGTTGATGAGCGGCTTTCCGTTGTATACACGCATAGCCCGCTCCATGGCCTCTGCATCGGTCGTGTCAAGCTGGAGCGGCAGGTCGATGATGCTCTGCAGTTCCCGCACCACTTCCTCTAACATAGACGGCTCGTCGATTTCCGGAAGACCTACGTTTACATCCAGCACATGGGCACCGTGATCCTGCTGGGTCACACCTTCGCGGAGAATGTATTCCAGGTTGTGGTCACGCAGGGCCTGTTTGAACTTGGATTTTCCGGTCGGATTGATGCGCTCTCCGATGATGACCGGATTTTTGCCGATCTCCACTGCCTGTGCAAACGAGGAAACCACAGTACGGTTCTTTTTCGTAACCGGAACCGGCTGTTTATCCCGGCAGCGTTCTGCCACCATGCGGATATGCTCCGGCGTGGTACCACAGCAGCCGCCCACAATGCGGGCACCCATATCCACGATTTCTTCTACGGTCTTTGCGAAATGCGCCGCATCGATATCGTAAACGGTCTTTCCATTCTCGCTTCTTGGAAGACCTGCATTCGGGTTGATCATCACTGGAGTGGAAGAAACCTCCAGAATATCCTTCAGGATTTCTTTCATCTGAACCGGACCAAGTCCGCAGTTCATGCCCAGAACATCCACGCCAAGGCCCTCTAACATGGCTACGATCGAAGCCGGGCTTCCGCCGGTTAACAGCTTTCCGCGCTCATCGAAGGTTACCGTGACAAAGATCGGGAGATTACACCCTTCCTTTGCCGCCAGCACCGCTGCCTTGGTTTCATAGCTGTCGCTCATGGTCTCGATGAGGACAAAATCCGCACCTGCATCCGCACCGATCTCCACCACTTCCCGGTAAATCGCATAGCAATCTTCAAAAGCCAGGTCGCCCATCGGCCTTAGCAGCTTTCCGGTCGGTCCCATATCCAGACCGATCCAGGCCTGCTTTCCACTCTGGCGGATCGCTTCTTTCGCGTTTGCTACTGCCGCGCGGATCACCGGCTCCAGTTGAAACTCGGTTGTTTCATTGTATTTTAAGCGGTCAACACCGAAGGTATTGGTTGTCACGATATCCGCGCCAGCCTCCAGATAAGCCTTATGGATCTTCACAAGTTCCTCCGGGTGGGTAATGTTCCAGGTGCCCGGAAGTTCTCCCGGTTTTAAACCCGCTTCCTGTAAAAGGCTTCCCATTCCTCCGTCACAAAACAGGATGCGTTTCTGTAATTCCTGTAATATATCCATAACCAAACTCCTTCGTGTTTTCATTTTTTTGCATTGTCAGGCAAACAATGACCGTTGCTACTTTGTATATCTGCCTTGTCTCAAACTGCATGAAAAGGCAAACGAATGCCGCCAAACACCAACTCTTGCCGCTTCGTACGCCTGTATTGTCCGAATTTTATCTGCGGTACGCACAGTCCCTCTTTGCGCAGACCTCGCATCCCTGCACCGTACAGTTTCTCGGCAAACGGCTCAGTCCGATGACCGCTGTCACCGATTTGGACGGTGCCATGAGAAGGCTGTCCGTCAGCGTCACACCAATCCTTTTTGAAAGTTCCAGTGCCGGTGCGATCTGCCGCTGGCATTCTAGCGGAAAATCCCCATAGCCCGGACTGAATCTCGGGCGCAGATACCAGCCTTTTTCCTGATAGGCTTCTTTCAGCTTCTGGTTTTCTTCGTCGCAGAAGGTCTCCAGCATGGCAACCGATGCCGCCTGCATGACCACCGCCTTACTCATCTGGATCATGTTATAGCGGTGCAGCAATACATCCACCTGACTGCCAAGCGTTGCCGCAAACAACAGGATCTGCTCACAATCCTTTAGATTCCGCTCCAGGCTTTTGCTCCTTGTCTGAAAACAGGTCATATCGATCACGTGGTCCTGAATGGACAGCGGATACTCCCTCCAGGTTACCCGCGGGGAAGCTGCCTGCTCCAGTTCCTGCTTACACTGGTCGATCAGGACTTTCGTATTTTCATCCGGTACAGTGCCATTTTTGCAGCCCAGATAGCGCAAAAGTTCCCGGTCATTCCACTGAAATGTATTTCCCATAAATAAAATTTCTCCGTAGTTTCTGGTCTCTGTTCACGCATGCAAGCCATTCAGCCCTTGCCAGTGAACAAAAATCCATATTTTCCCTACCGTATAATCTCAGAAAGGCTGTTTTTGATCTGCGCAGCCACATCCGGCTTATTCATGGAATAAACGTGAATGCCGTTCACATGGTTTGCAATCAGGTCGATGATCTGCTCCGTCGCATAAGCAATACCAGCCTGCTTCATGGCTGCAGGGTTATCCCCGAAACGGTCTACGATTGCCTTAAAGCGTGCCGGAAGGTAAGTGCCGGACATGGAACAGATGCGCTTGATCTGGGCTACATTGGTCACCGGCATGATGCCTGCGATCACCGGAACGGTAATGCCCTTCTCACGAACCCGGTACAGGTAATTGTATAAAATATTATTGTCAAAGAACATCTGGGTAGTCACGAAATCACAGCCAGCCTCAACCTTTTCCTTCAGATGCTGAATATCCTCGGTCTTGTTTACAGATTCCACATGCCCCTCCGGATAGCAGGCAGCGCCGATGCAGAAATCGCCGGATGCCTTGATCTCAGCGATCAGCTCAGACGCATAGCGGTAATCCTTCTCTACCTTGCCGTCCTTCGGGATATCGCCGCGCAGGGCCAGCACATTTTCAATGCCCTCTGCCTTTAACTGGTCCAGAACGGAATGCACCTTCTCCCGGGTAGAGGATACACAGGTCAGATGCGCTAACGGGGTTACACCCTTTGCTTTTAAAGAAGCAGCAATGTCAACTGTGTACTGGCTGGTTCCGCCGCCGGCACCGTAAGTAACGCTCATGAAAGCCGGATTCAGCTTTGCAATCTCGGAAGCGGCTGCCTCTACAGACTCATATTTATCCTCCGTCTTCGGTGGGAACACCTCAAAAGAAAGTGTCGGTTCGTTTTTTGCAAGAATATCTCTGATCTTCATCGGTATAAAATCCTCTCTTCATACTAATTTAAAAAATCCCTATCAATGCGTTCACCAGACCGCCCACCAGACTGATGATCCAGAACAGAACCACAATGAACACATACAGAAAAACCAGTTTTTTCACCGGATTTTGGGTTTTCGCATCCGTTTTTTTCGCGGTCATTTTCCTGTCAGCAGTTTCCGTTGTTCGCGGAGTGTTCACTGCAGGCTTTGCTGGTTTATATGCCGCCTTTTGCTTTCCGGTCCCGTTTTTCACAGGATCCGGGTCTTCGTTGTGATAGCTACAGTGCGTTTCATGCTCTGGATGGCGCTCATTCAGATAGTAGGTTACATTCATATACACCGGGTCCTTCACCCAGGATCTGCATGCACTGCAGTAATGGGCATGTTTCATCACCTGGTCGCACACCGGACAAATTCGCTGCATCATAAAATGGCACCCCCTCACGCGATTGCTGTTAATGTTTACGCGGTACGCAAACAATTTGTTCTTTAGTATAACATAACATTTTGATATTTTCCATGTAAGGAAGATATTATTTTCATTTTACAATTTTTTGCAGTATAATCCTTCTATATGATAAAATCTATCCTCCTTAGCTAGCAGAAAAACAAAAAAAAGACAACATCCGTGAATAGGAGCGTATGCTTATGGACTTACGACAGCTTGAAAATATCCGCATGATCGCAGAGACAAAAAGTATCAGCAAGGCGGCGAAAAAGCTCTATCTGACACAGTCGGCCTTAAACCAGCAACTGATTCACTTAGAGGAAGAGCTTGGGATCCAGCTTTTCTGCCGCGGCAGGAACCATTTCCAGATCACGGAAGCCGGGCAGATCTACTTAGACGGCGTGAACCGGATTCTGGATATCCGCAAGGACGTTTACAACCGTATCAGCGATCTTAGCCAGCTTCAGCGCGGCTCCATCCGGCTCGGGCTTATGGCAGACCGCGGCATGTCCATTTTCTGCAGTATTTACCCGCACTTTTATGAAAAATATCCGGATATCCACCTTACCCCGATCGAGGCGCCCGTTTCCGAACAGGAGCATATGATCGGTACCGGAGAACTGGATATGGGAATTATAACACTTCCCACCGAACAACTGACACGCAATAACTATACGCATATTTACAAAGAGGAACTGATTTTGATCGTGCCTGCCTCCCACCCGCTGGCCGCCCAGGGTGCCCGCTTTACCACAGAGGAAGCACTTCCAGAACTTCTTCCTGAGATCTCGCCAAAACAATTTAAGAATGATCCGTTTATTCTCATGCAAAAAACCTCCACCATGCGCAGTCTGATCGACCGCAGCCTGGAGGAGGCCGGTTTTCATCCGTCCATTGTAATGGAAACACGAAGCAGCTATTCTATTTTTAAAATGGCACAAGTCATGGGATGCTGTTCGATCATCCCACGTGCCTATGCCTGCCCGACAAAGCGTCTGGTTTATTTTTCCCTTCCTGGTCATCCGTCCTGGGACTTTGTCGCAAGTCATCCAAAAAAAATCTATTTGAATGAGCCTTGCCGTTATCTGATCCAGCTGATGAAAGATTACTGGAGCGAATCACCTTACCTGTGCGACCATAAGAAGGAAGAGGACATGGACTAAACCTTTTTCTTTAGCGGATATCTTCTGCCGGAAGTGCTTCAATCCGGCAAGTTCCAAGGTAAACCGTTTCCATGGAGGATTTCACATAGTCTACAATTGACTTTACAATAATATCGGAATTGCGGATGCCGCGGCTTCCCATGGTTACCGCGATCTGCATTCCCGGACGGATTTTTCCAGATATTGCAGAATCATCCAAACGTTCCGCTTATGCCCTGCACGGCAGCGGCACATCATCCACGTTCTGATATTTATATGGAATGTAGTATTCCTTGTGTCCAAGGCGTTCAGCATTGGTCTCCTTGCCTTCGCAGACAGCCTGTACCAGGTCTGCAAGCTCCAGGGATAATTCATCCAGGCTCTTAACACCAGAAATGGCATCTCCTGCACAGAAGTCCATATCATCTGACATACGGTTATAGGTCACGATGTTTCCGGTAATCTTTACCAGCGGGGAAACTGCACTTCCGACTACGCTTCCGCGTCCGGTAACCAGAAATACTACCTGGCATCCGATCGAGATCAGGTCCATAAGTCCCTCACTGTCGTTCGGGTTGGTTTTTCCAAAGCCCATGAAATACGGATCCGGAGTACTGTCTAACAGCCACAGGCCTTTTTTATCCGGCTTGCAGGAAACCTTAGTCACGCCCACGATCGGTTTGGTACCGCTCTTGATGGTCGCGCCCATGCTCTTTTCCTCGATCGTGCTTAAACCGCCCACAAAGTTTCCAGAGGAAATGGAAAACTGGTGAATGGAACGGCAATGATCCAGCGCTTTCTCATAGGTCGTATCCAGCTTCTCGCGGACCTCATCGGTTGCTGCGCGGTCCATAAGCATCTTCTTTAATCCAACTGCTTCCACGATTTCTTCAAAGACTGCGGTTCCGTTCCAGTCTACCAGCCGGTCAAAAAATCGTCCTACTGTGGCATTTCCTGCCAGACCGGAAGTATAATCCGATCCGCCGCACTCACAGCCCACGATCAAGTCTGCAAAACCCATCGGTGCGGTCGGTGTATTCTCCAGTGTCTTTAAAAATTCCTGAACGCGCTTCATGCCGTATTCAATGGATTTTTCTGTTCCACCCATCTCCTGAATATAGAAGCCGTCTGCTTCCTTTCCTGCCTCTCTTGCCTTCTGCGCCAATGTCTTTGGCTGAGTATACTCGCATCCAAGTCCTACACCAAGCACGGCTCCTACATTCGGGTGACGGACCAGTGCTAAAAGCATCCGCACCGCATACTGGTTATCGCAGCAGCCGGTAAAGCCGACAACCTCTACATCCTTGCGGTTTGTTCTGCGCACGATTTCCTTCGCAACAAAGGATGCACACTCTACGGTATAAACAACAAGTACTTTATTACGGATTCCCATACGGCCATCTTTTCTCACATAACCGTTCCAGCGAACGCTCTGATAATCTTTCTTCTCCATGACATTCTCCTCTTTTTCTTCGATATTCCGAATGATTTCCCGCAGCTCCATGCTGTCTGCACTGCCACGGGTTTTCTTTTTCACCGGTCTGCGACTAAACCTGCGTCAAATATACTGGGTATCGCTCGGTGCCCCGGTATGAATATCCAAGGTTGAAGAACGCGCATCATACAAACTCTTCATGTTCTGAAGATGCACCCAGCTTCCTTCCGGGATATCTGCAATGGCTTCCCCGATCACCGTTCCGTATTTCACGATCGGTGTTCCTTTTTCAATGAACTGTAATGCAACCTTATGTCCAGACATTACCGTTTCCAGGCAGTTCACACTCTTTTTATCTCCTGCCCCGTTGATCCAGGCAATTCCTGGTTCCAGATCCTCCAGTGCAGTTGCCACATTATCTTTTTCCGTTACCCGGTAAATATACTGTTTTTTCTCACTCATGTTTTTCCCCTCTCAATCCAGCTTCGTTAATGGAAGTTCGTCTCCCAGATACGGCACATAACGCTTAAATCCTTCTGCATATTTGATCGGTCTTCTTCCTCTCGACCAGTCATTTGCCTGTACGCCGCGGTTTAAAGCACAGCGGGTATAGTATTCCACCAGCTGCGGCTGTGCTGCAAACAGCTTAACTGCCTCGATCTTCTGCTCAAAAACATCTCCGATATCTACATAAGTGTCCATCTGGAAATGATTAAATTCGGAATGCGGCATTGTTGTCTCAAAGAAGAACAGATCTGGAATGAAATGCGGGTCCGTATCTGGAAGTGCACCGCGCATTCCTGCTGCGCTGATCGCACGGACCACTGCCTTTCCTACAATCTCATGGTCCATGTTGAACGGATCATCAATCCAGTGGGTCAGTACCACATCCGGTCTGAGTTTCAGGATCCGGTGACCAAGATCCCGGATCTGGTCTGCGGAAAGCACCAGCGGATAATCGCCGCAATCAAAGAAATGTATCTCTTTAACTCCAAGGAATTTCGCCGCATTCTGCGCTTCCTGTTTTCTGCAGTCCTTTACTTCCTCTACATTGGTGCCCGGGTGATTTTTCCAGTAAGCACCGGACTCTCCGTGCTCGCCAAAGGTGTAAGCAAATACCGTTACCTCCCAGCCCTTCTTCACGTACTTCAAGATCGTTCCACCCGACCGTGTGCACCAGTCAGCTCCATGTGCACTTACTACCAACATTTTTTTTGCCATTTTTACTCACTCCTGTGTTTTTCCTGTTCTGTGTTTCGTTCTATGTGACTTTTTTTATCATCTCACCACGCGATTTCTTGTGATGCCTTTATTATAAAAACAGACTTAATAAAAATCAAACGCAGGGATTTTCTAAGCTTAGTAGGAATTTTAAGATAAACAATATCGCACAGTAAACACAAATGGGCCGGAAGGTTCCGTCCCCGCCGAATGGCGGGGACGAAACCTTTCGGCCCTCGTTCGTTACTGTGTGATATTGTTACTTCAATACCTCGATCGCGGCCTGCACCTGGTTATCCCGGTCTAGCGGGACATCGTACTGTCCGATGAGGTCTTCGTCGAGCTGCTGCTCAACTTCCACATCCGGAGTCAGGCCTTTTTTGTGAAGGTCATGTCCGGCCGGAGTATAGTAGTGGGCAGTCGTGATCTTGACTGCAGAACCGTCCGTTAACGGGATCAGGCTCTGTACGATTCCTTTTCCGAAGGAGGTAGTTCCGACCAGCGTTGCTGCGCCGTAGTCCTGGAGCGCACCGGCAAATACCTCTGCCGCGCTGGCAGACTGCCCGTTGATGAGAACGACGATCGGAACATTCAGCTCATGATCGTCTGCCTTCGGGAATACGCCGTCTTCAGTATCGGTTCCCCTGATATTGTGACGGGTTTCTCCGTCCTGGCTGTAATAGCGTTCTTCCTGACCGGTCTTGGTCGCGGTGGAAAGAATGGTTCCATCGTGCTGGTTTTCCGGCAGAACATAAGCGGCCATCTCCACGCAGGAGGTTACCACGCCGCCCGGGTTGTCACGCAGATCAATGACCAGGCGTTCCATACCCTGTTGTTCCAGATCTGAAACGGCATCGATAAACTGCTCGGCCGTCACGGTGTCAAACTGGGTCACCAGGACATAGCCGGTCTTATCCGGCAGCATCTGGTGCTCTACGGTTGCCACCTCTACCATGCGTCTCTGGATATGAAGCGGGATTTCTTCGGTTCCGCGCAGCACCGTCACATCGACATAAGAGCCTTCCTCACCGCGGATGTATTCCTGAACCAGAATATCGAGCTCTTCCTCAGTCGCAGAGATATCTTTTACTTTATAAATGATATCGCCCTTCTGCATCCCGGCTTCTTCCGCCGGGGAACCCGGGAATACCCGGAGTGCCGTTACAATCCCGGTCTGGACATTCTTGCTCACCAGGACACCGATGCCGCAATACACACCAGAGGTTTCTTCGGTTAAGGAGCTGTACTCGTCCGGAGTGTAATATACTGTGTACGGATCATCCAGTCCGGCCAGCATTCCTTTATAGATGCCGGTCTCCATCTGCTCCGCATCTTCATCAAATAAGAAGTAGCGGTCTATGATCTGCTGCAATACGGAAATTTTTGCATCGACCTGCTTTAAATCCACCTGGGTGCGCACCGCATCGCTTCCGGTTTTAGAAGCTTCTGTGTCCTTAACCTGGCTTTCGATCACCGTCCGCCCGATCACGGAAATGCCGGTAGCTACGCCTACAATACCAAAGCCCGCGAGTGCAGTCACAAGGGAACCTGCTAAAACGCCTTTCCAAAATTTTGACTTTCCTTTATTTTCTTTCTCCAATGATGTCACCTCGTTTATTCTGTTTCCCTTTACGGACTCACGTAGGACTGCGGATTTACATACCGTCCGCCGGACCGGATTCCAAAGTGCAAATGGGAGCCTGTGGAATAACCGGTGGAGCCTACCTTTGCAATGGTCTGGCCCTGTTTTACCGTCTGTCCTTCCGAGGCCAGCAGCTGGGAGCAATGCATGTATACCGTATATACACCGCCTCCGTGGCTGATCATGATGTAATTTCCCGCAGAATAGCTGTAGGTCGATACGACAACCGTGCCGGATGCTGCCGCCACAATCGCTGCCCCGGTCGATGCCGGGATATCGATTCCCTGATGGTTGCTGGACGCTCCCTTGGTCGGTGAGGTTCTGCTTCCAAAACCGGAAGAAATTCTGCTGCTGGATGGACATGGCCACTTAAAGCTAATATTCCCAAGACTGGCAACATTATACGATGCGGCTTTATCCGTAGCGGAAACCTTTTTTCCCTCGGCCTCTGCTTTCTTGCGCGCCTCTTCTTCTGCCTTACGGGCTGCCTCAGCCTTCTTGCGCTCTTCTTCTTCCTTGCGCTTGATCTCCGCCTCGATCTGCTTGATCTTGTTTTCCTGCGCAGCCAGATCGGCATTGTACTGGTCTACCTGGCTCTGGGCGGTATCGATCTGACCGGCATAGCTCTGCATTTCCTTGTTTTTCTGGGCACGCAGCGTCTTGACCGACTCCTGCTTGGCCTTGGTCTTCTCCTGCATATCCACAAGCGCTGCTTTATCGTCCTTTAATTTCTGTTCTTCATCGGCGATCGCCTGGCGGGTTGCCGCATACTCATCCAGCTTTTTCCGGTCATAGCTTGACATCTTGTTGATGTACTCTGCCCGGTTCATCAGCTGCACCATATCCTCCGACTGGAACAGCATGTCGATATAGTTCGTGTTTCCCTGCTCATACATGTATTTGATGCGCAGCTTCATATCGGCATACTGCTTATTCTCGGTTGCCTTAGACTGTTCTAAGGCAATTCCGGTATCGGCGATCTCCTGTTCCTTTGTGCTGATCTGGGAGGACAGCTCATCTAACTCTCCCTCCAGCTTTGTTAAGTTTCCATCCAGCTCCTTAACGTACGCTGCCGCGTCGTTCTTTAAGCCCTCCAGGTTCTTGATGGTCGCCTGTACCTTTTTCTTTTCCTCTTCGATGGAGCTGACTTTCTTTTTCGCCGCCTCCACATCCTGTTTCGTTGCGTATGCTGTCTGGAAGGAAGACACCGCCATGGCCGCGCCAAGCAGGGCAGCCGCAATGCGCTTTCGTATTCTTTTCAGACTGCGTTTGTCCGCAGCTGTAACATCTCTATTGTTTTTATGCATGCTTACACCTTCATATACTTACGGATGGTGAAAAAACTTCCGAAAAAGCCGATTCCCACACCAAGGATCATGGCTGCCCCGATCATAAGCGGATAAATCTCCCCGACCGGAATAAAATAGAACAGGTCAGACAGCACATGGAACCGCTCAGACAGATACACAATGCCCCTTGTGTAAAGGAAATAATTCCCGATTAACGGGATCAGTGCACCGACCAGTCCGATCATCACACCTTCTACAATGAACGGTGCGCGGATCATGAAGTTGGTTGCCCCGATCAGGCGCATGATCTGGCACTCCTGCTTGCGGAATGCCGCTGCCACGGAAATGGTGTTGTTGATCAGGAATAACGATACCGCCAGCAGCACGCCGATGATCAGGGAGGATAATACCCCGATCACGCGGTTAAACCCGGCAAAGCCTGCCACAGCCGTATTGGAATAGTTGACCTGACGCACACCGTCTAAGCTCTGTAAGTAAGCCACCAGCTCATTCTGCTGGGAAATATCGTTTAAAAAGATCTCGTAGGAGGCAGAGCCTGCTAACGGGTTATCCTCCGCGAAGCCGTCTGCCAGTTCCTCGTGACCTGCAAAATATTCTTCCTTAAAGGAATTCCAGGCATCCTCCGCAGAAATATAATACATCTCACGGATCTCCGGCCGCTGGTGGATGATTTCCCCAAGGCCCTGGATGTCTTCTTCCGTTAAATCTTCATTGAACAGCACCGTAATACCAACGGTACTTTCCACATGCTTCACCATGTACTGGATGTTGGCAATAATGGAAAAAAACAGGCAAAACAAAAAAATACATGCAGAAATCGTCGCCACAGAAGCAAGCGAAAACCAGATATTTCTGCATATATTCTTCATTCCCTCTTTCATGCAATACCAGAATGTACTAATCTTCACGGTTTGATCCACCCTTTCTTTCGTCACTCACCAGACGTCCTTTGTTCAGGGTGATGACCCGTTTGCCCATCTGGTCTACAATTTCCTGACTGTGTGTTACGACCACAACCGTAGTTCCAAGTGCATTGATCCGCTCGAGAAGCTTCATGATCTCTGTCGCATTCTCATGATCTAAGTTTCCGGTCGGCTCGTCTGCAAGAAGTACCTCCGGCCGATTGATCAGGGCGCGGGCAATGGCCACACGCTGCTGCTCTCCTCCGGAAAGCTGCTGCGGATAGCTTTTGTACTTTGCGGAAAGTCCAACCAGCTTTAACATCTGCGGAACGTCTTCCCGGATCTTTCTGGTAGAAGCACCCACCACTCTCTGGGCAAATGCTACATTTTCAAATACTGTCCTGTCCTTTAACAGGCGGAAATTCTGAAATACAACGCCAAGCTTGCGGCGGTATTTCGGTATAAAACGGCGCGGCATTTTCTGAAGGTCCATATCGTTGACGATAATGCGCCCGGAGGAAGGTTCTGCCTCTTTCATCAGAAGGCGGATCAGGGTTGATTTTCCTGATCCGCTCCGTCCCATAATAAAGACAAACTCCCCGTCCTGGATGCGGATGTCAACGTCCTTTAACGCCTTGCTTCCATTCTCGTAGGTTTTGCTTATATTACGAATTTCTATCATGATTAATAATCCAGGTTCTCCATGTATTTCATATACTTTACAACCATCAGCGCGATCTTGAAGGTAATGGCATCCTCAAATACCCGAAGGTCCAGTCCGGTGCTCTTCTGGAGCTTGTCGAGACGGTAAACCAGTGTGTTTCTGTGGATGTAGAGCTGACGGGATGTCTCAGATACGTTTAAGCTGTTCTCAAAGAACTTATTGATGGTAGTCAGAGTCTCCTCGTCGAACTCATCCGGGGACTTGCCATCGAAGATCTCGCGGATGAACATGCGGCACAGCGGCAGCGGCAACTGGTAGATCAGGCGGCCGATTCCCAAAGTTCCGTATGCAACCACGTTCTTGCCATTGTAGAAGATTTTTCCTACGTCTAAGGCCATCTTCGCCTCCTTGTAGGAACGGGAAACCTCCTTGATATCGTTGACCACGGTACCGTAAGCCACACGCACCTTAGTCATAGCCTCAGAGCTTAACATATCGAGGATGACACTGGCGGTCTTATCCAGATCTGCATAGTCCTCGTTCGGCTTTACCTCTTTTACTAAAATGATGTTCTTTTCATCGACCGCGGTGATAAAGTCCTTGGTCTTGGTCGCAAACAGGCTGCGGACCGTCTCAAGCGCATTCACATCCTTCTCCTGCTTGGTCTCGATCAGGAAAACGACTCTGCGGACATTGGTCTCAATGTGTAGCTTTTTCGCACGGTTATAAATGTCAACTAACAGCAGGTTATCAAGAAGCAGGTTCTTGATGAAATTATCCTTATCGAAACGCTCTTTGTAAGCGACCAGAAGATTCTGGATCTGGAACGCTGCCAGCTTTCCGACCATGTATACATCGTCACTGCTTCCTTTTGCAAGCAGAATATATTCCAGCTGATGCTCGTCAAACACCTTGAAGAACTGGTAACCCTGGATCACCTGGCTGTCTGCCGGTGAATCCACAAAGGAAAGAATGGAATTTTCATACTCTTCTGCCTCTGGAAATGTGGAAGCCAGCACCTTGCCCTCTGTGTCGCAGATACACAGGTCAATCCTGGTGATCCCCTTCAGGCCATCAATGGTTGTCTGAAGAATCTGGTTTGAAATCATAATATTCACTCCTTAATCCTTATTTCGTAATACCGCCCCGTTTTGTAAAATCGCACAAACTTGAAAGGACCCTTATCGTATATTTTAATGCACTTTGCAGAAAAAAGCAAGCAAGTATCCAATACCTGCCTGCCTTTTTTAAAGTTTTATTGTCTATATTCAATAAAATCTTTCTAAAAAATATCCCATACATCAGGATATTTTCTTTGCAAGTACGTTCAGAAGCTTTGCTCCTTCTTCCCGGTCCTCGTCCTTCATCGACCAGAGCTTTAAGATTTCCAGACGTCCCGTTTCTGTTAAGATGCGCTCCAGCTCTTCTTTTGTGTATTCACAGAAGTACCGGCCACTTCTCTGTCCTTCAAAGTCCCCTTCCTGAAAGGAAAGGAATAAGATTCCGTTCTGGCACAGTGCCTCGGTCAGTTTTTCCAGGATAGCAGGCAGCTCCTCCTCCGGCACATGGATCAGTGCTTCGTTGCCCCAGATGCCGTCAAACGCATCGTCAAACTCCATATCCGCATAGTCCATGCACAGCACCTCCAGTCCTGTGTGGATCTCTGCAAGTTTGCACATTTCCTCGGAAGCATCCAGTGGAGTTACATCGAAGCCCTGCTCATAAAATGCCAGGCTGTCGCGGCCGGAGCCGCACCCGAGATCTAAGATGGTGTCGCCGTCGATCTCACGGAGTTCTTCTAAAAACTCCTCCCGCTGCGACTCCATGTCACGGTCTACCGTATCCTCAAAAATTCGCGACGCATACTTATTATAGTATTCTATCGTGTCCAAAACTATCCTCCTATATTCTCTCTATGGTTTTCTCCGTAATACGGATCTTATTTTCTTTCAGTAATTTGCCGACTGCACGCTTAAATGCATTCTTGCTCAGCTTAAATTCCCGCATGATGGTTTCCGGTCTCGCCTTGTCATTGAACGGCAGAACCCCATCAAACTCATCGATGACCTTTAATACCAGCTCGGCATCCTCATCCATCTGCATGTAAGCCTTCTGACGCGGGCTTAGATCCAGCTTGCCGTCATCGCGCACCTTCACAACACGCGCCTCGATGACATCGCCCAGATGGAAGTCTCCGTAGAGCTCCTTCTTCGGGATGAGTCCGTAATAGCGGTTATCGACTGCCACAAACGCACCGAGATTCTCGTTGATCTCGTAGATGGTTCCCTGCACCTTGTCATCCTTCTTGTACGGAGACTCTGCGCTCATGTAGGAATACACGTTCATGGTTGCTGCCAGTCTCTGGCTCTTGTCCACATAAAGTGCAACCAGACAGTTTTCGCCCTGACGCACCTTGTGGTTCTGCTCCTTAAACGGAAGCAGCAGGTCTTTCTCCAGTCCCATGTCGAGGAATGCGCCAATCTTAGCTACATCCTTTACGGTCAGGACTGCAGTCTCGCCAACCTGTAATTTCGGACGGTTGGTCGTTGCAATAAGGCGGTCCTGGGAATCCTTATAAACAAACACTTCCAGGCTGTCGCCCACCTTCGTGCCTTCCGGCACCTGTTTTTTCGGCAGGAGCACCGAATTCTTATCGGTCTGGCTCTCACCAAGATACACTCCGAATTCTTTTTCTCTCTGAACTACAAGGGGCTGTATCTTTCCTAATTCAATCATTTGGTTCTCTCTTTCTGGTCGTTCCTTCACGACCGCTTACCAGCCCGCAGCCATGCTGTTCACGCAAGCGTGCCCAGCATCGTGATTTTGCCGATGCTTCGCATTCCAAATCGGCAAAATCTGCTGCCACAACTGTATTGTACGGAATTTTCAGCGCAGAAAATTCCTACTCTGAACAGTAACTTCGCAGCCACACAATGGCATAAGGCTTTCCTTCTGTATCACACAGGGCTATGGTATAGCACCCTGCCTCCACGCTGACGCGTGGGATGATCTGGTCGCCAAGGACTGCCGCCTTTTTGTACTCCACCCTAAGTTCCCGGATGCAAATTCCTGCCGGCAATACCTCGCGTGCGATTTCCACATACTGGGCATTGTTCACATGGTGGTTGGTATCGATGTGATGCGCCGCCACCGCAATGACCGGATATTCCTCATATTCGGCCGGAACCGGGATCCTGCGCGGTGCATAGTCCATCGGAAGCTTTTCTTCCTGCCCGATGCCGTAAGCCGCCACATCTTCCTCCCCGACACGTACCGGACAGCCGGATTCCGTGTCAAAGAAAAACCAGTTAGAATTGGCCCGCACCAGATAATTGCCCTCCGGGTCCTGGATCGTAAAATTACGGTACCCGTAAATGCCCTTAAAATCATATGGCCAGGTACTCACCACGATCTGCTCCCCAAGCTTCGGATAACGGTCCACAATGATCTGCCAGGAAGATAACAGCCATGCACGGTGCTTCTTTGTCAGGTAATCGATTCCCTGGTTTAAATCCTCCGACTGAAACGTCGAACAGTCCTGCAGATAATTGATCACCCCGGTCAAAGAAAGCTTCCGGTCCTCATCTACCTCGCTGTAGCGCACCCGGCTGTCAAATGAATACATGGTAGTCCTCCTTCTGGTCATAACCCTTCTACTGTCTTTTCATAGCTCATTTATTCTGTAAAAAGTCCGTAAAATGGAAATCGTCCCTTATTATCTCACATTCCTCGTGGATTCACAACTGTTTTTCCAAAAGAATTGCTATAACTTTTTTTATCATGTATACGCATCTCGCAGAATGTTTTATTGTATTGGTAAAAAATTTCCTGTTATGCAAAAAAGCTTCCGAAAACCGGAAGCTTTTTCTTAGCTGGGCTACAAGGATTCGAACCTTGAAATGACGGAGTCAGAGTCCGTTGCCTTACCATTTGGCGATAGCCCAATAATAAATCGAATATGAAGTTTTTGAACTGGGCTACAAGGATTCGAACCTTGAAATGACGGAGTCAGAGTCCGTTGCCTTACCATTTGGCGATAGCCCAATAATAAATCGAATATGAAGTTTTTGAACTGGGCTACAAGGATTCGAACCTTGAAATGACGGAGTCAGAGTCCGTTGCCTTACCATTTGGCGATAGCCCAATAATAAATCGAATATGAAGTTTTTGAACTGGGCTACAAGGATTCGAACCTTGAAATGACGGAGTCAGAGTCCGTTGCCTTACCATTTGGCGATAGCCCATCGCTGCAACGAGTGTTATTATATACGATGCTGCCTGTTTGGTCAAGCACTTTTTTCAAAAAATTTTATTTTTTTCAAATTTCCTGAAAAAGTGCCTGATTTACACAGGTTTTTAAGTCCTGTTTCTTTCTTATTTTCTATCATTCTATATCATTTTTTATACTGCCGTTTTCTTCACCGGTTTGGGAATCCTTTTTCCCGGGATCCTCTTTCTCTGTTTCCGCCGTACTGCTTTTCTCGTCAGAACCATATCCAGAACCGGTTCCTGTTTCCTGTTTTTGAGGCTGCTTCCACGGCTGCTGCGTGTCTCCATTTGCGCTTGTACCTGCATTTACACTTGTATCCGCATTTGTGCTTGCATTTGTACTTGCATTTATATCAGCATTTGCGTCCGCAGTTTCCTTGTTTTTCCCACCTGCATCCTCTTTTGCGTCCCCAGAGTCCTTTTTATCTTCTTCTGAGGTTTTCAGTTCATCCGCGATCTCTGGCGTATCAAAATAGCCTTTTACCGTGGTAGCCGTGCTGTCACCCTTTCTGGTAATACCGCCCAGTACAAAGCTGTAGGTTTTTCCACCCTCCAGTCCCTTTGTCTCCACGATGCAGGAATCGCTTTCGGTTTCCCCGATCAGCGCCGCATAGGAATTTCCTTCCTCATCCCGCACTGACACCGTCGGATTCTTCCAACGGACATAGTCTTCAAAATAAATGTAGATGCGGTCTTCCTCATAATCCACATAGTCAATCTTTACTCTGCCCTGCCGGATTTCCTCGGTTTCCGGTTCTGTCTGGGAATCTGCCGGTGCTTCAGATTCAGAATGTGCGCCAGCAGCAGTTTCTGTTTTTTCTGGCAGCACTTCGGAAGCTTCCATTTCTGCACCACTGCCGGCTTCTTCCCCGTTTTCTTCCAAAACTTCTTCCGAGGCTTCTCCTGCCGGTTCTTCTACGTTTCCCGGCGTTTCTGTGTTTTCCCTGGTCTGAGAGGTTTTCGCCTCATCTGCAAACGCTCCCAGAGCCAGGGAGTTCTTCGTGATCTCCCTGGCGATTTCTTCCATATTCATGGTGGAAAGCCGTTTCATATCGTCTTTCGTCAGATTCTGGTTCTGATCGATCAGTTCCTTTAAAAAATAAGCCTTTCCATAAGAGATCCCGTAGGTATCTGCCAGACTGCGGACTTCATCCTCCTCGATCACCTGCTGGTCATAGACCACAGCATTCACCTGGTTTTCCTGCAGAGTCTGTTCGATGTCCTCCACCACGCTGCTGCGCAGCGCCGATGCCTTCCGGACACTGTCATTGCTGACAGTGACCAGGATCGCATTGTCCAGATCGTCTAAATAACCATGCGTCACCATAGAACCAATGACTGCATTGACTGCCACATTAAGCTCTACCCCTTTCAGGTCCATATCTGCCATGATGGCCTCTGCATCCTGATTGAGCGGCTCTGCCTTTAAAATGCGGTTTTTACGGCTGATGGAAAGCTCCACACTGGGGTTGACATCGATTCCGATCACCGAGTCGATCTGCCGGTTCTGGTACTGGTAATGCCAGGCACCTCCCCCCGCAGTCACCAGGCACAGACACGCTGCCGCCGCCACAGCCATACCCCGAATGCGGCGCTGCAGGGTTATGATCTTTTCCTGGCCATGATTTACTTCCGGCTTCTGCTGCGGCACAGAAAGATCAAGCTTTCCAAAAATATCCGGAGTGAGCACATCCATGGCCGATCTTAAATGCTGTTCGATTTCCTTTTTCTGCTGATTCCTGCCCATACGTACTCACCCCTCCTCTCTCAGATAATTTTGAAGTTTTTTCATGGCCCGGTTATATTTTGACAAGACCGTAGGCAGCGGCATGCCAAGCCCGGAAGCGATCTCCCGGTGCTTTAATCCTGAAGACGCATGCAAAAGAACGATCTGGCGCTCATCTTCCTTTAAAATCTCCAAAGCAGCCTTCAGCATCATCGCATCTGTCATCTGCTCAAGTGGAAGGCAAAGCTCCCCCGTCTCCTCACCAGACAATTCGTCCAGCCCGATGTCCGCCATGCGCTTCTGGTCCCGGAACTTCATATAACACAGATTCCGCGCAATGGTAAACATCCACGCAAGGGGCTTTCCCTGGGGCTTGTAGCTGCCCGCGGAGATCCAGATTTTCAGATAGGTTTCCTGCAGGACCTCTTCCGCATCCTGCGGATTCTTCAGGATCGATAATATAAAACTGTATACACTCCTGTCTGTATCCAGATAGAGCTGGTGAAAGGCTTCCCGGTCACCCTTTGCTACCTGTCTTAAAAGTTCCTCTTGCTTCAATCGACTGTTCCTTTTCCTTCCTCACAATCATTTAATGCATCCCCGGCAATTCTTATTGCAAAAAATAGCAATTTTTCCTGCCACTGGCGCCATTCATTCTGGGCTGCCCCACTGTTATCCCTGGTATTCTTCCTGCCGGTAGCTGTTTTCTACCGTAACAATGCAGGCGCAGCGTCTATCCCGCTCACGCACTTTTTCACAGACCTGCCTGGTCAGCTCTTCCCGCATCTGTCTGGTATAATCACGCGGTACTACCAGATCAAAGATCAGGTTTATGCGGGCCGGACTCTGGGCAATGCGGAAATCATGCAGCGTCAGGCGGGAATCCAGATGGAGGATCACATCGATAGCCATTTCTTTTAAAATTGCCGCCAGCTCATTGTCTGTCTCGACCGGATCCATATGGATGACCAGAAAAATCCCAAGCTTTTCCAGTGCATCCCGTTCAATCTGGTCTACCACTGCATGGGACGTCTCAATATCAACCTTGCTTGGCACCTCCGCATGGATCGATGCCATACTGCGGCTCGGCCCATAGTTATGCACGATCAGGTCGTGGCTGCCGATGATTCCGTCATAGCTTTCCACAAAATCGGAAATCTTTTTGTAGACCTCCGGGTCAATGGCCTCGCCAAGGAGCGGTGCCAGTGTATCCTTCGCAATGTTGATGCCCGCGATCAGCACCAGAACCGAAACCACCAGACCGATGATGCCATCGATATTAATATGGAAGAAGCGGAATACCAGAAGTGAGACGATCGTTGCCGAGGTTGCCCCCACATCGCCCAGGGAATCCGCTGCGGTCGCCATCATCACCGTGGAATTAATCTTCTTTCCCAGCTTCCGGTTATAGGAAGCCATCCACAGCTTGATCAGCACGGAAAGCACCAGAATCCCAACTGAAAACAGGCTAAAGCTCAGCGTTTCCGGATGCAGGATCTTTTCAACCGCTGTTTTTAAGAGTGAAAAGCCCACCTGGACAACCAGAAAGGCAACCATAAAGGCTGCAATATACTCCATGCGCCCATGTCCAAACGGGTGCTCCTCGTCTGCCGGTTTTTCTGCCATGCGCACCCCGACAAACCCAATGATGGAGGATGCCGCATCCGATAAGTTATTGAAGGCATCTGCCATAACCGAAATACTGTTTACCAGAAACCCCGCAAACAATTTAGAGCTGAATAAAAACAGGTTGCAGCAGATTCCAAGAATACTCGCTAGCATCCCGTAAGCAGTCCTCACCTTTGCATTTTCTACATTTTCATAGTCTTTTACAAACCGTTTCACTAAAAAATTGATCATGATTTTTTTAACGCCTTACCTTCCTCACACAGCCTTTACTCGTAAAATACTTTCTTCAGGCAAAGGCCTTCTGCCGGTGCCGTATAACCAGAAGCCTGACGGTCCAGTGCCGCAAGAACCTCCGGCATCGTGCCTGCATCCCGCTTTCCAAGTCCCACCTCGACCAGGGTTCCCGTCAGAATGCGTACCATATTCTGTAAAAAGCCATTTCCTTCAAATTCCAGCTTCACCAGACTGCTGCCCGCATCCTGCTTTACGTCAATCCGGTAAATGGTCCGCACCGTAGACTTTTTCATCTTTTTATTTCCGCAAAAGCTCTTGTAATCGTGGGTTCCGCAAAGCAGGTCTGCCGCTTTCTGCATGGCTTTCACATTAAGTGGCTGGCCAAGTCCATAACAGGTCCGGCGGGAAAATACATTGCGCTTTGCCCCGGTTTCGATCTGATAGGTGTAGATTTTCTTCACTGCGCTCAAGCGGGCATGGAAGCGCTCCGGCGCCGGTGTCAACTCGGTTACGGCAATATCGTCTGGGAGATACTGATTGCAGTAATCACGGATCCAGTCTACCACAGCGAACTGTTTCCGATCGTGATCCCCGTTTTTGTGCCAGTCATTTTTCTGGTTTTTTTCCTGATTCTGGCCGCCATTCTGATTCTGGCCCCCCTCCGGCTTCCACCCGTCCGGCAGGTGAAAGTTCGCCACCTGCCCCATCGCATGCACACCGGCATCCGTGCGTCCGGAGCCATGCACTTCCACAGGAAATCCCGTCATGCGCGCTAACACCTTTTCCAGCTTCCCCTGGATTGTATTTTCGGTGTTGCCCTGCTTCTGCCAGCCGTCATAGCGGGTGCCTTCATATTGTATGATCATTTTATAATTCTGACTCATAAACGCTCCTTAATCAGATAAAATCACATCAGCAGACCCAGAAATGCCGCCGAATGGCGGCATTTCGTGGCCTGCTGCTTTTTAATCAAACTTATTTTAGAATCCCACACGCCTCAATCGCAGCGATGCCCTTCTTTAACTCCGGCTCATCCTGCACGAGTGCCATGCGCACATAACCTTCTCCGGATGGTCCGAATGCGCTGCCCGGTGTAACAAGCACTCCGCTTTTCTTTACCAACTCCACTGCAAATTCTTCAGAGCTCGTAAAGGATTCCGGGACCGGTGCCCATACGAACATGGTTGCCTCCGGTTTTGGAATCTTCCAGCCGATGGCATTTAAGCCATCGCAGAGCACATCGCGGCGTTTCTCGTAAGCTGCACGGGTTGTCTCCACACAAGTCTGGTCACCAGTGATAGCTGCAACTGCTGCCTTCTGGATTGGAAGGAACATGCCGTAATCCATATTGGATTTGAGAAGCTTCAAATGCTTTACTACCTCCGGATTTCCCACACAGAAGCCGATTCGCGCGCCAGCAAGACCATAAGTTTTTGACAGGGAATTGAACTCTACGCCAACCTCTTTTGCCCCAGGGAAACGAAGGAAGCTTCCGCAATGTTTTCCATCAAATACCAGTTCACTGTAGGCATTGTCGTGAAGGACAATGATATCGTACTTCTTCGCAAATGCGATCAGCTCCTCATAGAAGGAATCCGGTGCCATAACAGCGGTCGGGTTGTTCGGATAGGAAACGATCATGAATTTTGCACGCTGTGCCACATCCTCCGGAATATCGGAAAGGCGGATCACATAACCATTTTCCTTCTTCTGCGGCATATAATAAAGCTCAGCCCCAGCCAGACGCGGACCATCTGCGAATACCGGATAGCACGGGTCCGGAACTAACACCAGGTCACCCTCATCCACAATAGACATGGCAATGTGAGCCAGTCCCTCCTGGGAACCAAGCAGGGAACAGATTTCTGTGTCCGGATCCAGTGCTACACCGTAACGGCGCTCATACCAGCCGGAAACCGCCTGCAGCAAATCTTTCTGGTCATTGATCGCGTAAATGTAATTGTTTTTATCGGCTGCCTCTTTGCAGAGCACGTCAAGAATATGTTTCGCCGGCGGAATATTCGGCGCACCGATACTCAAATCCAGCACACTCTCCCCGGCTTCCAGTCTCTGGCGTTTCATCTCGGCAAGTCTGGAGAATACACCCTCTCCAAACCGGTTCATTCTATTTGCAAATTTCATAATTTTCTCCTCCGTAACTCCGGCACATATCCAAGCTTTGCAACCGCCTGAAACATTTTGTGTCATCTCATATTTTCATAAAAGATTAGGCTTATTCTACCACAGTTTTCCACAAAAGTCTCGACTAACTTTGCTTTTCTTCCGTCTTGCTGTATACTAAGAACAGCAGATCATCGGACGCATCATGGATGCCGCCCCGATATGCAATGCAACAAAAAAGCACGTTCATCCCGGTTTGCAAAAATTCCAACCATACCAACGTGCTTTTTAAACCCAACTATAAAATTTACCGTAAAGGAGTCCATCACCATGCTTACCATCGGATGTCATCTTTCCTCCTCCCGCGGCTACCTCGCCATGGGAAAGGATGCTGTTAAAATTAATGCCAACACCTTTCAGTTCTTCACCCGCAATCCACGCGGCGGAAAAGCAAAGGATATTGACCCAGAAGATGTCGCGCAGTTTCTTGCTTTCGCAAAAGAACACGGAATCCACCAGATTCTGGCACATGCCCCTTATACCTTAAACGCTGCTTCTGCCGACGAGGGCATCCGCGGCTTTGCCCGCCGCACTATGGCCGATGACCTCTTGCGCATGGAGTACACCCCGGGAAACTGCTACAATTTTCACCCGGGGAGCCATGTCAAACAGGGCATGGAGGCCGGCATCACCTACATTGCCGAAATGCTAAATGCTATTTTAAAGCCAGAACAGACCACCACTGTTTTACTGGAAACCATGGCCGGAAAAGGAAGCGAAGTCGGCGGCCGCTTTGAAGAACTGCGCGAGATCATCGACCGCGTGGAATTAAACAGCCATCTGGGTGTCTGCCTGGACACCTGCCACGTCTGGGACGGCGGCTACGATATCGTAAACCATCTAGACGAAGTCCTCGCCGAATTTGACCGGATCATCGGTCTGGAGCGGCTTCGTGCCATTCACTTAAACGACAGCTTAAATCCTCTTGGCGCCCACAAAGACCGCCATGCAAAAATCGGGGAAGGCTGCATCGGAAAAGAAGCGTTGATCTGCGTGGTACAGCACCCGGCGTTAAAGGATCTGCCATTTTATCTGGAAACACCAAATGAATTAGATGGGTATGCGGCAGAGATTGCGCTGATGCGGGAGCATGTAAAATAAGTATCAGCGAACAGCAGCCAATTTCCTGTAACTCCTCCAGAAGTACAACACCTCTGCCACTCCCGTGATCGCCCAGGAAAAGAAATACAAAAGATACAGCGAAGTGAGTGTGTGGAAATGGGCAAAGACCGTAAATACCCAGATCACACGGAATACGCAGGATCCTAAAATGACGATGATCGTCGGCGGGATACTCTTTCCGATTCCTCTGGATGCCGCGATGGAGCAGTCCATAAATGCAGAAACCGCATAGGAAAAGCTCATGACGTAGAGACGTTCCCGACCTGCGTGGATGACGGCTTCTTCCGTTGCAAACAGCGATAAAAATTCATGCCCGAATACAAGGAACAGGGTGCCGAATGCTACTCCGATTGCAAATGCATAGGTCAGGCAGATAAAGTAGCTTTTTAACACCCGGTCCTTTTTTCCTGCGCCGAGGTTCCGGCTCATAAAGCTGGCACAGGCAGTATAAAAAGCAAACATGGAATTGTAGACCAAAGGGTCTGTGTTTGCGGCCGCCGCGTTTCCGGATACGGTAACTGCATCAAACGAATTCACGCCTGCCTGCACAAACAGATTCGCGATCGCAAAAATGGCCTGCTGCAGACCTCCCGGGATTCCAAGCATTAAAACAGCCTGTCCAGCCACCTTGTGGTAGCGGAGTTTGCTGATTTGCAGCCTGCAGACATCTCTCCGGCACCACAGGTGATGCAGGATCAGTCCCGCTGACAGATACTGCGCCATAACACTGGCAATCGCCACGCCTTCTGCCGCCATATGAAACCCGATGACAAAGACCAGGTTCATAATCACATTCAGGATTCCTGCAATAAACAGGTATACCAGCGGACGTTTTGTGTCCCCTCTGGCACTCATCACGCCGTTGCCGAAATTGTAAAGTCCCAGCGCAGGCATACCAAGGGAATAGATCCGCAAATAGCTCACGGCACCATCCAGCAGTTCTTCCTTTGTATTTAACATGAGAAGAAATGTTTTCGAACAGGTCAGCCCGATGATGCAGATCAAAAGTCCGGTCAGAAGACAGATCAGGCAGGAGGTATGGATCGTTTCCTGCGTTTCCCTCTGGTTTCCGGCTCCCAGGCTGTGGGCCACGCGGACATTGACTCCGCTTCCCATGCCAATAAGAAATCCGGTAAACAGCGTGACCAGAAGGCTGGTCGACCCAACCGATCCCAGCGCCCGGTAATCCGCGAAGCGGCCCACCACAGCCACATCGCTTAGGTTGAACATGACCTCTAAAAGCTGGGAAAAAATCAGCGGGCAGCTGAACAGAAAGATATTCTTCCAGAGAGACCCTTCTGTCATGCTGACCGCAAATGCCTGATTCTTCTTTGAATCCGTATGATTTAATTTGTCAGAGCCCTGATTACTGCTCATACAGCTTCAGACTCTCCATAATGATATCGACACAACGCTCAATTCCAAGCTTCCCGCTGTTTAAGCTCAGATGATAGTTTCTTGGGTTGCCCCACTCATTTCCGCTGTAATACTGGTAGTAATCACGGCGCTTCTGGTCAATCTGGCGCATACGGTTTTCCATCTTCTTAGCGCTTTCCTGCGGCTCTAATGCTAACATACGCTCCACACGCTTCTTCATACCAGCACAGATGAACACATGGAAGCCGTCCTCCACCAGAATATCGGAGCAACGGCCAATGATCACGCAAGGGCCTTCCTGAGCCAGCTTTTTGATGATCTGGGACTGGGCCATAAACACCTGGTCAGATACCGGAACTTCATATAAAGGAGAAAACGGATTCACGGATACATAATCGTGATCGATCCGCTCCTTGTTTCCAATAACTTCGTCGTGGCTGTGGAAGACTTCTTCGGAAATGTTGCTGTCCTCTGCCGCCATAGAAATAATTTCTTTATCGTAAAATGGAATGCCAAGCTTTTCTGCCAGACGGAACCCCACCTCACGTCCACCGCTGCCAAACTCACGGCTTATGGTAATGACTCTGCTCATAATTGTTTCCTCCTCTCCGGTATCTTTCCCATTTTCCGAGAATGCTTCACACGATTCCATGTGCACCACCCCTGCTGCATTGTTTTCGGTCACCACGCCCTTTCAAAAAGGCATGTACTGACACCGTAAACCGCACGGATACCGTGTCTCCATCTTAGCATGTTTATCCACAGAAAGCTACCGCTTCCGACAAAATTATGCACCAATTTTCCCTAATTTTGTCGCCTGCTGCAATTTCACCAGCCACAATCGGTCCATGGATTTATTCTATCCCGGTGCTCCTGGAATTTTCCAGAAATTCATACGCGATCCGCTCATCTCCATTTGCGAGATGAATGATGCCGCATCTCTGGAATCCGTTTTTTTCCAGCACGTGCTGCATCGGAAGATTATTTCTGTGCGTGTCGATCCGCAAATCCCCGCCGCTGTGCTTCGCGCACCAGCGGATGCAAAAAGATCCGGCTCCTTTTACCCGCCCCGGCGCTGCCACGCGGTGCATGATATGATAGTTTTCATTCCCGATCCAGCTTCCCTCATAGATCTTTGCGTAATCCGGATCTGGTCCTTCGGAAAAATAGAATACTCCGGCAAGGATTCCCTCTGCTTCACAGACATAGCTTTTTCCTTCGCGGATATCTGCTTCCACCTGCTCCACAGGCGGATATGTGGTTCCCCACTGGCTTCCATTTCCGGTTTTCTGCATGAAGGTTCGCGCTTCTGCGTACAACTTTAAAATTTCCGAGAGATCCTGCTCTTTTGCTTTTCTGATTTCCATTTATTTCACTCCGCTCTTCTTATTCGATTTTCCATGTACTTCTTGAAAAACAACCGATTCATTCGTTCTATGTACAGTCCGCGAAACAACCGTTTCACACTGTCACGGAAAATCATGCACCATTTTCACTCATGTTTACACAACGGTTTGAAATCAGCGGATGAAATTGGTCCTTGCCCGTTCTTCTCTTCCAGTCGGCGCGGTAATTCCGGCTTTCTTTCCAGCCTCCAGACATTTGATTACCCACGCCATGTTGCGTCCGAGGGTACGCATGGTCTGCAGTCCTTCCAGATCCTGCATCACCTCTTCCGGCTTGTTGCCATGTACCATGTTCCAGTACTGGGAACCAACCGTTACCATGTTTGTAATGCCGAAATACTTATTCAGCACATCGAAAGATGCAGTCGTTCCGCCGCGTCTTGCAGAAAGCACTGCTGCCCCTGGCTTATACGCAAAGGCACTGCCAGCGGAATAAAACAGGCGGTCCAGGAAGGAAAGCACGCGTCCACTTGGATGAGCATAGTAAACCGGGCTTCCGAAGATAAATCCATCTGCCTCTTTTGCCTTTGCAGCTACCTCATTCACCTTATCCTCACCGAACACACACTGTCCAAGCTTGCCGCATGCGCCGCAGCCAATGCAGTCCCGGATCGCATCTTTTCCAAGCTGGATGATCTCGGTCTCCACGCCCTCTTCATTCAATGCCTTTGCTGCCTCGCTCAGTGCTGTAAAGGTACAGCCATGCTCATTTCCACTTCCGTTGATCAGTAATACTTTTGCCATGTGAATCTTCTCCTTTCGTTCCATCCATTGTTTTTCGATTCGTCTTTTTATCTCTTTCAACCGGACAACCAGTTGTTCGATGCAGACAGCCGCAATCTGCCGGCATATCCTGGTTTTCCAGCCGCGGATCGTAACTCTTTCTACTTATTACAAGAGTCCTGCTGCCCGCATGAGATGCTTCGCCAGCACTGCCGTTGTCACCGCACCAACACCGCCCGGTACCGGAGTTGCCGCCTGGGCTTTCTCTAAAATGGTATCGTAATCCACATCCCCGCAGAGTTTTCCGTTTTCATCCACATTGATGCCGACATCGATCACCACTGCATCATCGCCCACATAATCGCCGTTTAACATTTTTGCGCGTCCGGCTGCTGCCACCAGGATTTCCGCATTCCGGCAGGTTCCTGCCAGGTCTTTCGTTCTGGTGTGGCAGATGGTGACAGTCGCATTTTCCTTTAACATTAACATGGAAAGCGGCTTTCCGACTACCATGCTGCGTCCCACGATCGTCACGCGTTTTCCGGTCATCGGGATCTCGGCTGCCTTCAATACCTCAATGACAGCCTCAGCGGTGCACGGAGCAAAGCCGCTGTTATCGCCTGCAAATACCTTTGCGATGTTTACCGGTGAGATTCCATCCAGATCCTTTTTCGGATTGATCATCTGCTCAATGTCCTTCTCGCAAATCTGCTTTGGCAACGGACGGAGCATGAGAATTCCAGTCACATCCGGATCCTCATTGATTTTGGTGAATTCTGCCTTAAACTCTGCATCCGAAATGTCAGCCGGATACACATAAGACTGCACGCGCAGTCCAAAATTTTCCATCTTCTTGGTTGCACCGCGCTCATAAGACATATCATCCGGGTTCTCTCCCACCCGTACAATAGCCAGTTTTGGTGCCTCCCCGGCTCTGTTTGCAAGCGCTGCCTGCACCTCTTCTTTGATCTTGGCAGAAACCTCTGCACCTTTCAATACTCGCATGGAATGTCCTCCCTTATATTCTGTCTCTCTCCGTATTTTGGAACTCTCTTCTTCTCCTTTGTGTATTTTCTATTTTAAAATACACAAAAGCCTTCAAACCACACTGCGTTATCCGACCAGCTGCTTAAGCACTTTCGCATAAATTTCATCGGCCTGTCTGGTTCCCTCTTCGATCAGCTTCTTCGCCCTTGCATTTAACTCTTCCGCTTTTTCCCGGTTCTTCATGGACTTTGTATTGATGTATACATTCATAACCGCACCGGTCAGCGCTGTTCTTGCAAACTGAACAGCCACGCC
This sequence comes from Clostridium sp. AM42-4, assembly GCF_003480105.1. Lineage (NCBI taxonomy): Bacteria > Bacillati > Bacillota > Clostridia > Eubacteriales > Clostridiaceae > Clostridium > Clostridium sp. AM42-4. The sequence continues at coordinate 111,351 of NZ_QUIK01000007.1, forward strand.
TACATCTGAAACGGCCATACGGCTGCCCTTCTCCCCCAGGAATTCCAGAAGTTCTATGGTTTCCGCTGCCTTTTCCATCATCTGAAGCGGTACCAGGCTTGCCGCAAGCAGGTTTTCTTCCATAATGCGTGCTTTTACCTGTTTTTCCTCCTCCGTAGAAGCTGGAAGACTGTAAGCCGCAGCCAGCGGTGCAAAGACTCTGGCATCCTGGTCTGCCAGATCCAGAAATTCATTCTGAAGTGCCTGCAGCTTTCCGATCAGCTCCTGCACCTCTTCTTCCACGTCTGCATATTTCTTTTTTCCAATTGTCAGATTCGATACCATCTGTCCCAGTGCTGCTGCCACCGAACCGCCCAGGGCAGACGCACCGCCGCCGCCCGGAACCGGCGCTTTCGATGCCAGTGTTTCAAGCCACAGTCCCATCAGTTCTTTTTCTATCATAATAAGGAATCCTCGCTTTCGTTCTTGCGTTCATCCTCGTGATTATAACATACCAAAAGAAAGAACGCCAGTCCGTGAGTGGATTGGCGTTCCAAAAGTCGCATTCTAAAGTCTGCACGCATTTTTTCTGTTTCGTCCCTGCTATTCCGGTAAATCAGAAAGAACAGGACTGCTATCGAAGCTGTTCCATCGGGTCTTTTCCGAGAATTCCCGGCTCTGTCATGGTGTATGGGTTCAGCACGGTATTTAACTGTTCCGCATCCATCAGACCCTTTTCCAGAATCAGATCCCGTACCTGACGGCCGGTGCGCAGTGCTTCTTTCGCAATGTTTGCTGCTGTCTCATAGCCGACATACGGACAGATCGCGGTGATGACACCGATGCTGTTCTCTACCTCTTTGCGGCAGTGCTCCTTGTTCGCAGTGATTCCGGTAATGCAGTTGTCCACCAGCGTCTTTACCGCATAAGTCAGTGTCTCGATCGATTCAAATAAATTATAGAAAATGATCGGCTCAAAGGCATTCAGTTCCAGCTGTCCGGCCTCTGCCGCCATGGTGATCGTTACATCGTTTCCGATGATATTGAAAGCAACCTGATTGACCACCTCCGGGATAACCGGGTTGATCTTGCCCGGCATGATGGAAGAACCATTCTGTCTCGCCGGAAGGTTGATCTCGCCAAAACCGGTTCTCGGTCCCGATGACATCAGACGCAGGTCGTTGGACATCTTGGACAGGTTCACGGCGCAGTTTTTCACAATGCCGGATACCGATGCATAGCTGTCGAGGTTCTGGGTCGCATCGATCATGTCATAGGACTGCACCAGCTCCTCACCGGTTAACGTGGACATATTTTTTACCACGCGGTGAAAATACTGGACATCCGCATTCAGTCCAGTTCCGATCGCGGTACCGCCCAGGTTTAAGCAGCGGATTTCTTCCTTCGCATTGTCGAACCGTCTGATATCGCGGCGGATGGCCGATGCATATGCGTGGAATTCCTGTCCCAGGCGGATCGGCACGGCATCCTGCAGCTGGGTTCTGCCCATCTTGATCACGGAATCAAACTCTTTCGCCTTGTCCATGAGTGCCTCTTCCAGGCGTTTCAGCTGCTCCTGCGCATTGCCCAGCAGCTTTAACGCTGCCATCTTTCCGCAGGACGGGAATACGTCATTGGTGGACTGTCCAAAGTTAACATGGTCATTCGGGTTGACCAGCTTGTAATCGCCCTTTTTCCCACCCAAGATCTCGATTGCACGGTTTGCAATGACTTCATTTGCATTCATGTTCAAAGAAGTTCCGGCGCCGCCCTGGATCGGGTCTACGATAAACTGGTCGTGCAGCTTTCCGGCAATGATCTCGTCGCAGGCCTGGGTAATGGCCGATGCCCGCTTCTTATCCAGCTCACCCACCTCAAAGTTGGTGATGGCCGCCGCCTTTTTGATCTGCGCCACACTGTTGATCAGTTCCGGATGCATTTTCAGCCCCGTTATATTAAAATTCTCATAAGCACGAAGCGTCTGAACCCCATAATAGGCATCCTCCGGCACTTCCTTTTCTCCGATCGAATCGTGCTCCAGACGATATTTCTTTTCCTCTTCCTTCATGTTCCTGATCCTCCCATGTATCTTTTCGTCCAAATGTCCTGCCATACAAATATTCCATGCTTCCCTGCAGGCTGCTGCCGTTTTCTGCCATCTTGTTCCCGCATTTGTGTCCCGCAGCAGAATCTCTCTTATGTGGTGCTGACATTGTTTGTTCTTGACACCAGTATAATTTGGCACTACACTATTTTCAAATACTTATAAAATCATACTTTTTATAGATATTTGTCTATATCAGGAGGAAGTTATGTTTCAGGGGATGCGTTACGTTTATGAAGTTTACAAAGAAATGAGCTTTTCGAAGGCCGCCCGCAATCTATTTATCAGCCAGCCATCATTAAGCGCTGCCGTCAAAAAAGAGGAAGCCCAGATCGGCTTCCCCATCTTCGACCGCAGCTCCAACCCTATCCAGCTCACAGATCCCGGAAAAGAATACATCCGCTCCATTGAGATCATCATGGATGTGGAAAACGGATTTCAGAATTATATCAATGACATGCGGGAGATCAAAAGCGGCTCCATCTCCATCGGAGGCACCAACCTCTTCATTTCCTATGTGCTGCCGCCGTTTATTTCCAGATTTACGGAGCGCTATCCGCAAGTTCACTTAAATCTGGTCGAAGCAACCACCTCAGAGCTGACCAAAAAGCTGTTTTCCGGCTCCCTGGACCTTCTGATCGACAACCAGAACATGGACCCTGCAGTCTACAGCAAACGCTTCTTTTGCGAAGAACACCTGCTGCTGACCGTTCCGTCCCGTCTTTCCATCAACGAGACGATGAAAAACTATGCCTTCACCGCTTCCGATATTCTGGAAAACCGGCATTTCAACTCCCGTATCCCACCGGTTTCCCTGGAACATTTCCAGAATGAAAACTTTCTCCTTTTAAAAGGTGGAAATGATACCAGAACACGAGCTGACCGGATGTTCCACAACGCGCACGTTCTTCCAAAGATCCGCTTAGAGCTGGACCAGCAGATTACAGCCTACAATCTCTCCCGGCACGGCATGGGGATCTCCTTCAGCTCAGACACCCTGATCCGCCACGTTCCGGACAGCGAAAATCTGGTGTACTATAAGCTCAACCACCAGGATGCTTCCCGGGAAGTGAATTTTTATTACAAGCGCAGCCGGTATATGCCAAAGGTGGTCAGCACCTTTCTGGATATGATCTGATCTTTGTGGGAAATTTTCGCACAATTTCCCACAATTTTTGCCAGCAAATGCTTTACCGATTATCTATAGTATCTATATCACTTATAGATAGTTGTCTATATCGTTTACGTTTACCCTTCCACAAGAAAATGTCCTTTGGCATTTTCTGGCACTTTCTTGACATTTTTGTCCTCTGATTTTATACTTATTTTAATCGATTACATAAGGGGGACTACCTATGAAAAAGATCCTGGAAGAATTCAAGGCATTCGCGCTGAAAGGCAACATGATCGACATGGCAGTCGCTGTGATCATCGGCGGCGCATTCAACGGACTGATCACCTCTCTGGTTGAAAACGTAGTCATGCCGGCCTTAAGCCTGATCACCGGAAAAATCGACTTCAGCAACATGTTTATCGCCTTAAACGGCGAACACTATACAACCCTGGAAGCAGCAAAAGAACAGACCTCTGTCATCGCCTATGGTCTGTTTGTAACCCAGCTGATTAATTTCCTGATCATGGCCTTTGTTGTATTCCTGGTCATCCGCCAGCTGAATAAACTGTACAAAAAACCGGCTCCGCCTGCAGCACCAACCGAGAAAGAATGCCCATACTGCAAGACCAAGATTGCGATCGCAGCGACCCGCTGTCCGCACTGCACTTCCATTCTTTCCGACGAGTTTCAGAAAGAGGCTGTGGAAAAACTCTCTTGACGAGTTTCTTTGTTTCTGCTAAAATACCGCAGGAACAAACAAAATCCATTTCGGTTCACGCGATGCGCAGACAGAAACGGATTTTGCCAATAACTAACTACATATGATAGGGCGCAAGGTTTTGCGCTACGGTCGGACATCCATAATCCAGTTCTGGGTTGTGGATGTTTTTTATTGCACTTCCATACAGAAAGTGCATCCGTGGTACATCCGCTGATTTTGCGCCAGTACACACAGAAAGGACATCTGATTCTTATGAAAAACGAACTTTTTGAAACAACGCCGGTTCCAAAAGCGTATCTCACGCTCGCATTTCCGGTCGTACTCAGTATGATGGTTTCTCTCATCTACAACATGGTAGATACCTACTTCATTGCACTCACCGGCAAACAGGACCTGGTGGCCGGTGTTTCCCTGGCTGTTCCCGTATTCACGCTGATGATCGCCTTCGGAGATATCTTCGGACTTGGCGGAAGCTCCATCATTTCCAGACTGCTTGGCGAAAAAAACGAAACTGCAGCAAAGAAAGCCAGCGCATTCTGCATCTGGACTTCCATTGGTTTCGGACTTCTGGTGACGCTCATCCTGCTTTTGTTCCGCGCCCCGGTTCTAGCCCTGCTTGGCGCCAAAGGAACTACTTACCAACATGCCAGTGATTATTATACCTGGATCGCCATTGGCTCCGCAGCCATCATCTTCGGTCTTGTTCCAAGTAACATCCTGCGCACCGAGGGAATGGCAGCCCAGGCTATGATCGGTTCCATACTCGGTTCTATCATCAACATTGTTCTGGACCCTATGTTCATCTTCGTGCTAAACCAGGGCGCAGCCGGTGCCGCCATTGCAACGGTGCTTGGAAATGTATTTGCGGACTGCTATTACCTTTTCGTCATTGTAACAAAATCGCAGCGCCTCTCCGCATCCATCCGGGAAATCCACATTTCCGGGACCATGGCGCGGGATATTTTCACGATCGGCATTCCTGCTTCCATCACCAACCTAATGCAGAGCTTCATGGTCATGATGACCAACCATTTCCTGCTTGCTTACGGTACCGATAAGATTGCAGCTATGGGTATCGCCCTGAAAGCCAACATGATTACTGCGCTGATCCTGGTCGGCTTTGCCTTTGGCGGCCAGCCGCTGATCGGCTATAACTACGGCTCCCGGAACCAGAAACGGTTAAAAGAAATCCTGAAATTCGCTTATCTTCTGGAGATGGGACTCGGGCTGGTCTTCACGATCCTGATGAGCGTATTTGCCCCGGCCATCATCGGCATTTTCATGAAGGATCCCGACATTATGGCAAACGGCGCTGCCATGCTCCGCTGCCAGCAGCTCGGCATGGTCTTCATGTCTGTCACCCTGGTCTCCACCTGCGTCTGCCAGTCAGTCGGAAATGCCCTCGGCGCATTCCTTTTATCCGTATGCCGCCAGGGTGTACTGTACGCCGCTTTCCTGTTTCTTCTCTCTAATCTGTTTGGATACCACGGTGTCCTGTTGTCGCAGGCATGCGCAGACCTGGCAACCGCGGTGATGGCGGTGTGCATTATACGGAATTTATTCAAAAAATGATGAAACCTGCATCTGATGCTTCATCGTCCGAAACAAATGCGTGCAAATGATAACACCCACCATGATTGACAGATAATCCGCCGTCGGCTGCGCATAAATCACACCATCCAACCCAAACAGATGATTCAAAATAAAAATCAGCGGAATAAAAATCAGTCCCTGGCGGCAGACCGTAAGGATGAGGGAAGGCAGCGCCTTTCCCATGCCCTGGATCGTGTTGATGCACAGGAACAAAATTCCGATGAACGGGGCGGAAAGCTGCAGCGCAATGACCATCCGGATACCATATTCCACGACTTCTGCGTCGTTGATGAAGACCTGGATCAGGGACTTTCTTGCAATGAGCATAAACAGGGTCAAAATAACTCCCATAACCACTGAAACGGCGCCGGTAAATTTGAACACCTGCATCAGGCGCTTCTTATTTCCAGAGCCGTAATTGTAACCGATCAACGGCTGGATTCCCACACAAAGTCCGATCTGCAACAGCACTACCAGCATATTCGACTTCATTGCCACGCCCATTGCCGCAACCGGCGTATCGCCATAGCCGACCAGCGCCTGATTCAAGATGATGTTCGCAAAACTCATCAGAATGTTATTCAAAGAAGCCGGAATACCGATTGCCGCAACCGCTACGGCAATTCCATCTCCCATCTTAAAATCTTTCAGATGAATGGACAGCATCGATTTGCCGCGCACATAGTAGGCAATATAGAACAGGCAAGCCGCAATGTTTCCGATCACCGTTGCAAGCGCTGCCCCGGAGACACCCCAGCCAAGCCCCAGGATCATAACCGGATCCAGAATAATATTTACAACCGTTCCAAGCAGGTTCCCGATCATGGATTCCCTGGATGCACCTTCGCCGCGCAAGATATTCGCAAATGCGGTCGAAAACATGATGGTCGGCGCACCAACAGCAATGATCGTCAGATACTGTCTTGCAAAATCAATGGTATTCGCGCTTGCACCGATCAGGCGCAGAATCTTTTCCATACAAAGCACGGAAACTGCTGCCACAATGACGCCAAGTCCCAACGAACCATAACAGCAGAAGGAACTAATATGCCATGCACGGTCCTTTCTCCGTTCTCCCAGCGCTCTTGAAATTGCCGAGCTTCCGCCAATTCCAAACAAATGTCCCAGTGCCATAAAGATCATAAATACCGGCGTAGCCAGTGACACGGCTGCTACCTGAAGCGGATCTTTTGTCTGTCCAATGAAAAATGTATCCGCCATGTTGTAAATAACCACAACCAGCATGGAAATCATCGTTGGAATCGCCATCGTCGCCACGGCCTTCGGCACCGGGGCATTTTCAAATAAATCTGTGTTTGCTTTCACTGTCTTTTCTCCTTTTCCTGCGTACCTTCCTTTTTAGAACGTTTCTTCCCAAAATCTTTATGCCAACGTTCCTATTCTAAACGGCATTATGCTTATTGTAGTATTATTTTCATGTGGACGTCAAGTAGATACCATGGGTTCCGCAATACAAAAATATCTTGCAGTATGTACGCAATAGCAGCCTCTAATTTCTGCCCTTTATAAATCACAAAATTCTTTTTGTCTTTATCTGTAATAAAATTATCTGCCAGGATAATCATGTCTTTCTGAATAGAATCCTTTAATTTTGTTCCGACTAATTTTCTCATTTCAAAAAGATCATCAAATTGCATTATCTTCCCTTCCTTCTGATGCTATTATATACACTTCACACTCTAAAACAACAAGATGTATAAAAAAGTTTTTTACATTTCTTCTCATCGAACGGAGGTGGTAGACGTGATCTTAACAGAATATGACGAACAGAAATACCGGGCTATGGAGAAAAAAGAATGGCTTGCAGAGGGTGAAAAGCTCGGGGAAGCACGTGGTGAAATGCGAGGTGAAATGCACGCCAAAAAGGAATCCATAATGAAATTCACTGCCATACAAAAACAAGTCTGATTGAGTCTGTAAAAAACTCCGAAAACTCTGTTTTCGATTAGAGTTTTCGGCATCCAAATTTCCTGTCAGTGTTTTGAATTTTTTCATTTTCAAAAACTCTTTAGAGCAAAGGACACACTGTCACAAAAAGACAGTGTGTCCTTCGCTTTTACTACAGCTATATCGTCCGATATACCCTCACAATGTAGCCGCGACTTTTTCTACATTTTCTGGTTTCTAAGAAGCATTCTCCGATTCATCATCCATGATTATGAAATAATATGGAACTTCCATGATTGTCCGGATGCTCTCTCCTTCTGTCTTTGATACAATAATCTTCAGACAATAACTTCCTGCCCCAGCATCATCCAGACTACTTAATTGAAATACATTCTCTTCTCCAGACGCATTCAATTCCTGATGGAATATCGTATCAAGATATTTATTATCATCCTTCTTCCAAATTGTTGCTTCCACCTTATCAGCATCTTGATAAATGATCGTAAGCTTCAGTTCGCCATTCTTCGCATACAATCGCTTTTCTGTTTGAATCTTAACAGACGGAAGTTCCGTTGCATTCCTGGTCAGAGTTAATCCCGTTTTCTGCGCAAGCAATTTCCCTTTGAAAGAAGTATCCGTATCTGCGGAAGCCGATACATATAATTCTGCTTTTATATTGTCATATGATTGCCCTTCAAAATAATACGTATCTGACACTAAGCGCAATGTGATCGATTTGGAATCCGAAGTTTTTGAGATTTCATCCAACGGCACCAGAAACTCTCCGTGCTCATTTTGCGGATATACAGTAATATCGCTTTCATTTTCCTGAACTTCAAGTCTCATATCTTCTGGAATCCGGTCTGCCTGGTCCGTAGAAACTACAAGTCCATATGTACGCCCCGCCCACATGGAAAGATCCGATGCAGAAAGATTATAAGCAGCAGTTAACTTCAAACCTTGCTCATTCTGACTGTCTGAACTGTCTTGTGTCAATGTAAAACTCTCTCCAGACTCTCTCGTGATATTTGTACCTCTCTTTAATTCAGGAATGGCAGTTTCTGTATTACCGGATGTGCCATCCGAAGCATCACCTGTGTTGCCTGTATTCGGAGTAAATACCAGATTCATAAAGCTTCCACCATTTTTCATTGAAGATTCTGTTTCCTGGGTCTCCGCGGTATTTGTAAAGTCTACAATGAAACGATAACTTTTCTTCATCACATCCGAATTATCCGTCGGATCCGAATACATTGAACCTGAGTCAGCTCCCATTTTATAAAATTCGTTTAAGTTTAAACTACTTTCCGCCGCAAGCTTCGTATCTGCTTTATAATACCAATAATCCGGCACCGTATTTTGATCCGCACTCTGAGTCTGCATGATGATTGTAGTTCCCGCCGGAACAATCTGTTCAAATTTCAGATAAGGTTTCCTATATTCTCCAGCTTGCCGGTTGCTTACATCAAACTGTGCCGTGAATGCGGAATCAGCTCCAATAGTCAGCGTTTGAGAATCATCTATTCCATCAAAATCATCAAAATAGGTACCAGCCGCCTGTTTTACTTTCATCTCAGCATTCGGAAGCACACCTGTAATTGATACTTCTACACTCAGCTGGGATTCTCGACTAATCGTCGGAAGTATCAGATAATAAAGGTCTTTCAAGTCTTCATCAGCCCCTGCACCATATTTCTCAAACGATACACCAGAATCAGTTCCCGAACTATTACCTCCTACTGCTACAGAATACTGGAAATTCTTTTTATGATATCCCTGATCAATCTTCACACGGTACCATTTTCGATAACTGCCAGAATCATCAGCAAAACCAGAAGGTGCTTCCGATGGTTCCACAGTAATACCCGGATCCATAGTAAAATGCACCTGTGCATTGCTGCTTGTGTAAAATCCGGCATCCAATGCCTCTGAAGCAAGATAGTTTTTCGTTTCTCCATAATATGCTGAAATGCGGCAGTAAACTTCCGAAGAAAGTCCTCCACTGATGGAAAACTGATTTGGATTAGTCAGTTCATCACTTCTTATCTGAGTTATTTTTTTGATAACTCCGTTTGCGGTGTATTCCAGTTCATAAACAGGAATGCTGTGATAATCATCTGTTTGCGGATCTGTGCCCACTGTGATCGGGTTAATCGTCAGTTTTGTTCCAGTATTATCATAAGAATATACTAATCTTCCTGTCGGGGCTTCCTGCTTTGCCTTTGCAATCTGGTAATTGATCCAGATTTTCTGGCTATCTTCTGCAGCTGTACCAGATCCGGCCTCAATTTCTGCCCGGTACTGGCCTGCTTTTCTCGGCAGTTCTCCAGAATTCAATAGCTGAAATTCTCCTGTATTATTCAGCGTTCTCCAGGAATAGGCAATAACCGGTTCTGCTCCGCTCCATGTATCACCTTTGTAGCTGAATTTAACCGGATGGTTATTTTTATCATAAGTCACATTCACTGCATCCATGATTATTTCCGCAGTATGCGCTCCACAGCTGCAAATCTGGATCAGACCATTTTTCGTTTCATTGACCTGATATGATTGTTTTTCAGCAGGATGCAAACATACACTCCATTGTGCATACAGATTGATCGTCGCACCATTTTCCTGGGACAGTCCATTATCAATCTGTTTTCCATCAGGATAAGCAGTACCGGTTCCATCCATTTTGGTATTCCAGCCATCAAACTGGTAACCCGTGCACTGATACACATTTTTCGAAAGTGTCAGTTCTTCACCGACGGTACATGGCAGATTTGCCATTGTACCGGAATACGTAACACCCAAAGGCACATTCGAATGAAATACAACCGTATACATATTTCTCTGCCAGATTGCATAGAGCGTTAAAGTAGGATTATCTAAGATTCCCGTATCCGTCAGCCTAGTTCCTGTACTATAGCTATTCCCCTTCCCGTCTGCTTGCGTATTCCATTCAAGAATGGTCCACCCACCATGCTCAAATAAGGAAGCAGCAACTGTTTTATCAGAAATATCCGAATACTGCCTTGTAATGTAATCTCCGGTTGGGGTTGTCCCATTTCCAGTGAAATTTTCCATATAATTCACACGGTAAACCACATTTTTACTATCCTGCACACGTTTGTCAGAATATCCATTCTGGCTGTCTACCATAATCCGGTCTTCAAAATATGGGTTTCTCATAATTCCAGAAACCGTTACGGATCCGCCCTTCTCAATCAGCATGGAACCAGCCATAGACACATTTCCCTTAACAGGATCTTGACTAGCTTGTGTATAACCTTCATCCCCGATTTTCACGATTCCGCCTTCTACTTTTAAAGCATTGCTGCGCGATTCGCCTTTGGCTTTATTTCCATTCTCGTGTAAGCAGTAAAACTCAATGACAGAATCCTTACTACCATTCACATAAAACGCTCCGCCAGAAGTTCCCGCTGTATTATCTTCAATCACAGGACAGGATGTATGGTGATGTGTGGGATATTTTTCATATAGGAAATCAAACCCGTCAAATTTTCTGTCATCCAGGTCCGAAACAAAATGGTTCTGACAGGTTCCAACCACAATATTTGCCTTCTGCGATGTACTTAATACTGCGATGGCACCACCTGATGTGTGAGATGAATTATTGCTGATCATGCCGCTCAAAATGATTACTTGTGCTTCTTTCTGATCTGCATTTACATAAATGCCGCCACCCGCTCCACCAGATGTTTTGTTATATGTGATACTGCCTTGATACATCAGGACATTGCCATCTTCAACCGCAATTCCTCCTCCTTGCATCTTTGCCGCATTGTATGCAATGGTTCCACCATCCAGCGTAACCGATCCACTGGATACATAAACACCGCCTCCGCTCTGACTAGCCGCATTGGTTCCATTTACTGAGCCAATTGCACCACCTGTCATCTGGAAGTCACCTTCCAGAACCGCTACACCGCCGCCATAAGAAGCTTTGTTTCCGACTATTGAGATCTTATCACTGTTTTGCAAGAAAGAACCATACTGGATACAAACAGCACCACCTTTTCCTGAAGCTGTATTTCCAGACAACATAACAGTTCCTTTACATTTACTATCTAAACCAAAGCTTGCATCATTCTCATTCTCTGTTCCTGCAATATAGATGCCTGCTCCATTTGTTGCACTGTTTCCAGTAATATTTACTGCAGCAACAGGATTTAACGTAACATTCTGCTTATCAATGTAAATACCACCACCATTTTCTGAGGCTGCATTTCCTGTCAAGTTTCCATAATACAAATTGGGGGTTCCGCCTGCCAGATACACTCCAGCGCCATTTACCGCACGATTCCCAGAAATAGCAGTTGTCTGAGACGTAGTTTCCCCGTCCGCCGATTTGCCCATTGAGAACGTTCCGCTTTGCAAATAAGCTCCACCACCATTTTGCAGCGCTGTGTTATTTTCAATCATTCCACCGGATACTTTCAGATCACCATCTGCCAAGTATACGCCGGCGCCATCTTGTTCCGACTGATTGTTTCTGATATATCCTCCCGTAATATCGACAGTTCCATTTTCCAGATAAACGGCCCCGCCGCAGCCAGATGTACTTGTAGACATATCATTCTCAACAGATGTCGTTGCAATACAATTTTCAATGACGCCTTCTCCTGATAGCGTAAATGTTCCAGACTTCATGTAAACAGCTCCGCCCAATACGCCCGTTGCGTTTTTTATTGTTCCGCCACTGATCGTGACTCTTCCATTTTTATCATCCAGATAAACAGCCCCTCCATTTGCCTGTGCACGCTCATATCCAGCGCTACTTAAATTCTGATTGTCAATGGTTCCGCCTGTCATTTCAAACGAACAGTGTTTATTTTCATCGCTGTTTGCAAGAACAAACTGTCCCTGGATTTCGCCACCGGAAATTTCAGCAGTCGCAAAACCAATCGTACCACTCCCATTCTTTCCTCCACCGATCGTTCCGGTTTTTATGGTTCCTCCTGAGATTTCAATACCTGCTTCGTCTGTTCCGTTCTCATCTGTACTGGACTTTGTTACTGCTCCCGGAGTACCCGTTACACTGTCTCCACCACCAATGGATGCGCAATCCAGATTTCCTCCGTTGATCATCACCGAAGCATCTCCTCCTGCTCCGTTTTCGGCGGAACCGCCACCAATCTTACCGCCATTGCAGTTTACCGTGCCACCGGAAATAGTTACGACCGCCGATCCGCCTTTCGCATCTCCCCGGCTTCCTCCACCGCCAATACCAAATGCACCTAATTCATTGGTAGATGATGAATCATACTTATCTGTAATCTTGGAGTAGTTCACACATTCCACATGTGCTTGGCCACTGATCGTGATATTTGCAGAACCACCTTTTTTGCTTTTGCTCGTGCCTCCTCCGAGCGCATTGGTCATAACAAAACTGTCTCCGCTAATTGTAATATTCGCCTGCGCTGCGATTCCATCATAGCTATTACCACTGCCAATTGCATTTCCGTAACGGGCATAGGCTTTTACATAGCTATCTCCTGAAATCTCAATATCTGCAGAAGCACCATCCTTCTGAAATGAACTTCCACTGCCGATTGCTACTCCTCCATAATTATCAGTTCCAGGTCTTGAATAATATTCGTAGTTTTCCGCATACACCCTGCCGCCTGTGATCGTGACTTTTCCACGACCTCCACGCTCCTGCCAACCGATTCCGCCTCCAATTGCCGCACCAGTTCCACAGCAGATTGCAGTAATATCACCACCTGTGATCGTAACTTCTCCATCCGCATTTGCGCCACCGCCAATTGCAGTTGCACAGTTTTGTTTCGATGTCAATACACAAATAGTTCCGCCTGAAATAGTTAAGCCAGTCGTTCCCTGACTTCCATTTTGATAAAAGCCTCCAATTCCTGCTGCAGCCCAGTTATCTCCTAAACCTCCAGTTGTTCCCTGAGCTACATAGTTTATTATCTCTTCTTTAGATTTCATCTTTCTGGGTATGTAAAGTTCTCCGGTTGTACTTCCAGAACTTGCATAACTATCAATCGTCAGTGCAGAATTCGTATTATTATTCGTTAGTTCTTTATTACCTGTCCCATAACTAATACATTTCACCTGGTTCGTCCCACGAAGCTGCAACACGATTTTTTTAGTTGCACCGTTCGGCGCATTGATATTAATAATCCCATTCGTGCTAACTCCATCTAGGATAATTGTTCGCTCTTCCGTGAAATCTCCTGTTGCAACAACTCCGTTCGAAACCTTTGTTACCGCATCACTTTGCGCAATCCGGTATTTCGCACCATCCTTTCCGAACGGTACACTAACCTTTCTTCCATCCTGACGTGTTCCTTCCAAAGAATCTGGTGTCAGCGTGACAGCACCATTTGCCAGATTTACCGTTGCTATATTGCTGACCGCAATATAGTTTCCCAACCCAGGCGTAAGAAACGTCACCTCACCTTCTTTTTTCTCAGATGGCTGCCCAAAAAGAGTGATAGTTCCATTTGCAATTTTGTAAATTTCTATCGACTCATCATCGGACATAATACCGCAATCGGATACTGTAATTTCGCAGACCCCCGGTAAATCTCCATCAGAAGCATTCTCCGCTGTAATGCTATAAGCAAACATAACGGTCTTAGCTCCGTTATAATATTTTTCCTCCTCATCGCTTAATAAATCGACTTTCAATTCGCCAGGATCTGTTCCATTGCCTTTGATCGCAACTGAACCTTTTTTTCGTTCCCATGTTACTGTACCAAGTTGCAGTTCTGCCGTCCTTGCAGATCCAATGAAATAAGAAAAACCTTCCGTCAGGAAACTGGCGCTTCCATCGTCTTCCACCTCACCTGATAGACTGCTTGGTGTCTGCATATTTCCGTCTTCATCCACTTTCACATGGGTAATCAGCAAATCTTCATGATACTCATCTTTTGCATGCAGGATTTTAACCTTCACTGGCTGTTCTGGCTGATACTCTTTCCCGTCTACCCAGAGGGTAATGTCATATGCAAAGGTAATATCTCCTTCCGGAAGCTGCAGTTCACTCAGAGTTTCTTCTGATAATGGTTCCACTGTTACCGTGGTCTCTTTGGGCAGAATTCCAGTAACAGAAACCAACTGATCCGGGTCCTGAATCGTAATGACCGCATCAGGATTGCTCATATCCAGACCAACATAAACTGCCAGTTTTTTCATGGTAAATCTGACCTGGCCTTCGTTATCCATCGTAAAATCCAAAGACTGTGGAACTGAGACTGAATCGATCGTTTTAGTTTCTCGTTCACCTGCTGCATTTGTTTCTGATTCATCCTGATCTATCTGGACTAGCTTCAATTCGCCGCCCAGAAGCTCTGTATTATCAATCTGAACAGTCAATGCATATTCTGGCTCATAGCGGTTTCCGCGCAGCCAAAGGGAAATATCATACGCGAACACAGGCCGTCCGCTGTTCAGTTCTACTTCTTCCAGTCCATAATCCTGAAGTTCTTCTTCCGTGATCACTTCTGCCTTTAAGCTGGTACCGATTGGAAGTTTTCCACTGACCGTAACCGGTTCGCTGTCATCTTCCAGAGTTAACTGCTCGTATTCTTCGGCATTGGATGGACTTGCATTTGATACCGTCGCATTCGATCCACTCGCAAGCGTCCATTCCTCATCCTCATCTTCGGCATTGTCCGGTGTATGCTTGGCATTGGATGGAGTTGCATCACTCCAAAAGTCCTTTTCTTCATCCGTAATGGCACGTACCCCGGAAATCTGATTCGACAAGAGCACACTTCCTAACAGGCAGACGATCAGAACGACCGCACTGATCTGTCTCCATTGTCTTTTTTTCTTTAAAATCTCAATGAGTCGCTTCATTCATTCGTCACCTCCTCCACCGTTACTGCATTGTCTATTTCTGCATGATCCGTTACAGTAGTTACTGTAGCTTTATAATTTTTTTCTGCATCGGATTTAAAAAAACGGAATACATGAGATGCATTGGATTTCAGATCTATCAAGTCAGATTGACTTTCTCCGGAAGTATCCGTTACTGTTAACATATCTTTCATAGGGGAATCCGTGTTATCCGGAATCAATCCAACTGCTTGATTGATTAACCTTATCTTCTTTGCTTTATCTGCAGTCCACACCGTCACCTCAATATAGTTTCCATGATCGGTAACCGTTGCCTGAAGTTCTTCGTTTTTCTGCTGCACACGAATGATTGCTGATAAGGTCTTCGTGTAAGGTGCAGTGGCTGTTGCTGTTACCGTATAAGTTTTTCCCTGTTCAAGACCGGAAATGGTAACGGTTTTATCGTTTGTTTGACCATTTTTGCCTTCACCTGCTGCAATTTTCTCGCTAAGATTGGTCCCCTGCAACAGTCTCCCTGCCTCATTCCCATTTGCCGATTCCACATGATCAGTTTCTGCCGTGTTTTTCTGTTCTTCTTCCCATGTAACCTCATACGTAATTGGTACATCTGAATACCTCAGCTGATCTTCGTGATTCATCAGATGAAAGGTAAGCGTTGCTGTTCCATCCTCGTCCAATGCCGGAATTTCATGCACACCTCCATCCAGCACATCACTAGAAAAATAAAATTCTCTAGCAGTTATAGCGTCATTATATTGCGATGTCTGTATATATTTTGCATATATCATAGAAGCACCAAAAGCCAGAATGCATACCACCATCAATGGCATACGCATTCTGGCAATCTGATCCCAAAATTTTGTCGCACACTCTTGCTTTTTCTTTTGTCTCCTCATACACTCTCATCCCCTAATCTGCCTGAACTGCCTCAAATATGATGCTGACCAAATCGGTTTTTCCCGCATTCGATGCGTCTTTTGCATTCTCCGCATTCTCATCCCAACTGATACATGCGTAATACGTATGAGTTTGCGGGAAATTTGTATTCGAAGCAGGTTCAATCACGGCACTTCCATTCGATAATTCATTTTTATCTTTATCAGTTATAGAAACCGTTAATGGCCAGTCTTCATATTTACTCTTAAGACTCAACTGACAGGAAATTGATACTTCACTTTTATTCGTTACCTCTATCTTATAATAAATCTTTTCTCCAGGTGCAATTTCAGCTACTACAGGCCCCGTTTCCTGCTTCCATACACCTTTATTTGTTACATCAACCTCAAACTTCGCCACCCGCGCCGTTGAGCTTGCTGTCGCTTCTGACGTATACTTTGCATACGTCCCACAAAGTGACCAGGAGGTGAGCAGCACCATCGATGTCAGGATCACCAGCAGATGTCCAAGCCATCTCTGTTTTCTCTCATTCTTTCCCATAAACTCCCTCCCATCTGCTTTTTTGCTTTCTATATTGTCTTTACTTCCGCTATTTTTTCTTTGCTTTTTATCTCTTAGCTTCTTTTATCTCTTTGTTTCTTTTATTTTTCGTTTCCCCTATTTGTTCGTTTCCTCATCATCCTGCTTTAACCGCTGGATTTCTTCTTTGATTTTCTCCAACTCTGCCGCATCGGTATCGCTCTGTTTGCGGAACGATACCTCAATCAGAAAGATGGTGCAAAGAAACGCTGCCATCAGTCCGACCGGTGTTTTCAGGATGCGAAACCAGGTTCCCACAAATGGGATGCTTCCCACGGAGATGCCTTTGATCTGGCTGACTGCAAAGGGCTCGTCCGGGGCGTTGTTTGCATCGCCCTGAGTCGTTACCGTCTCACCATTCATGTCGATAATGCGGTGTACCACCAGACTTCGTCCGTTCTGATACACTACGATATCGCCAGTCTGGTAATGATCCGCTTTTTTTACGATCAGCAGGTCTCCGGCTGAATAGGTTGGCTCCATACTGCCGGAAAGTACGACCGCCGCACCGTAGCCGAACGGCATCGGAAGCGGATCGCCCATGACTCTTCCGGCATTGACGAAATAGATCTGCAGACCCATCAGCAGTCCAAGCAAAGCCAGAACCAGTCTGCGGATCCAGATGCTCCGGATGCCCGATGTTTTATTTTTTGCAAGGTTGCTTTCCAGTTGCCCGGGTTCTTCCTGCCTCATCTCCAGTTGTTCTTTTTCTGCCTGATCTGCTTTCTTGCATTCTGCTTCGGTATGTTCCACTTCTGCCTGTCCCTGTTCCGTCATATGGTGTTTCCTTCCCAGTCATGGTTTTCTTCCTGCTGCTTTTTCTATCTATTTTCTGATTTTTCTCCGCCCTCGACAGTTCCGTATCTCTCAATTATGCTATCGTTTCATTCTGCTTTACTGCTCGACGTGGATCACCAGCTTCAGCTTATGATTTCGGTCTGCACTGACAGCCAGATTTGTGTCGTAATCATCTGCAGACTGACTATTTCCGGCACTGTCGTTTCTTTCGTAAGGCCAGCGCCAGCGAATGCTGTAGTTTACATTCTGATTTGGCTGAAGAGTCACAGAAAATGCTTTCAGTTGTGCTGCGTCTTTCCAGTCTCCGCTGATTTCCTTGCCTGTTTCATCCAGAATCTTGTATTCCAGAGGAAGCGTTCCGCCATTTTTGCTATTGGCTTCTTCTTCCACCGTAACTGTCATGTAAGTGATGCTTTTCATGGTATTACGGATATAAAAATCGTAACGCCCTTCAATACCCGGATATAAGGTTTCATAAACCTGATTACCACCCAGATCGGTAAAAAGATCAATCGTAGCCGTCTGCTTCCAGAGTTTTCCGGTCTTAACATCACCGATCTCCACAGAACCAGATTCCTCCGTTGGTTTCGTCGGTGTTGTGTTTCCAGAATCACCGGAGTTACCGGAACCGCCTGAACTTCCCGAACCACCAGAGCTTCCTGAGCCACCAGAGCTGCCTGAGCCACCAGAGCTGCCTGAACTTTCGGAATTACCAACGCTTCCAGTTCCACCAGCAGTTTCTGCATTAGTTTCATTTTCCAGACTGCCGGATGATGCTGAACTACCCATATTTTCTGTGTTTCCCAAAGTTTCGGTACGATCCGAGGTTTCTGAACCCACCTGGTTTCCTGCTCTTTCAGAGCTTTCCAAGTTTTCTAATGTTTCTGCACTGCCGGATGTTCCAGAATTACCGGATGCTTCTGCATTTCCCGTATTTCCATTGTCACCGGTATTTCCTGCATTGGTTTCATTCAGGATTCCGATATTTTTACTTCCTGCATTCCCATTTCCGATCAGATCACTGTCCGTTTCCCGAATCAGGTAGGCATTGTTTCCGTAGTCCGGGATATTTAAGATGGAATCATCCGCCATCGACACGGTCTGGTCCGGCCGGAGAATGATACCGTTTGGAAGTGTGATCTGCTGCGTGTTTCGGTCAATTTGGGTCTGGTCCTCCAATATAAGGATTCCATTTGGATCCAGCGTAATACCAGACGGAAGTGCCGGAACGCTTGCCGCATTTTCATTTGGAGGCAGATAAATCTGTTCCGGCAACAGGATTCCACCATTCGCCAAGGCGATGGTTCCGTCCTGCAGCATATAGTGTCCCGATGCAAAGACCGCCGCTTCGCCCTCTTTCACCTGCACACTGGCCGATGAAGTAAGAACGCGTCCCTGTGTCAAGGCCGCTATTGTCTGATCCGCATTTATCGTTAAAGTCTGCTCCTGCTCGTCCAACTCCATATCCACATCCAAAAGGATTGTGTTGATCGGAATCTCAAACTGAATCTGCTGATTCAGCTCCCTCATTGTTACATATTGGAGAGACGGATCTTCCTGTTCTTCGATCTGGAACTTCATCGATGCTTTCTCGTTCCCGGAAGCATCCAGTACAGCAATCTGATGCTCACCGTGCTCCACATCGTAGAAAAAGAAAGAACCATCTTTTCCCGTTACCGTGTTTTTCGGCGTACTGTGAAGCTCTACGGTATGTTCACTGCACGGCATACCATTCGTATAACGAACCACTCCATAAATGGATAATGTTGTCTTGGTTTCTTCCTCCGGCTCAACCTTAATGGTCTGCCGGTTTGGCTCTGCCTGCTCCCGGGCCTGCTTTCCAAGGTGGTAGATGAGGCCGCAGGAAGACATAAGGATTAGAAGAAATAAGATAACGGCCAACAGCAAGATGCGTCGGTTTTTATTCTTTTGTATTTTCTTTGGATTTTGGCAATCCGGTTGTATTTTCATAGGCTTTCCTGCTTTCCTGGGTACAGTTTACGTCAATCCCTATCTCACCCATTCTGCTATATCATTTCTTCGCTTGTCGATTTTTCAGATTGATTTCTGGAAAATCGATAAAGGAAGAAGTGAAGATTGTTTCTTCGATTTTTTTGATACAAGCCCCGGTCACGACGGGGCTGGCATCAATTCTATGACATTTTTATAGTACAATCACAAACTATAAGCCAGATATGAATTAATCAACCTGAGTAGCTGTAACTGTAGCGGTTATTGTTGCGGTTGCAGCATCTTTTTGTGCGCCCACACCTAACGTTGTATCAGATGAATCTCTAGTCGCACCAGTACTGTCTGTATAATCCCACTTCCAATATACCGTATAGCTTGCTTTATTATTTTCAGATCCTGTGCCCAAAGATGCTACTGTTTTATTTAAATCGCCTATTTTTTTCGTCCATGTCAACTTGCTGTATTCTGCACCAGTTCCATCCATAATCGCATACTGCAAAGGAATTTCATCCTTATTATTTTCTATAAATTTAATAGTATATCCTGCATTTACCTGAGAATCATTTTCTAACGCTAACGTAATCTGTCCAGAAGTCCCAGGTGCGATAATATGCTTTCCTGTTACATCTGTTACATCTGTTTCTTTCTCCGTTCCACCTGTATCTTTTATTGAACCGAATAAGTCAAAAGTGAATGGATTAGTTCCTGTAATATCATTTGTCGCTGTTACATTCGTACCACCAGCACCTACCTTAAAAGACCACTTCGCCACAGTAGCTGTTGCTGTGCTACTTGCCGTACTCGTATACTTCGCCAGCGTTCCACTGATCACACTTGTGCTTAACAGCGTTACCACTGCCAGTGCGGAGGCTACTCTCATCATGTTGTGTTTCTTCATACGAATTTCCCCTTTCTCTTTTTCAGAACCCTCTCCAAGATTTCTGAATGGCTTCTTTGCCTGTGCTTTCCTTCGCCATGTCTCACAATGGAGGCTTTTGCACGTTGTTTTATTTATTCAATCCGCTGGCGTGACTCCTGCGGAACAGAATCGTAAGAATGCTGGTTACTCTTTGTTATTCTCTTTCTGGTTCTTTTCTTTCTCTGCCCGCAGGCTTTCCAGTTCTGCCAGCAGTGCGTCGGTATCTTTCTTTCTGCGGCGTTCGTAGATGCCCTGGCGGATGAAGTCAAAGCCAAGAAGTAAGATGATCGGCACAACCACGCAGGTGATCAGTCCCTGTGTCGTTGTCATATACATCACTAATTTGCCGAGTCCCGGAATTTTGTGTTTGTAGATGCCAACCAGATTACTGGCCGGTACCGGGTTCTGGTCATCGGCATTGTTGGCATCACCTCTTGTAATCCAGGTTAATGCGCCGTCTTCTGCGGTCTGGATTTCTACGACCCGGTGGGTTACCACGCTGTTTGTGTTGCTCGCCGGATCAAAGAAGGAAATGACATCGCCTGCCTTTACACTTTCCGGATCTGCCTGTTTGCATATGATCAGATCGCCTGCCTCAATGTACGGAAACATGGAATCGGATAATACGACCATGGGACTGTAGCCGCCGACATCCGGTACTGCATTTTTATTAAGATGACTTTTTACGATCAACGTGCAGTTGAGTATCAGGATCGGTGCCAGAATCACACACAGGATAGTTCCCAGTACTGTGAAAAATTTTGAAATTACGGAAGTTTCTTTTTCTTTTGCATCATTCATAGTTGTCATTTACCAGCGGACCAGAGTCTGGTTTTTCCGTCAGGTTCTGGTTTCGCTCCGCGCATTGACGGTCCTCCTTCCCATGTCGTTGTTTTCTTTATATGGTTTTCATTGGTTCAAAAGCTTTTCTGCTTTATCTGCCAGCCACAGCGTTATTTTTTTCCAGACTGTATAAAAATAGCCTGTGATATATTCGCAGGCATGTCGTTTGGATAATTTGTCTGTAAATAATGGTGGAAATGCATATTTTTTTACAATTATACATATAATTTTCTCAATCAGCAACTCACAAGCTGCCAAAATAAGACAAATGATGCCAAACTGTCGTATTTTTAATAGTTTTTTGCATTCTCTGGCTGCGATTTGTGGCAGGCACCATTTCCGTTATGATTATTACGAAAAACATTTTTTAATCATGGTGATTATCTTTTTAGTCCCCCCAAAAAAGCAAGAGCCGGGGAAATTCCCCGGCTCTCTATCTTTCCTATATCCGTCAACCTATTTTCTCTACTGCCCCAACCGGGCATACCTCCATACAGTTCCCGCAATGCAGGCAATGTTCCTGATGGATCTTCACCGGTTTTCCAGAAATATCAATGCATTTCTGCGGGCATTTGGAATAACACAGCTTACAGCCGATGCAGCGCTCTGTCACCCTGTATCCACTTTCTTTTTTCTCTGCACCGCCAAAGGAAAACGATGCACGCTCGATCGGGTGCTTTGACAGATCGAACCATTCTCCGTTTCCCTGATAAATCTGAAAAACAGTCAGGGCACTGCGCGACTGTTCGTCCAAATAAATCTTTTCCATGTAAGTATTTTTTGCAAACAAAGCAGGCAGTTTATCCGGACCAAGCTCCACAACCTTTCCCTGCACTGACACAGCCACGCAGGATAGTGTATCTTTTCCCTTCATTGCCGTAAAAGCAACATTTTCATTTGCTTTCTCAGGCGTTCGTAAAAACGCTTTCCTTTTGCTGTCAGAAAATAGATGCCCGTTTCATCGTAATCCATCAGGTCGATCGCACAGGTGACCGGGCTTCTGTAAAGTAAGCACTTTTTCGTGAGATAGTTACCGGGAAGAAACCAGCTATGATATACTCTTCTATTATTTATTCAGCATTGTCTTATAGCTTCCTTCTTCTGCCATCTTCACAAGTCCCTCTACACCGCACTGCACCATGCTGTCTACGGACTGCTCGGTGTAGAATGCCATGTGCTGGGTCATGATGACGTTGCGGAACTGGTGCAGATAGAACCAGTTGCGGTTTGCGATGATATCGCTTCTGCGATCACAATGGATGATGCCTTCCTCTCCCTCTGCGGTATCCATGCCGAGGGCACCGATCTGCATGGATTCAATGCCTTCGATGAGTGCCTCGGTGTCTGTCAGGCCGCCACGGGCACAGTTTACCAGAATCACGCCTTTTTTCATTTTGGCGATGCTTTCCCGGTTGATCATATGGTGGGTGGACGGAAGCAGCGGCATGTGAAGCGTGATGATATCGCACTCCCGGTAGAAGGTGTCAATATCCACATATTCTGCCATTTTCGCTACTTCTGCGTTCTGGTATACATCATAAGCCAGGATGCGGCAGCCAAAGCCCTGCAGGTCACGGATCACCTGCTGGCCGATACGGCCGGTTCCCATAACGCCTACGGTCATGGCTCTCATATTTTTTCCCTGAAGTCCTGCCAGGGAAAAGTCGTTGACATAGCCGCGCCAGAATGCCTGCTTATACTGTCTTAAGCACATGAGCATCATCATAATGGTAAAATCGGCTACGGCATCCGGGGCATAGCTGGCATTGCAAACCAGAATTTCCAGTTCTTTTGCTGCCTCCAGATCAATATGGTCGCTGCCGATGGTACGGGTCGACAGGCATTTCACACCAAGTTCACGGTATTTGCTCAGCAAAGCCCGGTCGATGGTTCCCTGCCCGAGCATTGTCACACCCTCGCAGCCAGCCACAAGACCGGCATTTTCCAGAGTCGGCACTTCGGTGTACTCTAAAAGCTCTACTTGATACTCTTTGGACCAGTAGGCAAATGATGCCTTTTCATCCGGCCGCACTTCAAATGCTGCAATCTTCACAATCGTATTCCCTCCTTGTTCTGAACATACTCAAATAAAATTTGTGTAAGTGTTATAAAAAATTATATACAACTCCAGATCGCTTTGTCAATACTGTCTACTATCATAGAAACTTACTTCTGCATCAACTTCCCCAGCCATCCCAAAAATCTATCTGTCCGCACTCTCTCACCATCGCTGTGCCCGATTCCCGGAATGATCTCCAGTTCTGCTGCGATCTGGTGCTTTTGCAGATTGTCCGTAAGATATTCCATGCGCTCCACCCTGCAGCTTCCGCAGAATTCATCGCCGACTGGTTTTCTGTCTTCTCCTCCGACTAAAATCTGGACCGGCACTTGCACAGGATCGCTCCTATCACTGGTAATGTGACCATCATCTCTTGTTTCTCCTCTTTCTTCCACGATCAGCCGACCGCGCTCCTGTAATCTGACTATATCATAATTCACTCTGTTTTTACCAATGCAAAAAAGCAACAGTGGTATGCATAAATGCTTATGCCCCTGTTGCTTTTGCTTATAATTTTTTAAATTACTGCCAAAAAGCATTGTTTATTTCACTACTGCCTCGATCGCAGCCTTCAGCTTTCCAACCATCGCATCCACATCTGCCTTCTCGATCACAAGCGGCGGTACAAAGCGGATGATATTGGCTCCGGCACTGATGAGTACCAGATGCTGCTCTAACAGCGCGTTGGTCACAACCGGACCTACTGCAGTGTTGAATTCCAGTCCCTGGATCAGGCCTTTGCCGCGGTGCGCGATGACGCAGTCATACGCTGCTGCAACCTCTTCCAGCTTCTCCCACAGATAAGCCCCCACTTCTTTGACATGACCGGTAATGTTCTTCTCTTTGAATACGTCAAGAACGGCATTGGCAGCTGCACATACCAGCGGATTGCCGCCGTAGGTGGTTCCATGGTCGCCCGGCACCATAGCGGTTGCTGCCTTGCCGCATGCAAGGAATGCACCAATCGGAACACCGTTTCCAAGTGCTTTTGCACTGGTCATGACATCCGGCTTCACGCCGTAGCCCTGCCATGCGAACATCTCGCCGCTTCTGCCCATGCCGCACTGGATTTCGTCTAACACGAGAAGGGCATCGTGCTCATCGCAGAGTGCGCGCACACCTTTGATGAACTCTTCTGTTGCAGGGTAGATGCCGCCCTCTCCCTGGATTGTCTCCATGATCACGGCGCAGGTCTTATCAGAGAACAGTGCTTTCACACTGTCCAGATCATTGAACTGCGCGAATTTGATATTCGGGATCAGCGGAGCAAACGGCTCCTGGTAGTGATCATTTCCGGTTAAGGAAAGTGCACCTAAGCTTCTTCCGTGGAAGGAATGCTTCATGGCAATGATCTCATAATCCGGTGCCATGCCCTTGTTGTAGGCATAACGCTTTGCGATCTTCAATGCGCCCTCAATGGCCTCGGTACCGCTGTTGGTGAAGAACACCTTGTCCATCTCGGAAACCGCCAGAAGCTTCTCACCTGCATCGATCGCCGGTTCATTGTAAAACAGGTTGGAGATGTGCGGAAGCTTGTCCATCTGCTCCTTTACTGCATTTTTTACTTCATCACAGCTGTAGCCCAGACCCATAACAGCAATTCCGGCGCCAAAATCCAGATATTCCTGTCCGTCTGTGTCATACAGCTTCACGCCCTCGCCGTGGTCAAATACCACTGGAAAGCGGTTGTAGGTTTTATATAATACGTGCTCTGCACGGTCAATATATTGCTGCTTTTCCATGTTTTGTATCCTTTCTTTTCCTGCTGTTCAAGCATATGCATCCAGCAACTTTTTCATCAGTTCAGGCCGACTTTCTGGGAATTTTTTCTTTCCTCCTTTCTATTTTTCTGCACACGGCTGAAAAACACTCATTTTTCTACTTGTTTTCCTCATGGAAATACCGCGCATCTCCATCTTTATAAATTGCGGTACCGATACCACGGTTGGTAAAGATTTCCAGAAGCAGGCAGTGTGCGATCCGGCCATCCAGGATATGGACGCGGGATACGCCGTTCTCGATTGCATCGATGCAGTTCTGCAGCTTCGGAAGCATGCCGCCGCCCAGGCTTCCGCTGTCTACAAAGTCCTGTGCCTCTCTGACGGTCATCTCGGAGATGAGGGAGCTCTTGTCCTCGAAGTCGCGGTAAACGCCCTCAACATCGGTCAGAAATGCCAGCTTCTCTGCGTTGACTGCACGGGCAATGGCGCAGGCTGCGTCATCGGCGTTGATATTGTAGCTTGCATAATGCTCGTCAGAACCGATCGGGCAGATGATCGGGAGGAAATCCTTCTCTAACAGATCGTAGATGATCTGCGGATCTACCTTGGTGATCTCGCCTACAAAGCCGATATCCTCGCCCTTGGAAAGCTTCTTCTCGCAGCGCAGCAGCATACCGTCTTTTCCGCTGATGCCGACTGCCTTCACGCCCAACTCGTTGACCAGCTGGACCAGGCTCTTGTTGACCTTGTTTAACACCATCTCCGCGATTTCCATGGTCGGCTCATCGGTGACGCGCAGACCGTTTACAAAATGCGGCTCCATGCCAACCTTGTTGACCCAGCGGCTGATTTCCTTACCGCCGCCATGTACGATGATTGGCTTAAAGCCTACCAGCTTTAACAGTACCACATCCTGGATAACCTGGTGCTTTAACTGCTCGTCTACCATAGCGCTGCCGCCGTATTTGACAACGATGATCTTGCGGTTGAACCGCTGGATATATGGAAGGGCCTCAATGAGGACCTCTGCTTTCTGTAACTCGGTGATCTCAGAACTTTTCATAATATTATCTCCCCTAAAATATTTTTAAGAACGGTAATCCGCATTGATCTTGACATAATCGAAGGTCAGGTCGCAGCCCCATGCAGTTGCACTTGCATCGCCCATCTTCACATCAGCGATCGCGGTTACCTCCGGCTCGGACAGGATCTTGGTTGCTTCTTCCTCGCTGTAGTCCAGTGCCACGCCGTCTTTGATAATCTGCATGCTGCCTGCTGCACTTTCGAAGAACAGGTCCACCTTCTCCGGGTCGAACTGTGCGCCGGAATAACCCATGGCACAGAGGATACGTCCCCAGTTTGCGTCATGTCCGAAGATTGCTGCTTTGGTCAGGCTGGACGTGATGATGGACTTGGAAAGGGTCACTGCCTGTTCCTTGCTCTCTGCACCGATGACCTTTACCTCAAACAGTGCGGTACAGCCCTCACCGTCGCCTGCCATCTTCTTTGCCAGGGTCTCATTGACGTAATTGAGTGCCTTGCAGAACTCCTCGTAATCTGCGTTCTTCTCGGTGATCTCTGCATTGCCAGCCATACCGTTTGCCAGAAGCAGACAGGTATCGTTGGTGGAGGTATCGCCGTCTACGGAGATCATGTTGTAGGTGTCTTTGACATCAGCGCTGAGTGCTTCCTGCAACAGTTTTTTGGAAATAGCAAGGTCGGTGGTAACGAAGGAAAGCATGGTGCACATATTCGGGTGGATCATGCCGGAGCCCTTGCACATACCGCCAATGGTAACGGTCTTTCCGCCGATCCCAACCTGAACAGCGACTTCCTTTTTCTTCGTATCAGTTGTCATGATGGACTTGGCTGCCTCAGTACCGCTCTCGATGGTGCCGGAAAGCTCCGGAGCCATGGCGGTGATTCCTGCTTTTAATTTATCCATTGGCAGCTGCATGCCAATGACACCGGTGGATGCCACTAAAACGGCGCTCTCCGGAACATTCAGTGCTGCGGAAGCTGCGGCGGCAGTCTCTGCACAGTAGCCCATGCCCTCTGCGCCGGTACAAGCGTTTGCGATACCAGCGTTGATGACAACGGCCTGTGCGTACTCAGACTCTTTTACGATTTTCTGGTCCCATTTGACCGGAGCTGCCTTTACGATATTGGTGGTAAAGGTTCCTGCTGCCTTACACGGCTTCTCGCTGTAGATCAGCGCCATATCTTTTCTGTTTTTGTATTTGATGCCTGCTGCAGTGGATGCAGTGGCAAATCCGGTTGCAGCGGTTACGCCGCCTTCGATTACTGTATACATCTTATCTTCCTCACTATTGTATAAATTTCGTAATATTCTCTTCATTCAGAACGAAATCGTAGTAGTTCACGTCGCTGCGCTCTACCCAGCCCACGTTGTGCCAGAACTCATTGCCGACCTCGTTGGATTTAAAGGCGATCAGGCTTACCTTGTTGATGCCTTCTGACTGAAGGGCTTTCATGGCGAAATGCACCATGCGGTGCCCGACTCCATGCTTGCGGTAATCCGATGCCACACACACATGGTAGAAAAAGCCGGTCCGTCCGTCGTGTCCGCAGAGGATGGCACCTACAATGCGGCCGTTCTGCTCTGCCACCACGCTGGTGGTTGGATTGCGCTTCAAAAACCGCGTCACGCCTTCCCTGGAATCGTCGATGGAACGGATTCCGAAGCCCTGAATGCTCATCCAGAGTTCATAAACTTTATCATAATCTTCCGGGGTCATTTCCCGGATCAAAATGCTCATGGTTCCTGCCATGTGATGCTTCCTTTCCCGGTACTACCTGTTTCCTTTTGTTTGCTTTCTTTCCGATTGCTTTTTCCGGTTGTTTTTTCGACTGTTTCCGTCTGCTGTTCCCATTTCCACATTCCATTTGGCGGGAAAAACAAACAAAAACAACAATTCATCTTACTAGTTTACGGGAATACCGGGATCTGCTTCAGTCCGGTATTTTCCGGCAGTCCGAATAACAGGTTCATGTTCTGCATGGCCTGTCCGGCTGCTCCTTTTACCATATTGTCGATTGCGCCCATCATAACCACACGATTTGTTCTCGGATCCAGCTTGAAGGACACGTCTGCAAAGTTGCTGCCCTCTACCCAGCGGGTCTCCGGTGCCATACCAGGCTCCAGGACGCGGACGAAATATTCATTCTGGTAATATTTATCGTAGATTGCCTTTACCTCTTCTGTCGTTACTTCCCTGGTAAGGGATGCATACGCGGTTACCAGAATGCCGCGGTTCATCGGAACCAGATGCGGGGTGAAGCTGATGGTTACCGGCTTTCCTGCCGCATAGGATAACTGCTCCTCGATTTCCGGGGTGTGACGGTGTCCTGCAACGCCATATGCCTTCATGCTTTCATTGACCTCGCAGAACAGACTGGAAACCTTTGCGCTTCTGCCTGCGCCGGAGGTACCGGACTTCGCATCGATGATGATGGTGTTCGGGTCGATGATGCCTTCTTTTACCAGCGGATAGGTGCTTAAGAAGGAACAGGTCGGATAGCAGCCCGGGTTCGCGATCAGTCTTGCGTGTTTGATCTTCTCGCGGTTGATCTCTGGAAGACCGTATACGGCTTCCCCGATAAACTGCGGGGTTGCATGTTTGATCTTATACCATTTCTCGTAAACGTCTACATCTTTAATACGGAAGTCTGCGCTCAGATCGATGATCTTGGTCTTGGATAAGATATCCTCGGTCACCTGGGATGCACAGAAACCCTGCGGGGTTGCGGTAAAGATCACATCTGCCATTTCTGCAAGCTTTGCCATGTCATCGTCCTTGCACGGCTCACTTACTGCGTGTGCAACATTTCTATATATAGAAGCAAAATCTTCCCCGACATAGCTTCTGGAACCGTACCATACCAGTTCCACATCATCTCTCTGAAGTAATAAACGGGCCAGCTCCGCTCCTGCGTAGCCGGTTGCTCCGATAATTCCAGCCTTAATCATAGCCGTTCCTCCCTATTGTTCATAAATATACACTTTTTGATGCTTATAACTGTCAAATACCCGCACAATCATAAATATTCCTAATATTTTTGATTTTCATTATAAGTACTTTTTCATCACAAGAAAAGACCTTTTTCCAAATATTCTCATTATGTACAAAATGTGTTCCTGTACATGAACAAGAGTTTTCTGGACTGAAGTAACTGCAAATACGATGCACCAGTTCCTGCGAGATTTCATAATTATACATCCGTTTTGCATAATATGCAATCTTTTTTTGAAAAATATGCAATTTAGTCTTGCATAATCCGAAAAACTGTTGTATATTTATGAAGTCTTACATGACAAGGGAAATTCAAAACATACATTTTTATAGACTACTCAAGGAGGATTTTGAGATGAAAGAGAAAGTTGTTCTTGCATATTCCGGCGGTCTGGACACCACCGCAATCATTCCGTGGTTAAAGGAGCATTTCGATTATGATGTTGTATGCTGCTGCATCGACTGTGGTCAGGGCAGTGAGTTAGAGGGTCTTCAGGAAAGAGCAAAGCTTTCCGGCGCTTCCAAATTATACATCGAAGATCTGGTAGATGATTTTGCTGAGAACTACATCGTTCCATGCGTACAGGCAAACGCTACCTATGAGAACAAATACCTGTTAGGTACTTCCATGGCCCGTCCGGCTATCGCAAAACGCCTCGTTGAGATTGCAAGAAAAGAAGGCGCTGTTGCTATCTGCCACGGTGCAACCGGTAAAGGTAATGACCAGATCCGTTTCGAGCTCGGCATCAAGGCACTGGCTCCGGATATCAAGATCATCGCTCCATGGCGTATGACCGACGTATGGACCATGCAGTCCCGTGAAGACGAGATCGAGTACTGCAAGCAGCACGGCATCGACCTTCCGTTCGCAGCAGACAGCAGCTACAGCCGTGACCGTAACTTATGGCACATCAGCCATGAGGGCCTGGAGTTAGAGGATCCGGCAAATGAGCCGAACTACGATCACCTTCTGGTACTCGGCGTAAGTCCGGAGAAAGCACCGGACCAGGGCGAGTATGTTACCATGACCTTCGAGAAAGGTGTTCCGACCAGCGTAAACGGCGAGAAGATGAAGGTTGCTGATATCATCCGCAAGTTAAACGAGCTGGGCGGCAAGCACGGCATCGGTATCGTCGATATCGTAGAGAACCGTGTAGTCGGCATGAAATCCCGCGGTGTTTATGAGACTCCTGGCGGAACCATCCTCATGGAAGCTCACAAGCAGTTAGAGGAGCTGGTTCTTGACCGCGCTACCATGGAAGTTAAGAAAGAGATGGGCGACAAGCTGGCTCAGGTTGTTTACGAGGGCAAATGGTTCACTCCGCTGCGCGAGGCCATCCAGGCATTCGTAACCTCCACCCAGGAATATGTAACCGGTGAAGTCAAATTCAAACTGTACAAGGGCAACATCATCAAGGCTGGTACCACTTCCCCGTACTCCTTATACAGCGAGTCCCTGGCATCCTTCACCACCGGTGACCTTTACGACCACCACGACGCAGACGGCTTCATCACCCTGTTCGGACTGCCGCTTAAGGTTCGCGCAATGAAGATGGCTGAACTGAAGAAGAACGAGACAAAATAAGACGTAACTATGATATAAAACCCGAAAAAAGCCGCTAAAGCGGCTTTTTTCGGGTTCTGCAACCATAAATATAAAAAGGAAGATTCTACTATGTCCAGTTCTATGACTAAAGGCAACCCCTTACGGGTGATGCTGCAGTTTGCCTTTCCGCTTCTGGTCGGCAACCTCCTGCAGCAGACCTACAATATCATTGATGCCGCCATTGTCGGCCAGAATCTTGGTGCACAGGCACTGGCCAGCGTCGGGGCCAGCACCAGTGTCCAGTTCATGGTCCTCGGCTTTTGTATGGGAAGCTGTACCGGTTTTGGAATTCCCGTAGCAAAATATTTTGGTGCGGGTGATCTTGCGCACATGAAAAAAATCATTTTCAATGGTGCCATTGTGACTACAGCCATTGCATGTATCATCACCGCACTCTGCGCCCTGCTTTGTCCGCGGATTCTTCAGGTACTTTCTGTTAAAAGCGACATTTACGACAACGCTTACTCCTACCTGATGATCATTTTCCTGGGCCTGCCCTTTACGCTGCTTTACAACTACCTTTCCAGCATCCTGCGGGCCGTCGGAGACAGCCGGACACCATTTCTGTTTCTTGCATTCTCCGCTGTGCTGAATATTTTTCTGGATCTTTTTTTTATCATCGTTGCAGGATGGGGATGTGCAGGCGCGGCCTTTGCCACGATTGCTTCCCAGGCAGTCAGCGGAATTCTCTGCCTGATCGTCATTGTGCGGAAAGTGGAAGTTTTATGGCTCTCCAAAGAAAATCGCGTGGTCAGCAAAGACGCTGTCGCAGAATTGCTCTCCATGGGACTCCCAACCGGACTGCAGTATTCCATTACCGCCATTGGCAGCATGGTCATGCAGTCAGCCAACAACGGACTTGGCGGCGATTACGTTGCCGCATTCACAGCCGGCGCAAAGCTCAAGCAGTTTACTATGTGCCCGTTTGATGCCATTGCCACCTCGGTTTCCGTCTTCTGCAGCCAGAACTATGGTGCCGGAAAATTTGACCGCATCCGCAAGGGACTTTGGGAAGGCATTGCAGTCGGAGTTGGATACGGAATTTTTGCCGGTATCATCCTGATTTTTGCAGGCCGTCCGCTCTCCATGATCTTTGTGAGCAAAGACGCCGCCGGTGTCCTCGATGCATCCGCACAGTATCTGCGCTGCATGGGCTATTTCTACTGGAGTCTCGGCATCTTAAATGTCACCCGTATGGTCACGCAGGGACTGGGACATTCCGGAAGAGCTTTCTTCTCCGGTGTCACCGAGATGATTGCCCGCACCATCGTGTGCATGGTTTTTGTCGGCACTTTTGGTTATACCGCCATCTGCTTTGCAGACCAGACCGCCTGGATCGCGGCGTGCTGTTATATTGCGCCGACGTGCTTTTACTGCCTGAAGAAAATATCGAACAATATTGTTACTTCACTTTAAACAGCTTCTCGGTCGGTATCTGCACCAGCAATACCGCTGCGAACACCAAGACACATCCGAAGAGTTCTCTTCCGGAAAGTTTCTGGCCCAGAATGATCCAACCGGCCAGCACGGAAAATACGGATTCCAGACTTAAGAGCAGGGATGCGACCGTCGGGTCTACGCCATTCTGGGCTACGACCTGAAGCGTGTAACCTACACCACAGGACATAACGCCCGCATAAAGGATTGGGGCTGCTGCTGCCACGATCGCGCTCCAGGTCGGATGGTCAAACAGGAGCATCGGCACACTCGTGATCACTCCTGCCGTAAAGAACTGGACGCAGGAGATCACGACGCCATCTGCCTTCGGGGAAAAATAATCGATCACCAGGATATGGACAGAAAAAACGACGGAACAAAGTAACACCAACCGGTCTCCTGCTCCAATGGAGAAGGATTCGGTGATGCATAAAAAGTACATGCCGACTGCCGCGATCACTGCGCTGATCCAAATATTCAGCCCGATTTTTCGCTTTAAGAAAAGGCCCATAAACGGCACAATGATGATATACAGTGTCGTGATAAACCCGGCTTTTCCCACCGTTGTCTGGCCAATGCCAAACTGCTGAAGGCAGCTTGCCAGGCACAGGATCGTGCCACAGCAGATGCCGCCGATGATTCCCATGCGGGTCTGCTTCTTTTTTTCTTCTGCTGTCAGTGTCTGCCACATGCTGTCTTTTCTTCCGTGCAAAAAGAAGATGCACGGGATCAGGACTGCCCCGCCAAGCAAAAATCTGCAGGTATTGAAGGTAAAGGTTTTTACATAATTAAGTCCTTCACTCTGCGCCACAAATGCCACACCCCAGACAAGAGCAGCAAGAAGCAGCATAAAGCTGTTTCTCGCGGTTTTTCCCGATTTATGTGTTGATGGTTCCATATCTTTTTGTATCCTCCGATTTCCCTTTTTCTCATTTCCAGCGGCTTGCTTTCCCAAAACCATCTCCCACACAGTTCCTA
Source organism: Clostridium sp. AM42-4 (assembly GCF_003480105.1). Taxonomy (NCBI): domain Bacteria; kingdom Bacillati; phylum Bacillota; class Clostridia; order Eubacteriales; family Clostridiaceae; genus Clostridium; species Clostridium sp. AM42-4. Next base: position 144,445 of record NZ_QUIK01000007.1, read on the forward strand.
CATGGATCGTATGCATTTTCTTATGTCACAATTACTGGTCCACATATGCCGCAAATCCGCTGCTCTGCGTTTCTTTGCCATCGGGATATACCCACAAGGCTTCGACTCCGTCCAAAGATTCCACAAATTTCATACCCTCTTCCGGCTTCATATTGAAGACCGCTGTAGAAAGCGCATCTGCCTTTGCGCTATCGCTGCATAAGATGGTAACAGAGTCATAGATATTTTCCGGCATCAGGCTATCCGGATCAATGATGTGATGATACCGAACGCCATCTACCTCATAGTAACGCTGGTAGGTTCCGCTGGTAACGAGGCAGGTGTCTGCAAGCTTTAACACATGCAGATACGATTTTGCCGCGCTGGTATCCGGGTTCTGGACGCCGACCCGCCACGGCTTGCCATCTGCCTTCAGACCGATGGTTTCCACGTTGCCGCCAAGGCTCAGAAGTGCGGAAGTGACACCGGCTTCTTTCAATGTTTCTGCCAGACGTTTGGTTGCATAGCCCTTGGCAATGGCTCCCACGTCCAGACTCATTTCTTCGTCTGGAAGATACACGGTCAATGCTCCCCTGTCAATCTGGATCTGTTCGAAATCCGTATGCTGTGCTGCTTTTTCCAACTCCACAAGATCTGGCACCCGTGCACTGTCCGGATCTGCCATGCCTTCCTCCCGGTATTCGTGCCAGATAGAAAGCACGCTTCCCATCGCCACATTCACCTTTCCGCCGGTCTCCTCGTATTCCTGCCGGGAAAACTCCAGCAGATCCAGAATCTCCGGATCTACCGTTACCGGGGCGATTCCCGCATTATCATTGATGGTCTTGATGTTATTCACGCCATCGTAATTGTCATAAATATCAAACAGTTCATGATATTTTTCCAGCGTTTCCTCTGCCAGACTCTTATATTCCTGAAATTGTTCTTCACTCGCCGCGCAGATCGTGATGCTTGTGATCGTATCAAAATAATCCAGATACTGCGCATCGTAAGCCGTCAGCTTCTGCCCGTTTTCGGAGCAGCCCGCCAGTAACAGAGCGGAGGCTGCCGCCAGAAGAACGCAACTTGTTCTCTTCATGTTTCACCCGATTCTTTGCTACAGTCACATAAATATGATACAACTGCAACATTTCTTTTTCTTATTCTTTTCTTGTTTCGTATCCGTCTGCTATCCAGACCTGCACAGACTGCATTTTCGCGTTTTTCTGCATTTCATGGCATCGCAATTTCTGCATTGCTTTGCCCGCATTTGCACAGAAATTCATTTCCAGACCAGCGCACAGACCAATTCATCATAGCACAAAAAAAGAATGTTGGAAAGCCAGCATTCTTTTTTCGTCCATTTATTTATCTGTTTCTTTTCTCACACAGGATGATCTAAATTCCTGTGTTCCTTTTTTCTGAGCACAATGAATTGGGTTCATCTTCTTTCACAATGTTCTGCCACTACAGCGTTTCCATCAGTTCCTTCAGGTGCGCTGTCAGCTTCGTATTCTCCGCGTAATCCACCGGGCAGTCAATGATGACCGGAACCTTCTGTGTGAACGCTTTTTCCAGGGTCGGTACCAGTTCTTCTGCTTTGGTAATGCGGTAACCAATGGCTCCCATGCTTTCCGCAAATTTCACGAAATCCGGGTTTGTGAAATCTACACAGCAGCTCTTTCCGTACTGATCCATCTGTTTCCATTTGATCAGGCCGTAGCTGGAATCGTTAAAGACCAGTGTCACAAACGGAGTTTTGGCACGCAGGGCTGTCTCAAATTCCTGGCAGTTCATCATAAAACCACCGTCTCCGCATATTGCCAGAATCTTTTTCTCCGGATGAACCAGCTTTGCTCCGATCGCTCCCGGAACCGAGATTCCCATCGTTGCAAATCCGTTGGAAATGATGCAGGTGTTCGGTTCATAACAGTTATAGTGACGGGCGATCCACATCTTATGGGCGCCTACATCGGAAATCACAATGTCTTCCCGTCCCATCACTTTTCGGACATCATTTAAGATCCGCTGCGGCTTCATCGGGAAGGAATCATCTGCCACATACGACTCATGCTCCTCTACCATCATCCTTTTGATCTCCAGGGCGCGCTCCGGTTCCTGACGTCTGGACGTTCTTCTTCCGATCTGAACAAGGGAATCGGCAATATCGCCAACAACCTCAACCTCCGGCTGATACAGCTTATTGATGTGGGCCGGGCGCATATCCACATGGACAATATCGATTTTTCCTTCCGGATTCCATTTTGCCGGTGCATATTCCACAATATCATAACCAACTGCGATCACCAGATCTGCATCTTCCATGATCTTGTTCTGATAGTCCTTCTGTGGGATACCGATCGTCCACATGGAATACGGATTATCGAACGGGATGACACCTTTTGCCATCATGGTATTGATGACCGGAATTTTCAGTTTGGTAGCAAACTCGGTCAGTTCCTTCGCAGCATGCCCACGCACAACACCGCTTCCTGCCAGAATGACCGGATTCTTCGCCTGGAAGATCATGCCAGCTGCATCCTGCACAGTATCCAGCTCTGCGTATTCCTTTGGCGCAATCTTTTTGTGAAGCGGTCTTTCTCCATCCGGTACCGGCATTTTCGCTACATTCACCGGCATATCGATGTGGGTTGCACCTGGCTTTTCGCTCTCTGCATATTTAAATGCCAGGCGCACGATCTCGCCAACGGTATCCGGCCGCACCACCATCTTGGTCCGTTTGGTGATCGGCTCAAACATCTTTGTCAGATCCAGGAACTGATGTCCGGTAATATGCATCCGCTCGGTTCCCACCTGCCCGGTTATGGCAACAAGCGGTGCGCCGTCACTGTCTGCATCTGCCACGCCGGTTACCAGGTTCGTGGCACCCGGTCCCAGCGTTGCCAGACACACACCGGCTTTTCCGGTCAGTCTTCCATAGACATCGGCCATAAATGCCGCGCCCTGCTCATGGCGCGTCGTAATAAATTTGATCGGTGACTGGTCAATGGCATTCATCACGGCCAGGTTTTCCTCGCCCGGAATACCGAATATGTATTCCACGCCTTCTTCCTGCAGGCACTCTACCAGAAGGTCTGCCGCATTTCTCTGCGGTTTTGGAGTGTCCTGAGATTTCTCTGTATCTGTTTTTTCGGTCTGAATCTGCTGTTTTTCCATGATGACTTTCCTCCCACGCTTTTATGATTCTGTACTATAGTTCTGTCCGTTCACAATTACAAGCATCATTTTCCTTTCCTATTTCACAACATTTTTATTGTAATCATCCCGTTTTTTCACTTTCATAAGCTGTTGCTGAACAAAATAAAGTGACGGTCCTCTGCTGCGGCAAAATCCGGCAGAAAAACCGTCACTTCCAAAGAATCATGGCAATTTTATTTTTTACTTTTTTTCAAATCCCACCGATGCCAGGAACCGTCCGAAAGCCTCTCTGCCTTCCGGCGTACACTTGTACACTCCTGCATCCTCCAGAACGCGTGCAAATACCTTTCCGACCTCTTCCCGCAGGATTCCATCTACATTTTCGCGGGTGATCGAAGCATAATTCGGGCGGAATTCGTCTACCCAGTCCGCATGCTTTTCAAGCACTTCATCGGAGTGGATGTCTTTGCCTTCTACGATCGCATCAGCCAGCTTTGCCAGCTCGTCCTTTAAGCGGGACGGAAGGACAGCAAGACCCATCACCTCGATCAAACCGATATTCTCTTTCTTGATGTGGTGCAGCTCCTGGTGCGGATGGTAAACGCCCAGCGGGAACTCCTCTGTTGTGATGTTGTTGCGCAGCACCAGATCCAATTCATAATAAGCCCCATTTTTGCGCGCGATCGGCGTAATGGTGTTATGAAGCTCTCCATCCGTTTCCGCATAAAGAAATGCGTCTTCATCGGTGTAGCTGCGCCATGCCGTTAACACCTTCTCGCCCAGGTCGATCAGGCGCTCCGGCTTTTCTCCACGCAGACGCAGTACCGACATTGGCCAGTGCACAATGCCTGCCTGGACATCTTCAAAACCAGGAATCGTAAATTCCTGCTCCAGTCCGGCCTTCGCCATGGCAAATGTATAATGACCGCCCTGGAAATGATCGTGGCTTAAGATCGAACCGCCTACGATTGGCAGATCAGCATTGGATCCCAGGAAATAGTGCGGAAACTGCTTTACAAAATCGAACAGCTTCACGAACGCAGAGCGGTCGATCTTCATCGGGGTATGCTGACCATTGAAGACAATGCAGTGCTCATTATAATATACATACGGGGAATACTGGAAGCCCCAGCGGCTCTCATTCACCGTAATGCGGATAATGCGGTGGTTATTTCTTGCCGGATGGTTTAAACGTCCGGCATATCCCTCATTTTCCATGCAGAGCAGGCACTTCGGGTAACCACTCTGTTTTGCCAGTTTTGCAGCCGCAATGGCCTTCGGATCCTTCTCCGGCTTGGACAGGTTGATGGTAATGTCCAGATCGCCGTATGGTGTACTGGTCACCCACTTCTGGTCCTTGCATACACGGTAACGGCGGATATAATCCGAATCCTGGCTCAGCTTGTAGAAATAATCCGTAGCTGCTTCCGGACCGCCCTCCTGGTAACGGGTCCAGAACACACGCTCCACCTCCGACGGGCGCGGCATCAGGCAATTCATCAGCTTTGCATCAAACAGGTCGCGGTAAGCAATGCTGTTTTCGATGATGCCCTGTTCACAGGCATAATCCAGAAGTTCTTTTAATGTTTCCTCCAGATTAATCTCACCAAAAGTTTCCTCCGGCTCCTCATATTCCTCAAGCTTCAATGCCTCTAACAGCTGGTTTGTTGCGTAAATGCGGTCTGTCTCTGTGATCAGCCCAGTATCCAGACCATATTGCACCAGTTTTTTGATTGCAGTGTAAACCATACGATTGCCTCCCCATTTTCACGCATGACAGTTCTTTGTTGCCCCTCAGCACTGCCACACACTTACTATAAACCTCTTGTTTCCTGCCTTGCAACGGTCCTTTTGTTCCAGTTGCTCCAGACAGCTTATAGACTCAGTATAATCATTTTTTCTGCGGAATTCTATAGAATAATCTTTAGCATGTCTACGAATTTCTCTGCTGTATGATTTTTTCGTCCACTCTGCCTTACAGCACACAACAGGAGTTACCATTTTTTACCTCTTCATTCCAGAAACCACCGGTGCGATCCGCTCCGTCACCAGACCTCCCAAAAGACCAATGACTGCTCCAGTGATCACGCCAGCCACTAAAAGAACCGGCAGATACGAAAACACACTAGCTGTCCCGGTGATCCATGCCGCCATGGAAAGCTGGCCAATGTTGTGACACACACCGCCCAGGATGCTGACTCCGGTTTTATCGAACCAGTCCATCTTCTTTGCCAGTGCCATGGCTGCAAGGCTTAAAACTCCGCCAGACAGCGCATACAGCATACTTCCTGGATTACTGAACGTAAATCCGACCATAACAATACGGATCAGTCCTACTGCAATTGTTCCTGCCGCTCCCACCGTATAAATCCCTACGACATTAACCAGATTGGCCAGTCCCAGCTTCATGCCCGGAACCGGCACCGGAAGCGGTATCAGGGCTTCCACGTAACTGAATATAAAAGCCAGGGCGATCAGGATGCCGTATAAAGCCACTTTTTCTGCAGGATTGTGCCCCTTGGCACGCCCTTCCTTCTTACTGTTTTCCAAATTGACTTCTCCTTATATCTGTGCTATAGTTGCGACACCATTATATCATTATCTGTACTTTTCAGAAAGAGGTGTTTCCATGACAAAAAAGAAACGGGAACTGATTCTGGTCCTTTTCATTCTTGTGGTTGCCGCTGCAGGCTTTTTCATCAACCATACCCTGCATCAAAAGCCAGCCGCACAGCTGCAGATTACGGTAGACGGAAACGTCACACAAACGTTTGATCTGACCAAAGATACCGACACCATGATAGACGGAGTAAATGGCGGCACAAATCATTTGATCATCGAAAACGGAACTGCTTACTTCAGCGAAGCCTCCTGCCCGGATAAAGTCTGTGTCCACCAGGGACGTGTATCACAGAACGGAGAATTGATCGTCTGCCTGCCAAACCGCGTGATCGCAAAGGTTGTGGCGCCGGAGTAAAGAATATCGCACGATAACGAACGAGGGGCGAAAGTTCCCGCAGCCGCCATGCATGGCGGCTGTGGAAACTTTCGCCCATTTGATACTTACTGTGCTAAATTGTTATTTAGAGATATGCCTTCAGTGCCTCAACCTTGTCGAGCTTCTCCCACGGAAGATCTACATCGGTGCGGCCAAAGTGACCGTATGCTGCGGTCTGCTTGTAGATCGGTCGGCGCAGGTCAAGCATCTTGATGATGCCAGCCGGTCTTAAGTCGAAGTTCTCACGGATCATCTCAACCAGCTTCTCGTTAGAAAGCTTTCCGGTTCCGAAGGTGTCTACCATGATAGAGGTCGGATGTGCTACACCGATCGCATAGGAGAGCTGGATCTCACACTTGTCAGCCAGTCCTGCTGCTACGATATTCTTTGCAACGTAACGTGCTGCATATGCTGCGGAACGGTCTACCTTGGTGCAGTCCTTACCGGAGAATGCGCCGCCGCCGTGACGAGCGTATCCACCGTAGGTGTCTACGATGATCTTACGTCCGGTCAGTCCGCTGTCTCCGTGCGGTCCACCGATTACGAAACGGCCAGTCGGGTTGATGAAGAATTTGGTTTCTGCATCTACCATCTCTGCCGGAAGAATCTCGTCGAATACATACTTCTTGATATCTGCATGGATCTGCTCCTGGGTTACTTCCTCGTCGTGCTGGGTAGAAAGAACGACTGCATCCAGACGCTTCGGCTTACCGTTCTCATCGTACTCTACGGTAACCTGGGTTTTTCCATCCGGACGAAGGTAACGGAGGGTTCCGTCCTTGCGGACCTTGGTCAGCTGGCGGGCCAGCTTGTGAGCCAGTGCGATCGGGTACGGCATGTACTCCTCAGTTTCGTTGGTTGCAAAACCAAACATCATACCCTGGTCACCTGCACCGATGGCATCCAGTGCATCATCATCCATGGTGTTCTCTTTTTTCTCCAGTGCGGTATCTACGCCAAGCGCGATATCCTTGGACTGCTCATCCAGTGCCACGATCACACCGCAGGTATCGCAGTCAAAGCCATATTTTGCACGGTCATAGCCGATCTCACGGACGGTCTCGCGCACGATCTTCTGAATATCCACATAAGCATTGGTGGTGATCTCGCCCATAACCATAACCAGACCGGTGGTGGTGCAGGTCTCGCACGCTACACGGCTCATCGGGTCTTTTTCCATCAGCGCATCCAGGATTGCATCGGAGATTGCATCGCACATTTTGTCCGGATGTCCCTCAGTAACGGACTCGGAAGTAAACAGTAACTTTTCCATGAAAATCCTCCTTAGAATAATATAATATTGAAATAAAACAAAAAGAAAAGTCCGTAGCAACGCCGCGGACTTGATTTCTGATTGATCAAATCCTCTTATTGCTCGATTTCTCGCTCAGGTTGGCACCTTCCGCACGCTCCTGCCTGTGGCATTTCGTGAGGGGTTGCCGTGACTTCACAGATCCTTTGTATCTCCATCACTCTGAATAAGGGATTACGCACTTTTCAGTTGTCAGTTACACAGCCATGAGCATAGCTGCGTGTCATATCTTAGCAGATACCCTATAGGCTTGTCAAGGGGTTTCTCGTGATATTTGTATAAATGAGAAAAAAGGGACCGCGCAATGACGCGGTCCCCAATGATCTTTATTGATTCTTTAGCGGATTTTACCCTGTACCCATGCACCAGATGCGTCTACATAGTAGTTATCCGGGGTCCAGGTGTTGGTCAGCATGTTGCCGTTGGTCAGGTCGCAGTAATAATACTTGCCGTCTCCTGCCTGGATCCAGCCGGTACGCATATATCCTACACTGTCGAAGCAATACCACTGGTTATTGATCTGGAGCCAGCCATTAGTCGGGTAGGTGCCATTTGCGAAGCGGTACCACCAGCCCACGCTGTCCTTGATCCAGGATGCCTGCTGGCTGCTGGCCGGGGAATTGGCAGTGCTTCCTGAGCTGGAAGAGTTGGTTACGTTATTGTAATTACCGGCTTTGATGTTTGCCAGCATCTCATCGTCTACATAGATGTAATCAGACTCGTACCAGTCACCTTTTTTGTTGTTGCTGTTGGTCGCACGTACCTTAAAGTAATATTCACCCTCTCTGGTAATGCTGGAAGCGAAGTTGTAATATTCGTTGCTTGTGGTCACTGCACTTCCTACAGAGCTGCTGCCACGGTACAGACGCACTTGATAGCTTACTGCGCCTGAAGTAGTCTCCCAGGTTGCAATTGGGGAATTGTCGTTCTGCCAGGTTACATCGTCGATTTCCATGGTACCTTCCAGACTATCCAGCTTTACGGTAATGATCAGTGTGGAGCTGGAATCTTGTCTTCTGGAAGAAACGTAAGTTGCCTTGGAACCTTTTAAGGTAACCTTTGCCTTAGTCATGGAGTTGAAGTAGTAGTCACTATCTGCCTCCAGTGTGATCTCCACTCTCGGCACATCGCCGTCTACCCACTCTCCATCATCGTTTACAATGTCTACGTCGGTAACGTCATAATTGCTGCCATTTGCACTGGCTGTTACACTTCCGCCGCTGTCTCCCACGGTAATATCGGAATCGATGGTAATGCTGACACTGGTGATCTTGGTGCGGCTCTCTGCTGCAAATGCAGAACCCACTGCAAGAGCACTTAACAATGCCGCGCCGATAAAACCGGCAAGTCCCTTTTTCCATAACTTCATAATGCTTCCTCCTTTTACACACTCTTGATTTTTTGATCCGTATACCCTTGGTTTGCTTTTTGATTACTTATAGGATACCGGAAAAACGTGTACAGATTGTGTCCAGAACATGACAAATTCTCTACAGAATTTAACGATTTGTTTACAATTCTTACCAAATCTGCGCATTTCTTATGTCTTGTCAGGGTCCTGATCCATTTACCGGCAAGCCGCCGGTATGCCATATAACACAACAGGCTGTCCGTTCATCCTATCCTGATAAAACAGACAGCCTGTATTTGGTCAGCCAATCTTTAAGCGGAATTTCTGTGCCTCCTTCTCGGAGTCTACCATTTCGATGGCAGCACCAAGAGCCTGGAGCTTTTCCTCAAATTTTTCATAGCCACGCTGGATATAGCCAATCTCGTCTACCACGGTGTAGCCCTCTGCCGATAACCCGGCAAGCACCAGTGCTGCACCTGCTCGCAGATCCGGAGACTCCACGCGGGCCCCGGTAAAGCCTCTCACACCGTCGATCACGGCTACATTGCCTTCTACCTTAATGCTTCCACCCATGCGGGCCAGTTCATCCACATATTTGAACCGATTCTCAAAAATGCTCTCGGTAATCATGCTGGTGCCCTCTGCTAAGGCAAGCGTTACCGCCATCTGCGGCTGCATGTCGGTCGGGAAGCCAGGGTATGGCAGAGTCTTGATGTTGGTGGAGTGCTGCTTCGGTCTGCCTACCACACGGACCTCGTCATCGCCCTCGATCACCTCACAGCCGATTTCAATGAGCTTTGCGGAAATAGCCTCCAGATGCTTCGGAATGACATTTTTTACGGTGATATCGCCCCGGGTGACCGCTGCTGCACACATGAATGTACCTGCCTCGATCTGGTCCGGAATGATGGAATAATCGGTTCCATGCAGAGTCCTGACACCGCGAATGCGGATCACATCGGTTCCTGCACCCTTGATGTTTGCACCCATGCTGTTTAAGAAGTTTGCCACATCTACAACATGCGGCTCTTTTGCTGCATTCTCAATAATGGTCATGCCCTCTGCCATGGCTGCTGCCATCATAATGTTGATGGTTGCACCTACAGAAACCATGTCCAGGTAAATATGGGCACCCACCAGATCGATCGCGTGGGCATGAACTGCTCCGCACTCGATCTCAATCTTCGCGCCCAGAGCCCGGAAGCCCTTTAAGTGCTGGTCAATCGGTCTGCTGCCGATGTCACAGCCGCCAGGAAGCGGAACCTGCGCACTCTTATATTTGCCCAGCAGTGCACCTATAAAATAATAGGATGCACGGATGCGGCGGATATATTCGTCATCGACCGACACCTCGCGGATGGTTGATCCGTTGATTTTTACCGTATGACGGTCAATCCGGTCCACCCGGGCACCGATCTCCTGGATTGCCTCCAGAAGAACATTGATATCCCGCACATCCGGAAGATTTTCAATGATCACGTCTTCATCTGTCATAATGGAAGCCGCCAGAATGCCAAGCGCTGCATTCTTCGCTCCGCTTATCACAACATCTCCGACCAGCGGACTGCCGCCTTTCATAATATACTGATTCATTACACACCTCTATAATCAAAAGTAAACCTTTACGATTCTATTAAATCTTTATGATTATACCACAGATTCCGATTTTGTAAAGTAGAACTCCGATAAGCCTGTGGTTTTTGTATACACTCATTGCTGTTCACAGGCAGGGATTTTCTGAACTGAAAATCCCCTATGAGATCCTATGGCAGATTTACCGCACAGATAAAGTCATTGCCGCGGACGCGGAAGAACTCGGTGCTGTCGTTGAGACCGGCCTTATAGGTTTCTCCCGTCTGCGGATCATACACGGTGATGTTATACTGGTCAAAGCCGCAAAGGACCAGATATTGTCCTTCCCCAGTATACGCTGCCACCGGGATTCCCTGGTCTATGAAGTAAAGCATCTGTGCCAGACTGCTTCCCCTTGCATTTAATACCGCAAGCTTTTCATTTTCATAAACCGTATTTCCCGTAAAATCATCCAGATAACGGGCCAGCGGTGCAAACACAGACTGTGGGTCGCGGATGTTTCTGATATTCCCGCGCTTTACGCGGTTCCACAGCACATTGCGGTCCTTATCCGTCACAAACCCCATCTGGTCGTAGGCCAGTGAAAGTGCCTCTGAAAAATCGGTCGTCACCTTTAAGAGATGGCCGCTTCCGTATGCATAAAATTCCATATCCGAAAGCTGGTAGTTGGACTTTAACTCCAGACGGTCGGACTGTTCGTAGCTCACCCGCTTCGGTGCCTGGATGCGGACACTCCGTCCATTCTTGATTTCCTCATCGAGCTGCACAAAATACACGCGCTCCTTCTCCGGTGATGCAAACCAGCCGATGCCGTCCATCTTTCCATTTCCCAGCTCTGCATTGCAGACAATGGTGTCCTCCGGGCTGTCTGAATAGCTGTGTGCCCCGGTTTTCATGACACGCTTTAAATGGATCCGGCTCTCATCTACAGTAACCTCTGAAATGTAATAGCCGTTCTTCTCGTAGCTAGTCTCCTCCTGCATCTGGTCGTTGATGATGTGGACACTATACATAGGAAGATTCTCTGTACGGCCATTCACCAGCCAGCTGTCCTCTTCCCTGGCTGTGCCATATACCAGATCCCGCCCTACAAAGCCAAGGGCGCGGACATATTCCCCGTCCCCGGAACGGACATCGCGGTTTTCCCCGGATTCCAGATCCATCAGGTGCAGGACCTTCGATCCGTAAAGGGATCCCTCCTGCCAGGCAATACGCTTTTTATCGCTGCTTACTGCAAAGGTTCCTTCTTCAAGGGAATCTGCCACAACCATATTTTCCCGGCTGTTCATATCGATTCCATACACTGCATGATCCACATACAGGTAAAGCATACCGCCGGAGGTCTGGCTGGCAAGCTGGTTCATGTCTGCCGCAAGCTGCTCATAGGAGCCGGAATACGGAATGAAATAGCGTTCCTCCAGTGCATTATCCCCGGCTGAATAATGATACCCGGCAATTCCGTTTTCCCCTTCGTGGTTTCCGCGGTTCATGTAGCCATACACCAGAAAGTCCACGTCTCCGCTGTCCTCCACGGAAAGGATCTTTACGTCATGATGGTCGTAGTTACAGCGCACATCCGTGCTGTCATCGTCCCGGAAGGAAAAGATCTGCACCGCACGCCGTGCCCCGGGCTCATAGCTCCACAGATCCCGGTCTACACGGAAAACGCTGACCCTGCCTCCTGCGCTTTTTACTAATTCGATCCGGTCATCCCCTGTAATACCAAGCAGGATTCGCTTTCCGGAAAACTCGCTGCGGTCCCCGGCAAAGATCTGGTTTACTGTACGGTCATACTGCATCATGTAAATGCGCAGCTCATTCCACTTCATGGTGAAGTCTTCCTCAACCTCATAGGTTTCCGTGCCTTCCTCGTCCTGGCGCTTTGCCCGGTAGGAAAGCTGGATTCCACACATGACACCATCTAGCTCCTTTAAGCGGATCTCCACCGGCTCTTCCGGCTGCATTCCCAGTTTTCCCCAGGTCAGCTGGGAAAAGCTGGAGTGGATAGACGTATGCCCGAAGGTCGTGTTGTCCTCTGCCGGGCTGCTCTCCAGATAGGTTGTCAGGCTTCTTGCCTGCTCATAATCAAAGGTTTTCATGGAAAAGTCCGCCGCCAGATCTACCATGGCGCGGGCATGCTCCTGCGCATCGGTCCACAGGATCCGGGTATAATAATAGACCGGCCCTGCAGCTTCTGTATCGAGCTGGAGCTTTAGCTGGTACTCCCGTTCCTTTGTCAGAAGGTTCTGGATAGGAAGTATCGCAGTGATGCCGTTTTCCGTTTGCTGCCAGTCCGGCACCTCTGTTTTTTCCACCAGACGCGCCCGGTCCATGCTGCGTACCTCATAGCTGATCCCGGTAACCCCGGTCCCCTCAATGTTCAGCTCCAATGCCCGGTCCGGCGGAAGGATCGTCAGTGTCTCCCCCGCTGCTACAGAATTCATTTCCTGACGGTAACCATAAAGACGGTTCATGTCGCGGCCCAGCATCTGGACTGTAACGCTCGGAAGCGTTGCTGCTTCCATATCTATATATACGGCCTGCTCCTGGCCGCGGTTCCATCGGTTATTCGCGAAAAAAAAGACGCCCAGCGCCGCCGCGAATACACCGGATAAAATTGCAATTCGTTTTACGATGTGATTCATATAGTTCTGATTTCCTTATTATTATATTGTTCCAATTAATCTTTTTTATCGTTGCTTCCTTATTTTACCTTGTTTTCCTGTTCCCCACAAGAAAATGTTTTCTTAATTTTCGCTTGCTATAATGTCCCCCATCCTTTATAATAGATTTACACATTCCATCTATTCATAATAAAAAATTCTTGTTTTCTATATTTCCTGTTTTATCTATTTTATTTTTATTATGTTCCCATTTTACTTACAAACACAAGCCTGCTTATTTTTTATCTTATCTGGAGGTATTTTTATGATATACGAAGCATTTCTGGAAACAGTAACCAACAAACTTCAGGAGGCTTTAGGCGATGCTTACCAGTTCACGCTCCGCCCGCTTCCGAAAAACAACGGTGTTACCCTCGACGGACTGACCATCCAGAGCCCCGGCTCTCCAGTCGCACCCACCATTTATTTAAATCCCTACTACGAGCAGTACCAGCGCGGAACAGATATTCACGAGATCGTCCTCGACATCTTAAAGCTCTACCGCACCACCCCGTCTCCTGCCTTTCTTCAGCCAGATTCCCTGGAAAACTTTTCTGAACTCCGCTCCCGGATCATGTTCCGGATCATTCATAGCGCGTCTAACCAGGTGCTCTTAAACGATCTGCCACACCTTCCCTATCTGGATCTTTCCATTGTATTTTTTGTTTTTCTGGAACGCAATGAGGCCGGCCAGATGACCGCCCTCATTCATAATGAACATATGAAACGCTGGAATGTATCCGTAAACGACCTGTGGAATGCAGCCAGCCGCAACACTCCGCGGGAATACCCGGCCCAGATCCAGAGCATGGCTGACCTGCTCAAGGAGATCGCACAGAAAAATATGGGAGAGCACTACGACCCGGAACTGATCCAGGATCTGCTGGACTCCGACGATGCTGCACCGCTTTATGTGCTCAGCAACAGCAATGGCCTTTACGGTGCAAGCTGCATGGTCTACCAGAACGTACTGAAGGACTTCGCAGACCACCTTCAGGCAGATCTGATCCTTCTGCCATCCAGTGTCCACGAAGTCCTTCTCACACCAAATCTGGAAGATTCTTCTTATGAAGACCTTAGCTCCATGGTTACTTCCATCAACCGCCAGGAAGTTTCCCCGGAAGAACAGCTTTCCAACCAGGTTTACCTGTTCAGCCGGAAGGATGGAAGCCTGAAGGTCGTTTCCAATGCACCGGAGCTGGTCGGAGCATCGGCACTGTCCTGATGCATTTCGCCTTTCCGGTATCTCTGTCTGACGCGTCCGGTGCATTCCCCTCCCGCTGGATGTTCCTGTCTGACGCATCGGCTCCGTCATTGAGATATTTTAGAAGATCCGGCTTCCGGCCTGGTAAATGATCACGGCAAAGCACCACGCCAGAACGATCTGGAACAATACCATCCAGATCGTAAATTTTAAGGATCTTGTCTCACGCCGGATGGTTCCCACTGCAGCCACGCACGGGGAATACAAAAGACAAAATACCAAAAGTGCATAGGCATTCGCCATACCAAACCCGGCAATTCCAAGCACCTTGGACAGCTCTGCCATTCCGGCGGCAGAGTTGATATTGCTGATTCCATACAATACGGAAAAGCTGGATACCACCACCTCTTTTGCGGAAAGTCCGGAGATCAGCGCTACCGCAATCTGCCAGGTGCCAAGTCCCGCCGGTTTTAAGATCGGAACTAAGAGCCGGCCGATCGCTGCCGCAAAGCTCTGGGTTACATCGGTCTCGTAACCGTGAATGCCAAAATTCAACACAAACCAAAGTACAATGGATGCCACAAAGATCGTGGTTCCGGCCTTGGTCAGATAATCCTTTACCTTATCCCATACATAGATTGCCACGGTTCTGGCATTCGGAGTCTTGTACTCCGGAAGCTCGATCAGAAGCGTATCCTCATCCTTATTCTTCTCATGCTTATGAAGGATAAAGGCGATCGTGATCGCAACGATGAGACCGATCACATACAGGGAATACGCCGCTAACATCGCATGCTCCTTAAAAAACATCTCTGCAAACAGCACATAGATCGGAAGTCTTGCAGAACAGGACATAAACGGGGTAATCAGGATCGTGCGGCGGCGGTCACGCTCTGTCGCCAGCGCCCTGGTTGCCATAACCGCCGGAACAGTACAGCCGAAACCGAGAAGCATCGGAAGGAATGCCTTGCCGGACAGTCCGACACGGCCCATGATCTCATTCATGACGTAAGCAACACGTGCCATATATCCGCTGTCTTCCAGAAACGCCAATGCCAGAAACAGGATGAAAATGTTCGGCAGGAAGGTCAGGATACCGCCCACACCGGCTACAATACCATCGACTACCAAAGAGATCAGCCAGTCTGAAGCATCTACATGCTGCATAGCCGCCAGAAGTGCCCCGGAAAACCATTCCAGTCCAATCTCAAAATAGCCCTTTAAGAAATCTCCCACAGTAAATGTTAAGAAGAACACCAGCGCCATAATTCCGAGAAAGATTGGAACACCAAACACCGGATGTGTCAGCCACGAATCGATGCGGTCTGTCGATGCCGATTTTTCGTCCCGGCCCACCATACATTCTTCCATGACCTCTTCGATATAGTTATACTTCTCGTTGATGATATCTTTTTCGTAGTTTTTCCCTGCGATATGGCTGATATCCACCGGATGGTCTTTCATGACCTCCGGGTCCTGCTCCAGAAGCTTTACGGCATGCCAGCGCATGTTTTCCATATCGCCGTATTTTGCCCGGAGGATTGTTTCAATCTGCGTGATTTTTTCTTCAATCTCCTGATCGTAATGCACTACGATGCCCTGCGGTCCCTCTTCGTAATGGTGGACCACTGCGTGCATCAGAACATCCAGTCCGGTGCGCTTTCTTGCAGAAACCGGGACAACCGGGATTCCGCCCAGCATCTCCGGAAGGCGGTGCAGGTCGATCTCCATGCCGCGTTCTTCCACGATATCCATCATGTTCAGTGCCAGAATAACCGGCTTTTTCAGTTCCAGAAGCTGTAAGGTTAAGTAGAGGTTTCGCTCCAGGGAAGACGCATCCACCACGTTGATGATGACGTCAACCTCACCCTCCTCGATGCAGCGTCTGGTTACAATTTCCTCAATCGTGTAAGAAGTCAGGCTGTAAATGCCCGGAAGGTCAATGACCTTGATCGGTCTTCCCTTATAATTGGTGCGGCCCTCCACACGCTCTACCGTAACACCGGGCCAGTTTGCCACCTTCAGATTCGCGCCGGTAAACGCATTAAAGAGCGTCGTTTTTCCGCAGTTCGGGTTTCCGACGAAACCGACACGGATTTCGCGGTTGTCTGTTTTTTTACCAGACTGGTTCGCGCTTTTCTCCGTTGGATTTTCCGGCTGTCCTGCCTTATCTTTGTTCTGCTGCATCTCAGTCATGGCTTCGCACCTCCATTTCTGAAATCTCGATTCCGTCACTGATGCGCTTACCCACAGCCAGCCTTGTACCGCGCACCTTAAAGATCACGGAACCGCTTCCTTTCTTGTTTAAAAGAGTCACCGGTGTCATGCTGTTGACTCCGAGTGCCTCCAGACGTCTGGTAATCGTCTCATTCACAGCCACACTGTCTACACGGTAGGTGCGGCCAATGATTCCTTCACTCAATTTCATAGAAAACAACTCCTTATAGTTAGCAATTAGTAACCAGTACATAAAAATATACCCTTATTGATAAATTTTGTCAATAAGGGTATATTTTTAAGACTCCAGTTCCAGCAGTGCCTGTTTCACTTCCAGCATCCGGTCACGCAGCACAGCTGCCTCCTCGAAGTTTAGCTCTGCAGCGGCCTGATGCATCTTCTTCTGGATTTCTTTTACCAGCTTGTTCAGTTCCTTGGCACTCATGGACTCCAGATCCTTTTCATCTGCCGAAGCATCCTTCTCCGCTGCCTTGGAGATTGCGATCAGGTCCCGCACCGCTTTCTTGATGGTGGTCGGAGTTATGCCATGTTCCTCGTTGTACGCCTGCTGGATCTGGCGGCGGCGGTTCGTCTCCTCGATTGCCACCCGCATGGAATCCGTGACCGTATCCGCATACATAATGACATGCCCCTCAGAGTTCCGGGCCGCACGGCCAATCGTCTGAATGAGCGATGTTTCCGAGCGCAGGAAGCCTTCTTTATCTGCATCGAGGATTGCGACCAGGGTGATCTCTGGAATATCCAGACCCTCTCGCAGCAGGTTGATGCCGACCAGCACATCAAACACATCCAGACGCATATCGCGGATGATCTCCGCACGTTCCAGCGTGTCGATGTCAGAATGCAGGTACTTGACCCGGATTCCGATTTCTTTCATATAATCGGTTAAGTCCTCTGCCATGCGCTTGGTCAGTGTGGTGATCAGGACCTTGTGATGCGCTGCCACCTCTTTGTTGACCTCGCCCACCAGATCATCGATCTGCCCTTCTACCGGGCGCACAGAGATTTCCGGATCCAGAAGGCCGGTCGGGCGGATGATCTGCTCTGCCCTAAGGAGCTCATGCTCTGCCTCGTAAGGGCCCGGTGTTGCGGAGACAAACATCATCTGGTCGATCTTGCTCTCAAACTCTGTAAAATTTAACGGACGGTTGTCGAGCGCCGATGGCAGGCGGAAGCCATAATCCACCAGCGTGGTCTTTCGCGAACGGTCCCCTGCATACATACCGCGCACCTGCGGCAGCGTGATGTGAGACTCATCTACAATGATAAGGAAATCATCCGGGAAATAATCGATCAGCGTCCACGGCGGCTCCCCCGGTTTTCCAAACGTCAGGTGCCGGGAATAGTTCTCAATGCCGGAACAAAAACCGGTCTCCCGCATCATCTCCACATCGAAATTAGTGCGCTCCGAGATACGCTGTGCTTCCAGCAGTTTATCCTCACTCTTAAAGAAAGCCACACGCTCTTTCAGTTCTTCCAGAATATTTTCCGTGGCAAGCTGCATCTTCTCTTTCGGCACAACATAATGGGATGCCGGGAAGATGGCAATATGGTTTAACTGCAGCTTTGCCTCTCCGGTCAGCGTGTCGATCTCCACGATCCGGTCGATCTCGTCCCCGAAAAATTCAACCCGGTATGCCGCACTGTCGGAATACGCCGGAAAGATTTCCAGTACATCGCCCCGCACGCGGAACGTACCGCGGTGGAAATCCATGTCGTTGCGGGTGTACTGAATATCGATCAGCTTGCGGATCACCTCATCCCGATCTTTTTCCATGCCCGGACGCAGGGAGATCACCATCTCCTGGTAATCGATCGGGGAACCAAGACCGTAGATACAGGAAACCGATGCCACAATGATGACATCCTTCCGCTCGGAAAGTGCCGCAGTCGCGGAATGCCGCAGCTTATCGATCTCGTCGTTGATGGCGGAATCCTTTTCAATGTAAGTGTCCGTGGACGGAACGTAAGCCTCCGGCTGATAATAATCGTAATAAGATACAAAATATTCTACGGCATTCTCTGGGAAAAATTCCTTCATTTCCCCGTAAAGCTGCGCCGCCAGCGTCTTATTGTGGGCAATGATGAGCGTTGGCTTGTTCAATGCCTGAATGACATTCGCCATGGTAAAGGTCTTACCGGAGCCCGTCACACCCAGCAATGTCTCGAACTGATTGCCCTCCCGAAACCCTTTTACAAGCTCAGCAATAGCCTGCGGCTGGTCGCCGGTGGGCTGATACTCGGAATGTAACTGAAAATGATCCATAATTCCTCCAAAATGTGAATCGTAACTTTTTAACTCTGCTTACCATCAATTTTTACGGTGACACTCACACATACATCACAATGGGTTTGCTTTTCTACATTAGAAATATAACACTTATCCAGGCGTTTTTCGTCCATAAAACTCCCAAAAGCCTGGGTATAATATCTTGGAACATACCCCAATACTCTCTGCTCTTGATCCATTACACAGATTGCAGTTTTGTCGTAGATATTTTCCGATTCTTTTTTTAAAAAAACTTCTTCATCGTGGTGCAAGGGCACTGACTTTTCACAATTTTCTCCCCCGCATCCAAGATAATGCCTTCTTGACGTAGGGCACTTCCAAATTAAATACAAATAATCTTTACCATTTTTCAGTGACATATCACTCCTGCTTTCCGAAATAGACTAATTTCATCATTTCTGTTTTACTGAGTAAAAATTTTAAGATCAAAGAAAGAAGAACTGTTATCGTAAAGCGGAGACCACGTCATTTTCCCATTTTCTTCAACAATGGCCCAATTATTCTGATGCCTGTCTGTATTTCCGATCAGATAATCGAAAATAACCATATCCAAAAAATCTTCGACTGGTACAAACTTTCGTATAGACTGTAGTACCATTTCTATGGAATATTTGTTTCCAGACACCCGGTCCATAAATTTTTCCGGATCATATTCTGGATATAGCGACGTAATAAAATGAATTCCTTCTAACAAAATCTGAGAATCCCGTTGTATGATATTATAGCTCATAGAGCCTTCACGCCCATGATAAACGCCTAACTCAAACTTTGCACATGGTAACCCGAGTAATTGTGCTATTTGCGATGCTAAGCATTCTGATACATGATCTGTTGTTTCAACTCTTCTATAAATATTACTATAGCATATGTCTCATAAAAAGTACAGTATTTTCGAACATAAGTTCTGTTTTGTTTCAGTTTTGTTAGAACACAATCTGCACCAGCACCATATAGCACACAGATCATCGCCGGAATCAAAAACTGGTCCGGGCCAAAGACGACCAGACAGCCCACACTGGCAATCAGACCTGCCCAGGCACTGATGTGGTGCTTGTCTTTTAACCACTGTTCTAAAAAGATAACGGCAAACATGGCTGTCATGACAAAGTCCAGTCCTTCCGTCTCAAAACGGATCAGGTTTCATAAATTAAAACCTTTCATTTTGTAAAAATTATATCTTAATCAGCATAGCATAACTGGTAAATTATTGCAATTGCGCAAGAAATACAATATATTTTCCTTTTTTCTTAATAATTTAATAAGAACTTTTATATTTTTTTATTTTTCGAACATAATTTGGACACATTTTCCCGCTATAGTATATTCTTGTCCTAAGGGACAGAGGAGGAAAAAATTATGATGAAGAAAGTATTTAACAAATCCATGATCGCTGTTGTAGCTGCTGCTGTGGTAGCTATGGGAATCACCGCTTGCGGCGGCACCAAAGAGGAGACCACTGCTGCAGAGACTACTGTAGAAGAGACCACTGTAGAGGAGACTACTGCAGAGGAGTCCGCCGAGGCTGAGGAGTCTTCTGAGGAAGAGGCTTCTGAGGAGGAGTCTGTTGAGGCTGAGGATGCTTCTGAGGAGGAATCTGACGAGGCTGAAGAGTCTTCCGAGGAGGAGACTTCTGAGGAAGCAGCTGAGGAGACCACTGCTGCGAACTAATAAATTTATTTCACTTTAATAGGGCCGTGTGAGTTGCCG
>NZ_QUIK01000007.1:164948-171276 GCF_003480105.1 Clostridium sp. AM42-4
GGAAGACATCTGCCAAATCTACAAAAATGCAAATCACGCTGCGAAATTTTAAAATAACAATTTAAGTATATGACAAGGGCCGTGTAAGTTGCCGAAAGGCAACTCACACGGCCCTTGTCGATACTTAAATTGTTCTATTATCCCCAGACTTCCTCTGCGATCTCCTTCACCAGCGCAAGCTTTGCCCACTGTTCTTCTTCGGTCAGCTTATTGCCGATCTCGCAGGATGCGAAGCCGCACTGCGGGCTTAAGCACAGACGGTCTAACGGAACATACTTCGCTGCTTCATGGATTCTTGCGATCACAGCTGCTTTGTCCTCCAGCTTCGGGGATTTAGTCGTAATGAGTCCCAAAACCACCTTCTTGTCTTCAGATACGTGGGACAGACACTCGAATCCGCCGGAACGTGCATCGTCAAATTCCAGATACAGGGCATTGACCTGTTCCTTTCCAAATACCAGTTCTGCGACCTTATCGTATGCGCCGGTGCAGGCCCAGGTAGAATGAAAGTTTCCACGGCAGATGTGGGTGTTAATCACCAGGTCTTCCGGTTTTCCCTCGATCACAAGGTTATTGATCTCTAAGAATTCTTTCTGCAGCTTTTTCAGTCCTGCATCATCCGTACCGAAGAACATTCTCGCCTTCGGATCTACAAAACAACCCCAAGTACAGTCATCGAGCTGGATATTTCTGCAGCCTGCTGCATACAGGTCTGCAATCACTTTTTTGTAACCAGCTACCAGATCCGCGATCAGTTCCTCATCGTTTGGATAGATCTTTCTGGTATCCTCGATGTTCATCGGCATGACCAGCTGCTCTAAAAACTGAGCCGGTGCCGGAATCGTCTGCTTTGCCACAGTATTCTCATCTTCCAGCGCTTTCACAAATTTGAAATGCTCAACAAACGGATGATGCTCAACAGAAATCTTTCCGGTCAGGAAGGTATCATCGATCTTGGCTGCCTCATCGTGGAATGGAAGTCCATTCTCGGTCGCGCTGTGCCCCACGCCGTTGAAGCCCCACATGAAATCCAGATGCCAGGTAGCACGGCGGAATTCTCCATCTGTGATCACATGGTATCCGGCTTTTTTCTGCTTCTCTACCAAATCCGTGATCGCGGTATCTTCTACCTTTTTCAGTTCCTCTGCGGTGATCGTACCTGCCTCAAAATCAGCGCGTGCCTTCTTTAAATAATCTGGTCTTAAAAAACTTCCTACATAGTCATAACGAAACGGGGTATATTTGCTCATGGTCGGTGTTCTCCTTATCTGTTCATGGCACTTATCATACCCGTATTTTCCGTTTCTGTAAAATATTGAAAAAAAGCGGTTTGTCATAGTTTTAGTCTATAGCAAACCGCTTTAACGCTTCGATATAATGTGCTGCAAACTTCCCGGGCACAACCTGTTTGTGGGTGATATACCCGATTTCCATATAATCTTCCGCTTCCAGAGGAACCGCAACAATATCCTTTCCATTCAGTGTTTCATTGATCACACCGCTGCAGATGGTATAACCATTCAGCCCGATCAGCAGGTTAAACAGTGTCGCACGGTCGCACACCCGGATATCTTTTTTGCTCTCCAGCGTGCTCAAGATTTCCTCCGAAAAATAGAACGCATTGTGGTCTCCCTGCTCATACGACAACCGCGGATAATCCTCCAGATCCTGCAGTGTCACTGATTTTTGTTCCGCCAGCGGATTTTTCGCCCCGACAAAGACATGGGGCTTCGCGAGAAAGAGTCGTTCAAACTTAAGGTTATGTTCCTTAAAGGTCTTTCGCAAAACCGTTTCATTGAACTGGTTCAGATAAAGAACCCCGACCTCGCTTTTCAGCTTCGCGACATCTTCGATGATCTCGTAGGTCTGCGTTTCCCGGATACGAAAGTCGTAGCTTTCCCCGCCATACGTCTTTAACAGTTCCACAAACGCCTCCACCGCAAAGGAATAATGCTGGGTGGATACACAGAACTGGTGGCGCACCGGCGCTGCGCCCGCATAGCGCTCCTCCATGAGTCTGGTCTGGGTGATCACCTGTCTTGCATAGCCAAGAAATTCCTCCCCCTCCGTGGTCAGAAGAATGCCCTTGTTAGTCCGCTGGAAAATGGTAATACCAAATTCGTGCTCCAGTTCCCGGATTGCCGCAGTCAGGCTCGGCTGGGAAATGTAGAGCCGCTCCGCAGCTTTGCTGATGCTCCCCGCCTCAGCGGTCTCCACGATGTATTTTAATTGTGTCAGTGTCATAGGTTTGTCCTTTTTCTGATTGCGCTTTCTTTCATCATATCAATCTGTTCCGATCAGCACCCGCTTACCCTCAAACGCGAATCCATAACAGCGAATCCGGTCTTCCGATACACCGTGGGCAATCAGTTCCCGGTCATACTGTTTCTCCTGAATCTGCTTCAATGCCGCCTGAACCGTATCCCCAAGAGAAGTTTCCTCTTCCACATCACGAACCTTAAACTCCAGAATGATGCCATCAAATTCCGGTTTTTGTGGAATCAGCATCACATCATAACGCCCCAGTCCGCTCTCCCGGTTGGACCGGATCAGATAAGCATCCCGCAGCTCCACCAGAAGCCCAAGCACAAAGCCATGATAAAAGCGCTCCGGCTGTGTCCGCTCAGACGGATGATTTCCTGTGTCAAAGCTGCTGAAAGTAGTCAGAGCCACATCATTCATATAGGCGTTCATTTCTTTTATATTTCCCTTTAAAAGAGCCTCGATGAACGCATTATAATTGGTTCCGGAATTTTCAAACCATCCGGAAAACATATCAGAAAACATCCCCAGCGTTTCCAGATTTGTGATCATCAGATGATACCACGGTTTTCTCCAGGCTCTGCGATATTCGACCTGCTCCACCCGTAAATACCCGCTGGCCACAAGCAGACTCCAGATTGCGTTCTGCACATGATCCAGCTGGTCAAATACAATCTGCTCATCAAAGGTTACCACAATTTTTCCTCCCTGAAGCAGATCCTCCATGCCTTCCTTTATTTCCGCAGATGCCGTCCGGATCAGCTTGTTAATCAGCGTATTTCCACTGGTTGCTGCCCAATAGGCCATGAATGTTTTCTCCCGCAGGAAATTCGTGATGGACCACGGATTATAGATATCCCGCTTTGATCCAAACGTGAAGCCATCATACCAGCGCTTCACTTCTTCTTTTTGCTCTATTAGACCAAACTGTTCCAGAGATGCAAATACCTCTGCTTCCGTAAAGCCAAAACAGTCTGCATACCGCTTCGAGGTGGTTGTGATTACACTGAGGTTATTCAGATCCGAAAAGACAGATTCCTTCGAAACACTGGTAATTCCCGTCATCATTCCACGTTCCAGATACGGGTTTGTTTTGAATGTCGCATTGAACAGACTCCGGATAAAGGAAGTAAATTCGTTCCAGTACCCATGCACATATGCCTCCTGCATGGGGGTATCGTATTCATCCAATAATATGAGCACACGCTTTTCCCAGAAATGGTGCAGGTAATAAGACAGATTTTTCAGGGCATCCTGAGCTGTCACATCATCCATTTCACAGTTCATTACTTTTATAAACTGCTGTTTTTCTGTGTCCGCAAAGCACGCTGTATCCAGAAGATAACGGTGCTGACGATAAGTATCGCCAATAATATGCCGGATTTTCTGAACTGTGTCCGTATAACAATTCTGCTTTACATCCGCAAAACTTAAAAATATAACCGGGTAAGTTCCCTGAAGCTTCTGATATTTCTCCTCATTCCATATCTCAAGACCGCTAAAAAGATCAAAGCGGTCTGCATACCGTTTTGAAAAGAAACAATCCAGCATACTCATATTCAGCGTTTTTCCAAACCGCCTAGGGCGGGTAATCAGCGTAACCGAATCTCCTGACTCCCACCACTGTGAAATCAGTTTTGTTTTATCAATATAGAAATAATTGCCTTCCCGCAGGGACGCGAAATCCTGCTTTCCGATTCCGATCGTACATGGCATCTGCTCCACCCCGTTTCTGTTTCAAATTTATCTATTATCTTATCATATCCGGGAATCGAAATCCATATGGATATCCAGTTTCAGGATATCATCCAACAGCACACATTCTCCTTCCTGTGTCCCATTCTGCAAAATGATTCCCCGCCTGTCATGATCGATTTTTTTAACTGCAGCAGTGAACGTGCGGTAAGCACCTCCTGCTTTGTATTCATCTGGAATAAAGCAGGTGACAGTGACCCTTGGAGCTGCCTGATTTTTCCCGTTTTCTAAGTTCTGCAGCTGCGCTTCCAGCTCCCGCAGCTGCTCATCCAGTGCTGCTTTCTCATACTCATCCAACTCGCGCCTTTGCTCGGTCTGCCGTGCAGTCTCCTTCACTGCATCACCATAACCTGTCAACGCTGCAAATGGGGAGAACTGGGCAGCACGGTCCTTAAGATCCATCGGCGGATGATTGCGCGACACCGGACGTTTCAGATACAGCATATCTTCATATTTTGAAAAATCTGTCATTATGCCTTGTGCCCTCCGATCTGGTCATTGCGCTCTTTTGCCGTCGCACCTTCACACAGATTCATGCCCTTTAAGATCGCATTTTTTCCGAATTTTTTCTTGATATCCAGCATCGCATGCTGCAGGCGTTTTTCGCGTTCCAGTTCCTGCTGCTCCTTTTGGCGTTTCTGTTCCAGGGCCGCGTAATCGGTAAAAAGATCAAGCTGTTCGGCCACCGGTTCCCGTTTCACTTCAGTCTCCGACATGACATGATTTGCAGTCAGATACACCCGCCGGATCAAAAGCTTTTCATCGATAATGCGGTCATACAATGCCAAAACTGCATCCAGGATCTGCCGGGTCGAGGAAGTAAAACACCCCAGATTTTCCGTTCCGTGAGCATGCTTTGGAATGCTTCTGCCATACCGGTCCTTCATAACTTCACCACGATAGGAACCGCTGCGTTTTGGATCCGTCAGATTCTCAATATCATAACCTACTGTTAAGACCATCTGGTCTGTCACAAGTCCCTGGTCCACCAGCTGTAATGAAAGCTGGTCTGCCATTTCTTTGACCACGAGCCGCGTCTTCTGTGCCGTATACGGACAATGCAGCACCTGCCCGGAACCAACACTATTGTTTTCCGGCTTATAAGCCTTGATATGCTCCATGCGGCATGGCTCATAGCCCCAGGCATGATCGATCAGAAGCTCTGCATGGATGCCAAACAAACGGTACAGCAGTTCTTCATTGTGATAATCTCCTGGCTTTCCAATGGAGCAGCGCGCGACATCGCCCATCGTCAGCATACCATGTTCCTTCAGCTTTGCCGCATAACCGCGGCCAACCCTCCAGAAATCGGTGATGGGCTGATGCGTCCAAAGTTTTTTACGGTAGCTGATCTCGTCAAGCTCTGCAATGCGGGTTCCATCTTCATCCGGCTGAATGTGCTTCGCTTCAATGTCCATGGCAATCTTTGCCAGATACAGATTGGTGCCGATCCCAGCCGTCGCGGTAATCTTTGTTTTTGCAAAAATCTCCTGCATGATCCGTTTGGCATATTCCCGCGCCGTACAGCCTGCCGCTGGCAGATACTTTGTCAGATCGATAAACACCTCATCAATCGAATAGACATGAATATCTTCCGGCGCAGCATACTTTAAGTAGATATCGTAAATTTGGGTACTCACTTTCATATAGTGGGTCATACGCGGCGGTGCGATCAGATAATCGATCTGATATTCCGGATGCTTTGCCAGTTCATCCGCCTGTGCAGAAGATCCGGTAAATCTGCCGCCTGGAGCAAGGCTTCTCCGCTTCGCATTGGCACGACGCACCTGTTCGATCACCTCAAACAGCCTGGCACGCCCTCCAATCCCGTATGCCTTCAAGGATGGGGAAACCGCCAGGCAGATGGTCTTCTCCGTGCGGGACGGATCCGCTACTACCAGGTTGGTCGTCAGCGGATTTAAGCCGCGGTCCACACACTCCACGGATGCGTAGAACGATTTCAGGTCCATACATAGATACATGATTACTCCTTCGCCACTGCCCCGATCGGGCAGATGTCATAGCAGATTCCGCAGCCATCACAAAAACGCAGATCGATCCGGTAATGCCCCTGGCGCGGAACCAGCGCGTGAAGCGGACACTTCTGGGCGCAGCGTCCACAGCGGGTACAGTTATCTAAAATGTAGTATACCGGTTTATCAGCCGGAACATTCCCTTCGTTTGTCATGATTTCCTCCAAATATCTATTCTCTCTGATTATCAGTTTTTCTTGTGTCAGTTCTTTTCCATTTTTATCATACCACAAAAAAGGGGCTGTCGCACTAGCAAATATTTTTTGCTGGGCGGCAGC
>NZ_QUIK01000008.1:0-1326 GCF_003480105.1 Clostridium sp. AM42-4
TGGATATATAAAATGAGCTGCCGCACGTTAGTGCGACAGCCCCTTTTTTATATGATAGGAAATTGCATCCTATCATTTAGCCAATAGAGGAGGAATGCAGGATGAAAAAATGGAAAAGTAATTTATTTCCCGTAATCACACTGGCAGTGTGTCCTGGACTTGCTGCCTGCGGTGGAGGAAGAAAGCCACTTGAAATCACCGTAGTGAACCGTACTACATATCCTGCGGAAGACATCCGTATTAGAGAAACGGATGGGAAAGACTGGGGAGAGAACCGCCTGGAGACAACACTGGCCCAAGGCGAAAGCATTAAGATCGATCTGGGAAAATATACGGTGGAAGAACTGGACAGAGGTTTTCAGGTTCAGTTTTACTGTGAGGATGAAAAGCCGGTAAATCCGAACTATGACCCTGATACCGCGACAATTTTGGAAAATGGCAGCTTTTTGATTTTTACACCGCCGGATATCAGCGTTCCTGTGTTTGTGGACAGTGCCTATGATGCGGTAGTCTGTGACAAAAAAATTATGGAGCTCTATGCTCTGAACGATGATGGCCGCGGGGATCTGATCCCGAGTGAACGTATTCCTGTTTTGATGGGCGGAGCGCTTCCCTTTACCAATATGCAGAACCTTCGAACGGAAAACAATGAGGATGGAACGTACCGCTATGAGGATTTCACACAAGATGGCCAGATCCTTATAGTAAATACGGCAGAGCCGACCCGGTTTGCCCCGTAGGTGCAGGATCTGGAAGATTATCTGACAGCCTGCGCCCTGTCATTAAGTGATACGGATACCTGTGAACTGCTATCTGCAAAAGCAAATGAGAAATATACTGAGAACCTGACTTATCCGGTTTATATCGTAACGTACACCGCAGGTGAGAACGAGGATACCAGGAAATGGACGGTATTTGCTGTGGATACTGACAGTTATACCTATCTTTACGGGTTCTGTGAGTCTGTGGATATGGAAGAAGATATGGATGAGATTTACCAAACTATTTTTTCGCAGCTGTATCTGAGTGATGAAGAGGGAGATTTATGAAGAAAAAAAATAAGCGGTTCCGTTTCCTCCAAACCGGTAAAGATAACAGATGCTAAGCTATCAAAAAAGCTGGGACATTATCCGGCAATGTATTTGGAAAGAAAAATTTACACGTTTTGGGAAAGAAATCATATATTTGGAATTCGAATACCCGTGGCAGGAGGGAATGAACCGTCTGTTTGTTTATCAGAGCTAAAGGTGCCAGAAGATTCGCAGCAAGAAGCCGGATACTGAAGGATAGTGTCCGGCTTCTTTTACGAGGTGCGCCTGACGGCGC